>NZ_LMME01000012.1:7500-418228 GCF_001422125.1 Methylobacterium sp. Leaf85 | reverse complement strand
TGTCCGACGTCAGCACCTGTGGGACAGATTGAGGGTCTTCACGAACGGAGGATGGCTGGTTCATCGTAGCCCCTAAGGAGCGAAGATGAAGCAGACATCCGGACCGGCCAAGAAGCCGGCAGAAGCGGTGATCAAGGACATTCGTCGGGCCACACGTCGGCAGTTCTCCTCCGAGGAGAAGATCCGCGTGGTGCTGGAAGGCTTGCGTGGCGAGGACAGCATCGCCGAGTTGTGCCGACGTGAGGGGATCGCCGCCTCGATGTACTACGGCTGGTCCAAGGAGTTCCTGGAGGCTGGCAAGAAGCGCCTGTCCGGCGACACGGCGCGTGCGGCAACGACGGACGAGGTGCGGGATCTGCGCCGCGAGACGGGAGCGCTGAAGGAGGTCGTAGCTGATCTCGTCCTGGAGAACCGTCTGCTTAAAAAAAGCATGAGCGGGGCTGGGGGCGACGAAGCATGAGGTACCCGGCCCCCGAGAAGCTGGAGATCATCCGGCTCGTCGAGCAATCCCACCTGCCGGTACGTACCACCCTGGACAAGCTCGGCATCACGCGCTCGACGTTCTACCGGTGGTACGACGCCTACCAGCGCGGCGGCCCCGAGGCGTTGAATGACCATCCCTCGCGGCCGAGCCGGGTCTGGAACCGCCTGCCTGCGGAGATCCGCGAGCAGATCGTTGCCCTGGCTCTGGAGCAGCCTGAACTCAGTCCGCGTGAGCTGGCGGTGCGCTTCACAGACGAGCGTCGCTACTTCGTCTCGGAAGCGACCGTCTACCGGTTGCTCAAGTCTCAGGACCTGATCACCAGCCCGGCCTATATCGTCATCAAGGCCGCCGACGAGTTCCGCGATAAGACCACCGCGCCCAATCAGCTTTGGCAGACGGACTTCACCTACCTGAAGGTCGTTGGCTGGGGCTGGTACTACCTGTCGACGGTGCTGGACGACTTCTCACGCTACATCGTGGCCTGGAAGCTGTGCACGACGATGCAGGCCAGCGACGTCACCGCCACGCTCGACCTGGCGCTGGGTGCGGCTGGGCTCGATCAGGCGCGGGTGATGCATCGGCCACGCCTGCTCTCCGACAATGGGCCGAGCTACGTCGCCAGCGACCTGGCTGACTGGCTCGGCAGCCGGGGCATGACTCACATCCGCGGTGCGCCATGCCATCCTCAAACGCAGGGCAAGATCGAGCGTTGGCATCAGACGCTCAAGAACCGCATCCTGCTCGAACACGCCTACTTGCCCGGCGAACTGGAGACGCAGGTTGCCGACTTCGTCGAACACTACAACCATGCCCGAGCCCATGAGAGCCTGAGCAACCTCACGCCCGCTGACGTCTACTTCGGACGCGGCGAAGGGATCCTGGCCGAGCGGGAACGCATCAAGCGCCAGACCCTCATGGATCGCCGCTTGCGCCACCACGCGCAGGCCGCCTAACCTCTTACCCCAGATGGACCAGAGCCTCCGCTCCTGAACTTCGCAGAATGTCCCAAATCATCTGACGACGGACAGTGNTTCCGATCTGCCGCTTGCGCCACCACGCGCAGGCCGCCTAACCTCTTACCCCAGATGGACCAGAGCCTCCGCTCCTGAACTTCGCAGAATGTCCCAAATCATCTGACGACGGACAGTGGCGCCTTATCGCGACGATGGACACGGCCGAACCGCGCCTCGCCATATGGTCGATCCGCGATGCCGTCCGGATTGGGCTTTGGCAACCAAAAGAAAAGCGGCGAGGTCGCCCTCGCCGCTTTGTTATCTTCGTAGAGTGATCACGTGGGCGTCACGCCTGTGGTTGGGGCTCCAACCCACCCTCGCTGTCCCGCGGACGGCCGCGACCAGCGGAGGGGACGGAAGAACCGCGAATAGGCGCCGGTCCATCGCCCGCATCGCGGATCGGCGGCTTTCCTGCGATCAGGTTCTTGATTTCGTCCCCCGAAAGGGTTTCGTATTCGAGGAGCCCCTGGGCGAGCGCTTCGAGATCGTCCTTGTGCTCACCGAGGATGCGACGGGCTTCCTCGAGGCCGGTCTCGACGAGACGGCGAACCTCGGCGTCGATCTTTTGGGCGGTGGCCTCGGAAACCGTCTGCTGACGGCCCATGGACATGCCGAGGAAGACCTCGTCGTTGTTCTCGCCGTAGGCCACGGTACCGAGCTCAGGAGAGAAGCCCCACCGGGTCACCATCATGCGGGCGAGACGGGTCGCCTGCTCGATGTCCGACTGGGCGCCCGAAGTCACCTTGTCGGCACCGAAGGTCATCTCCTCGGCGATGCGGCCGCCCATCATGATGGCAAGACGGGAGGTCATCTGCTCGAAGCTCATGGACAGCTTGTCGCGTTCCGGCAGCTGCATGACCATGCCGAGCGCCCGGCCGCGCGGAATGATCGTCGCCTTGTGGACGGGATCGGTGGCCGGCACGTTGAAGGCGACGATGGCATGGCCGCCCTCGTGATAGGCGGTGAGCCGCTTCTCATCCTCGGTCATGACCAGAGTGCGCCGCTCGGCACCCATCATCACCTTGTCCTTGGCGTCTTCGAACTCGTGCATCGTGACGATTCGCTTACCACGACGGGCCGCGAGGAGAGCGGATTCGTTGACGAGGTTCATCAGGTCGGCGCCGGAGAAGCCCGGGGTGCCGCGCGCGATGACCTTGAGGTCGACATCCGGTGCCAAGGGCACCTTGCGGACGTGGACACGCAGGATGCGCTCACGGCCGACGACGTCGGGATTCGGCACCATGATCTGACGATCGAACCGACCCGGACGCAGCAGGGCGGGGTCGAGCACGTCAGGGCGGTTCGTGGCCGCGATGATGATCACGCCCTCGTTGGCCTCGAACCCATCCATCTCCACGAGGAGCTGGTTCAGGGTCTGCTCGCGTTCGTCGTTGCCACCGCCCAGGCCGGCACCGCGATGGCGGCCGACTGCGTCGATCTCGTCGATGAAGATGATGCAGGGTGCGTTCTTCTTCGCCTGCTCGAACATATCGCGGACACGCGACGCGCCGACGCCGACGAACATCTCGACGAAGTCGGAGCCCGAGATCGTGAAGAACGGCACGTTGGCCTCGCCCGCCACCGCACGGGCAATGAGGGTCTTACCCGTGCCGGGAGGGCCGACGAGGAGCACACCGCGCGGAATGCGGCCGCCGAGACGCTGGAACTTCTGGGGATCGCGCAGGAACTCGACGATCTCCTGCAGGTCTTCCTTGGCTTCCTCGACGCCGGCGACATCGTCGAAGCTCACGCGGCCCGACGCCTCGGTAAGAAGCTTGGCCTTCGACTTCCCAAAGCCCATGGCGCGCCCGGCACCCGACTGCATCTGGCGACTCAGGAAGATCCAGGCGCCGATGAAGACGAGGATGGGCAGCCAGCTCACGAGCAGCTGAATGAACCAGGGCGTGTTGTCCGAGGGGGGACGCGCGGTGATCTGCACGCCCTTGCTCTGAAGCTTGGACACCAAGTTCGGATCGTTGGGCGCGTAGGAGGTGAAATTGCCACCACCGACATAGGTACCGCTCACGTCCTGCCCGGAGATCACCACCGTCTGGATCTTGCCGGAATCGGCATCGTTCAGAAGCTGGCTATAGGCGATCTCGCTGCCGCCGCCGCGATGTCCCGGATTCTGGAACAAGGTGACGAGCGCCAGCACGAGCAGGAAGATGACGACCCACAAGGCAAAGTTGCGGAAGTTCGGGTTCATCGATCAATCCCTGGGGGCGTCCGGTCCCGCGTTTGGTGGACGGATCACGCGGATACATGTCGGCAATGTAGGCAGTGCCGCCCCCCTTGCCAAGTAAATCGGGCCAGCCTGCGGCAAGCCAGTCAGGGGAAAGGTGAGCGCGCCCCTAAGATGGAGACCGCCGGGGCGGGGCTGTGCGTAAGGAGAGGGCGCCCTCCGCGTTCAGATCGACGAGGATGCCGCGAAGGGTCCTCCGCATGGCGGTGCCTGCAACGAGGGCCGGCCGGAGACCGTCGACGACGAGACGTTCCAGGCGTTCGAGGCGAATTGCCCCTCCCCCGCCAGCCTCGTGCAATGCGAGTCCGACAACGCGGATGAGGATCGCATCCGGCAAAGCCGCCAGCGGAGGGGCATCCAATACGACGGCATCTGCGGTGATGCGGAGTGCGGTGAAGGCGGCGCAGGCGGCGTCGCGTAACGCGTCGTCGTCGCGAGCCATGCGGGCGGCGAGGCGGCGGAGCCGCTCGGGGCTGAGGCCTTCCGCCGCGAGATCGGGCATGAGGCGGCGCAGGCGCGCGCGCGCGAAGCGCTCATCCACATTCGAGGGATCGCGCGCGGAAACCAGCCCATGGGCAGCGCAGTAGGCGACGAGGTCCGCCTTCGGGATATCGAGGAAGGGCCTCGCTAGGCGCATTCCCGGCGCGAGGTCGCGTTCGCGCCGCATCCCGGCGAGCCCCCCCGGACCGCTTCCGGCGAGAAGCCGCATCAGCACGGTCTCCGCCTGATCGTCGGCGGTATGACCGGTGAGAATGGTATCGGCACCGACCCGGCCCGCGCATTCCGCGAGGAGGGTGTAGCGCGCGTGACGGGCGGCGGCTTGAATACCACGGCTCGGCTTGTCGCCGTCCCAGGTCAAGATGTGATGGCTCAGTCCGAGTGACCTGGCGGTGAGACCGACGCTCCGGGCCTCGTCGCCTCCTTCTGCTCGGAGGCGATGATCCACCGTTGCCACCTGGATCGGATGCGCCGAACCGAGCCGGGCGGCCGCATGCATCAACGCGGTGGAATCCGGTCCGCCGGAGACGGCGATGAGAAGGCGGCTGGACCTGAGATACGGCATTAGCGCGACGGCGAGCGTCGCATCGATGCCGTCACTCGATGGAGCGGCGTTCAAGCGGCGCAGCGTGCGCGTTTCTGCTCGCGGACCACGCTCTGGCGGACACCCTGTGCGGCGGAAGGAAATTTGCGTTCCAGTTCCGCGAGGGTCGCGCAGGCCTGTTCGCGAGCGCCGAGGGCATTCAGCGAGATCCCGAGCTTCAGCATCGCGTCCGGCGCCTGGGGCGAGCGCGCGTAATCCGTGGAGACCTTCAGGAACTGCTCGGCCGCCTCGCGGTTGCGGTTTCGCTGGAGGTAGCTCTCACCGAGCCAGTAGGTCGCCGACGGCACCTGCGCGTCGCGCGGATGCGACTGAATGAACTGGCGCAGGCTCATCTCCGCCTGTTCGTAATGCCGTCCGGCGATGTAGCCGTAGGCCGTCTCGTAATCCGCCCGTGCGTCACCCGTCGTCGTCGCGGCCACGCTGGTCATCGGGCGTGCCGGGCTCGGCAGCGTGCCGGTTGTGGGCACGCGTGAGGGGGGCGTGAGGTCGACGGGGCCGCCCAGGCCGGGAGGAGACAGGCCAGGCTCCTCGTCATCGGCATCGACCACGGTGGGCGGCACACTCGGGCCCCGTGACGACGGCGCAGCGGCGATGGCGGCGGAGGGGATGGTCGTGCCGAGTTGCATTGGCCCGCCGGGACGGCCCGGATTCTGCTCCGGGTCGAAGGCATCGCTGCGCTTCTGCTGCTTGGCTTGTCCGGGATTGGTGCCGGACGGAGGGGCGGTAGGCTTTCCACCGCCACTCTTGCCTTCCTGCAGCCGGTATTCGACGTCCTCCTGGAACTTGCGAAGCTGTTCCTTGAGCTGGCGATTCTCGTATTGCAGCGTCTCGATCTGACCCGCCATCTGGCGAGACTGGTTCTCGATGCGGTTCAGGCGAACGACGAACTCCGACGCATCCTGAGCCGCCGCCGGACCGACGGCGGTCAGAGGGGCGAGGAATGCGAGAAACGTGGCCGTGAGAAGCAGGCGGCGGAGCATGGGAATCGGCACCTGTGGTCGGATCGGACGGGGATGCATCGGCAGCGCCCCGCCGATAGCAGATGTGCCGGGACGCGGCAAAAATAGGGCCACGCCTGCGAAGGTCACCTTCGCCTTCAGGAGCCGGCGCCCCGGTCGAGGACGGTCACGGCGCGGCGGTTCTGAGACCAGCAGGAGATGTCGTTACACACGGCGACCGGGCGCTCCTTGCCGTAGGAGACCGTCCGCATCCTTCCGGCGGCGAGTCCACGCGAGGACAGGTAGTCCTTGACGGATTGAGCCCGGCGCTCGCCGAGCGAGAAGTTGTACTCGCGGGTGCCGCGCTCGTCGGCATGGCCTTCGACAAGGAATGTGTAGCGAGGGTAGCGCTGCAACCACTGAGCCTGTTTGTCGAGGGTGGCGGTGGCAGTCGGCGTCAAGTCGGTCGAATCCGATTCGAAGAAGACGCGGTCGCCGATATTGACGACGAAGTCTTGAGCGCTGCCCGGCGTATTGGCGCCGCCTGCAAAACCCGAGGCGTCGGCGAGATCCTTGTCGTTGGTGCAGGCAGCGACACTGAGCGCGGCGCAAAGGGCTGCCGCGAGCGGAAACACGCGAAAGCGCGCGGTCATGGACATGGTCTTGCTCTCCTCGGGCGGGGCGTCCGGTTCCGGGACGTCCCCACGGGGCCGTTCGGTGGTGCGACCTGTGTAGGTCGAGCGGGTTAAGCGAAGGTTCCGTCAACCTTGACGGGGTGTTTCAAAGGCCGAATTCCAGTCGCCGTATGTGACGCTCGGCACCTCGATTTCCCAGAATGGCCTCGTGACCTGCGCAACGATCCGTGTCGCACCTCAAATGCGGCAGTCACGCGACGGATAAGCCGCGCGCTCCGCACTCTTGGCGGGTGTGCCTTCGGCGCAACGGGTTCGTGCCATGAGCTTCTCAAGGAGCACGATGGCCATCATTCGCGCGCGCCCAAGACGGCGAGGGCGGTCAGCGCGCGGTCGGCGGCGATCCGCCCTTCCTGCAGCGGGATGGCGATGTCGTCGCCCTTCAGGCAGGCCTGTTCGATGACCGAACAGCACCGCGAAAGGTCGAGAAAACCGAGAGACCCGCTCGATGCCAACAGAGCATGGGCATCCTGCGCGATAGTGGCCCGATCGTCGTTCCCGGCGGGAAAGCGGACGCGGATCTCGACGACGAGCAGGGACAGAAGCCGTTTCAGATGGTCGTGCCCGAGAAGAACCTCGAGTTCGGCGAGCGTTGCCTCGTCGCAGACCGTCCCTCTCCCCTTGTCGGACGTGTGCTCCACCGCTGCCTCACGCATCGTCGAAGGGTATTTGAACGACCCACCGTCCATGTCGCCGACGATCTCCGAATCGACGCGACCATTGATGGAAGCTTAACCATTAATGCAGTTATTTGTTGATGTATGAAAGGGTCGACAGCCGGCATGAGTGGCGCACCGAACGTTCTGATCGTCGAGGACAATTTCCTCCTGCTGGATATGTTGACGATCCAGTGCGAGCGTGCCGGCCTCACGGCCGTCGCGGCGTCCAGTGGCGAAGACGCTCTGACGCTTCTCAGAACGCGTGGTGCCGATTTCGACTGGTTGCTGACCGATATCAATCTCCCGGGATTGATCGACGGATGGACGGTGGCTCGCGCCTTCCGCGAGGTTCGTCCTGACCGCCCGGTCATCTATGCGTCGACGAATGCCTATTTCGATCGCAGGCCACTTCGAGGAAGCCTCTCGGTCCGCAAGCCGTTTCAGATCCGCGAGATCGTCGCCCTTGCCCGGATGATGGCGGCGGAGCGCGGCCTATCCCCCGCTCTGGTATCGCACCACGCATCGGCGTGAGACGGTCGCCGTCATTTCGCCGGAGGGGCTAGGCGGAATGTCCCGCGCCCATCCGCCTTGGCCGCATAGAGGGCCATGTCGGCCTCTGCGAAGAGGTCCTCCGGACTGTGGCTCACCATCGTGGCGATGCCGATGGAGACGCCGATCGTGAAGGTCCCCTGCCCCCAGGCGATGGGCGGCACCATGGCGGCGATGATCCGTTTCGCCAGGGTCGCGAGGCCCTGTGTGCCGATGGTGGCGCCGACGACGACCCCGAACTCGTCACCCCCGATGCGTGCGACGAATTCCGTGTGACGGCACGTCTCTTTGAGGCGGCGCCCCACCTCGGCGAGACAGGCATCGCCGGCCATGTGGCCATGAAGGTCGTTGACCTGTTTGAAGCCGTCGAGGTCGAGGAGCAGCAGGGCTCCCAGTCGGTCCATCCGGGTGAGGCGGCCGTAGAAGCTTGTGCGGTTGGGCAGGCCCGTCAGGGTATCGAACTCCGCGAGATAGCGGGTCCGGTCGGCGAGAATCTTCTCCTCGGTGATGTCCTGCTTCATGCCGAAGATGCGGACCGGTATTCCTCCCTCGCATTCCACCGTAGCGGTCAGGCGGATCCAGCGTCGGTTGCCCAAAGCCGTTACGATCTCGGCGTCCAGGGTAAAGCCGCCACGCTCGGCGATGGCCTCGCTCCGAAGTGTGTCGAGGCGGACGCGTGACTCCGGGCTGTAGCAGCCCAGGGTCGTTTCGCGGTCCACCGCGGAGCCCACCGGCAGGTCGAACATCCGGTAGACGGCATCGGTCCAAGTCAGTACCTCGTCCTCGAGGCGGCATTCCCACACTCCGATCCTGGCCACGGCCGAGGCGCGTTCGAAGATCTTACGGCTGTGGGCAAGAGACAGGGCCTGGGCGTCGATGAAGCGGGCCTGGTCTTCGATACGGGCCTGGAGGGCCGCGATCACTTGTGCATCCTCGCGGCGCTCAACCGTGATCTCTTCCCGTCCTGGGGTATCCCCGTCGAGATGGATCAGCACCGGTGAGCGGGACGACGGGTGGGCGCAGACCTCATCCATCTGTATCCCCGAACCGCAAAGAGTATAGGACTGTACCCTTACCGTAGCCGATCAGCGATTAACCGTTCCTCTCCTATCCGCAACGCGCGAAGTTGCCGCGCCTACCCCGGATCGGCACTGATGCCGTTGGAGCGAGAGACCGCTTATTGCAGATGTTTGGCGTAGGTGTCGCCGGCTGCGCGTTTCAATTCGGCTCCGGCATCCTGTCCGATCCGAGCGGCGTCCGATACCGCGCCCCTACGGCGGACCGCCCAATGGGCGCTGCCGTCAGGCAGGAACAACAGACCGTCGAGGTTCAGCACGTCGCCGTCGATCCGTGCCAGGGCCGCGATGGGTGTGCGGCACGATCCATCGAGTTCCGCCAGGAGCCCGCGCTCGGCGTCGAGTTCGGACGTGGCCGTGGCGGATCGAAGAGGGGCGAGCAACGCACGAACGTCGGAATCCGCCTCCCGGCATTCGATGCCGAGTGCGCCCTGCGCCACGGCGGGGAGCATTTCGTCCACGGCCAGGACGCTCCGTGCCATGTCGGCCATACCAAGGCGTTCGAGGCCGCAAAGGGCCAGGAGCGTCGCCTCGCAGGTGCCCTCCTGAAGCTTGCGCATCCGGGTATTGGCGTTGCCGCGCATGGGGACGATGCGCAGGTCCGGGCGGCGCATGAGGACCTGAGCGGCTCGGCGCAGGGAGGACGTGCCGACGCGGGCGCCCGGCGCAAGGCCGGCAAAACCCTCCGCTTGCGCAGAGAGGAAAGCATCGCGCGGATCGTCCCGTTCCAGGATGCAGGCGATGACCAGCCCTTCGGGCAACCAGGTCTCGACATCCTTCATCGAATGTACGGCCACATCGACCACGTCGGCAAAAAGGGCCTGTTCGAGTTCCTTCGTGAACAGTCCCTTGCCGCCGATCTCGGAGAGCGGTCGGTCGAGGATGCGGTCGGCCACCGTGTTGACCACCACCAACTCTGTCTCCAGCCCCGGATTAGCCGCCACGATCTTGTCGCGGACCATTCCCGTCTGTGCGAGAGCCATTGGGCTACCGCGGGTGCCGATGCGGAGGGGGCGCTGGATCATGGGCGATGGACGCCTGTGCAAGGACGCTTCGGATGAAGCCGCCTCTATCGAGGACGGTTTCCCTCAGTAAGCAGTCCACGGTCGGCTGTCACCGTGGCGAAGGCTTCGCCCGAATCGCGCGCCAGGGTGTGGAAGGATTCATTTCATCCAAACCCGATCATCGAATCCTTACGAAAGACGGGCAACTGTGGCGAGATCTGCGGTCGAGACGAGAGAGATGGCTCCGAGCAAGCTCGAACGGTTCCGAGACGCGCATTTTCCCCTGGCCGACGACGAAGCTTCTGGTCAGCCAACGGAGCGGAGCGTGCCGTTGCGTCGCATCGACCCGCCGCACTCCGAAAAGTCTTCTCCTCGACGGCGGCGTGGCGTCTTCGGCCGAGCCTATGTCGGTCTCAAGCTGATCCTGACACTCGGGCCGCTTGCCTTCCTGCTTCTCTCGGCCGTCGCCGAATGTCGACCCCGCTCGTCGGCGCTCTTGCCGGACTTCCTGCAGGCCAGTGCCTGCGCACGGCGCGACCTCACCCGCCACGCATGGTCCATCGAAAGTACGCTCAAGACCGTATCGGACCGTCTTCGCTGAAGCCGCACGGCAGCGGTGTGATCCACGAAAGAATTTTTAATCCTAACCGAACGCTACGGCGAGTTGCGTAGGTTTCAGCTGCATGCCGCACAGGTTGGTCTGTACGCCCTCCAAGAGCAAGGCCTGGGAGCGTGATGCAACCGGATTCGCCCGCCGTTCTCCCTTTGCACTCAGGTACCGCTGATATGGGTCTGCGCCCTGGCAGAGTGGTAGCATCGCGGCACGCCGATCGGAGCGACGCCAAGGACGTTTTCGGCGATGTCACGACGGTGCGCCGAGGTTGGGTGATGGGTCTTTCGCTGGATGCCGCGTGAAGCCCTAGGCGCTCCTCGACAGCCGCATCGAAATGCTTATCCGGCAATCCGGGCGTCAGAACGCCTGGAGGGTGAGCTCCGTATGCTCGACGCTGGGCGGTCCTTCGAAGAACGGAGAGACCATCGCACGATAATCCTTCCACGCCTGCGACCCGGTGAAGAGTTCGGTATGGTCGGCGAGCGTCTCCCACTCGATTAGCAGCCGGTAGCGCTGGGGTTTCTCCACGGAACGGCGCACGGCGAAGCTCTTGCAGCCCTTGGCGACCTTGAAGATCTCGGATGCTTTGGCGATGTTCGCTTCGAAATCAGCCTCCATGCCGGATTTGATGTCGATCTGTGCAATCTCGAGGATCATGGCGTGGTCCTAAACCCGGTCTCTGTGGTGGGGAGATCTTAACGGAGTTTGCGCCCGAGCTTCTTGGCGAGGATCCGCTGCGGGCTGCGCTCCGGATACGCCTGGCTCGTCACGGGCAGGTAGGCCGTCTGTTCCAACATGTAGCGGCCGCCCATGGCGCCATGCATGACAAGGTCCGAGAACGTCACCCAGGTCTGGCCCGGGGCGAACTGCACGTCGGCCTGGGGACCCTTCTGCTGGTACTCCATGTCCTGCTTCAGCGCATCGTGGAGATGCAGCATCAGGTGGTCGTATTCGGAGCGGCGCGCCTTGGTGATACGCAGGGCCGCCAGCAGCCGCGCCGACAAGGGCGAGTAGCCGGGCAGGCGCGGCAAGAACTTCTCGGCCATCGAGCCGAAATCCTCGCCCACCCGCCACAGGCGGGGCTGCCCGTTCGGGTTGATGTTGCGGAAGATGCGAAGGATGCGCTTCTCGCCGATCGGGTTCGACGGAAAGGCGTCCACATGCAGGCGTGTATCGTCCCGGCGCCAGCTGAGCTTGCGCTGGTCCACCTCGAACGGGCGGTAGGAGGTGCCGGCCAGCGTGATCTTGCCGGTATAGGCCGGCAGATGGCGGTCGATCAGCCCCTGGGCGAAGGCTTTGTAGCGGATGAGAAGCTGGCGCAGGGCCTCCTGCTCCTCCGGCGTTCCGGCTGCCCCTCTCAGTGAGGCCTCCTTGCCGCGGATGTTGACGTTCTTGGCCTTGCCGTCGGCAAAGGGTCGTTCGACGAAGCGCTTCTCAAAATCGCTGAAGGGGAAGTCTTCATCGTGGAAGACGAGAACCGAGCCGCTCTCCAGAGCTTCGACAAGGGAGGGGACGCCGGGCGCTGATCCGTCGCGGGCGACGGAAAGGATCGGACTGATCATTGGGGAAGCGTCCTCGAAAGCCGCGTGTGCCGCGCGGTTTAGCCGAAGCTCGGGCTTTCCGCCAAGGGCAGGACGCTAAGGGCAGGCCGCCAAGAGAAAGGGCGAGCCCGTCGCGGGCGACGACGCGCGCCAGAACATCGATACGATCTCGAGCGACTGATGATGCATTAGCGGTGGATGAATTCTTCACCCGGTTGTCATTGCCGCGGTGTCGGCCCAACCCTGCTCAATCGAGCGAGAGCATCCGTCGCAACCTTGGCGCATGCCCGACCGTTCTCTCGGTGACGGGCCGGTCCAATGGTTCGGCCGCGACGGCAGCGAGGAAGCCGACGATGGCGACGTTGAAGGAATTCGAAGAGGCCCTGCGCGAGCAGGGCATGAACATGGCGCTCGCCTTGCTCCAGCGTCTGCGCGAGCGCGACCGGGCGACCCGCACGATCAAGCCGGCACGACGCCTCACGGGGCAGAAGATGACGCCGGATCTGGCGCGAGCCATCCTTGATCTCCACGCCTCCACGGGAATGACCCAGCAGGAGATCGCCTTCAAGGTCGGCGTGAACCAGGGGCGGGTCAACGAGGTGATCAAGCGCGGCAAATGGCTGAGCGACAACCCGAATGCACCTGAAGCCGTGGCCCGCGACAAAGCAAAAGCCCGGATGCGCGGCGAGCCGAGACAGCACCGTCCTGCATCAAAACCTCCGGTTCGCAAGGAGGCTCCGGTCGCTGCACGCCGCAGGCAAAGCCCGCAGGGGCAACTCGTCTTCGGCGACCTCTGAATCCTCTACCGAAACCTGGCTGATCGGCTTGGAGTTACCTCGGTGAGACCGCGTTTCCGTGCGGTGGAAGACGAGGGGTGTTGCGCTGTGTTGAAGGTTTACCGTTTCATCTGCGTTATGTGTACCGTCATCGGCATCAGTTGGCCCGCCATGGCACAGCGGCCATCAACCCTCGACATGACCTGCCCAGAGGCGAGAGCCGTCGTGTCACGGAGCCGGGGCATCGTCCTCGGGACAGGTGGATCGACCTACGATCGCTTCGTGCGCGACCGTGGCGCATGCGAGGTCACTGAGATCACCATCCCCGCCTACGCGCCCACCCGCGATATGGCGGATTGCTTCATCGGCTACCGATGCCGGGAGCCGGGCCGAGGCGACCGGTTCGATGGATTTTGAACGCGCGCAGGCGCCCCGACCTCCCGGTCGGGGCGCTCATGGTCGAAAGACCGGCGATTACGCCGCTGCTTGCACCTGACCTTCGATCACGGGCGCTTTCACGGCGCCCGACGTGGCGATCTGGATCTGGCGGGGCTTCTTAGCCTCCGGAATCTCTCGGACGAGATCGATATGGAGCAGGCCGTTCTCCAGGGCCGCACCCGTGACCTGGACATAGTCGGCAAGCTGGAACCGGCGTTCGAAACCACGAGCGGCGATCCCCTGATGAAGAACCTCGGCTTTGCGGGTCGTGTCGGGACTGCGCTCGCCCTTGAGCGTGAGCGCGTTTTCCTTAACCTCGATGGTGAGGTCGGATTCGGTGAACCCAGCCACCGCGACGGTAATACGGTAAGCGTTTTCGCCTGTGCGCTCGATATTGTAGGGCGGATAGGTCGGGACCGCATCGGCGCTCACGAACTGGTCGAGGGCCGAGAAAAGACGGTCGAAGCCGACGGTAGAGCGATAGAGGGGAGCAAGATCGAACTGGCGCATGACATATTCTCCGTAGGAAGCAACATGTAACGTTATCGTCCGCCCAGAGGGCCGGACCGTTGCGCCGCCGTATCGGCCGGCGCTCCTCCAATATCGGAGGTACGTCGGAAGGCTTCAAGAGTCTGGATAGCCCTTCTCATGCAAAATTTGCCGCTGCTTCTCTTGTCTGGATCCTCCACATGCTGACCCTTGCTTCCACGCCCGGAAATCCGGCCCCTCCGGGGGGGACGTTGGTCGTCGTCCATGCAGATGACGGGATCCGGCTGAGGGCGGCCCATTGGCGCCCGACGACCCGGTTGGCGAAGGGAACAGTGTGCCTGCTGCAGGGCCGGGCCGAGTTCATCGAAAAATATTACGAGACCATCTCGGAGCTGCGCCGGCGCGGGTTCGCCGTCGTCGCGTTCGATTGGCGGGGCCAGGGGGAATCACAACGGCAGGTCTCCGATGCACATCGCGGCCACGTCGCGCGTTTCGACGATTATCGCCGCGATCTCAAGGCGATCGAGGATGCGATCCTGCGACCGCTGATGCCGCATCCGCATATGTGTCTCGCCCATTCCATGGGCGGCGCCGTAGCGCTGACCGGGGCGATGGATGGGTGGCTGCCCTTCGCCCGCCTCGTGACGGTGGCGCCGATGCTGTCGATCCGGATGATCCGTTTCCCGGCCGCATCTTTCTTTCTTGCTCGTGTCCTGCACAGGCTGGGTCTCGGGCGCAGCTACATCCCGTTCGGCAAGCCCGCCTCTTTGGCTACGAAACCGTTCGCGGGAAACCGCCTCTCGGGTGATCCCGCCCGCTATGAACGCAATGCCCAGGCGGCCCGGGCCGTCGGCGCCAGCGCCGTGGGGGATCCGAGCGTGGCCTGGATCGTCGGCGCGTTCCGGGCGATGGCGAAGCTCGCTGATCCGCGAAAAGCCGCCTCGATCCGCATTCCGACTCTCGTGATCGGCGCCGGCGCCGACCCAGTTTGCGACACCGCGATCACGGAACGGTTCGTGGGCCGCCTCTCCTCCGGTTTCCTCCTCGTCCTGCCCGACGCCCGCCATGAGATCCTCTCGGAACGCGACGCGATTCGAGACGATTTCTGGGCGGCTTTCGATGCCTTCGTACCGGGGACTGTCGTGTCGGAAAGGGCTGAACACGCCGATGCGGGGCGGGCCGTCGCCGCCGCGATGACGCCGTGAGACACGCCCCCGATTGACCGGAAGAGGCCATCGCTTCTCCTCGGCCAAACGAGTGACGCAGAGCCTAAGCCATTAAAGAATCAGTGCATTACGGGTTGAGGTGGCGCAGGGCCGCGGCGTGGAGCCGGACGTCCCCGGCGGCGAGGATCCGGCCGCCCGTCGCGGCTGAACCGCCATCCCAGGCGGTGACGATGCCGCCGGCACCCTCGATGATCGGGATCAGCGCGACGATGTCGTGGGCCTTCAAACCGGCCTCGACCACGAGGTCGATCTGGCCTGCCGCGAGCATGCAATAGGCATAGCAATCGGTGCCGTAGCGCGACATGCGCACGGCGCCCTCGATGCTCCGGAAGCGATCCTGCTCGTCGCCCGGCGCGAACAGGCGCGGATCGGTGGTGGCGAGCAGCGCATCGGCGAGGCGCTCGCAGCGGCGGGTCATGAGCTTGCGCGGGCCGCGAATGCCGTGGAACGAGGCGCTTGCCCCATCCCCCACGAAGCGTTCGCCCAGATAGGGCTGGTTCATCAACCCGCGCACCGGCACGCCGTCATGGAGCAGGCCGATCAGCGTTCCCCAGGTGGGAAGCCCCGTGATGAAGGCGCGGGTGCCATCGATGGGGTCGAGGACCCAGACGCATTCGGCATCCGCGTGGTCGGAGCCGAACTCCTCCCCGACGATGCCGTGGGTGGGGAATGTGCTGCGGATCCGTCCGCGCAGGATCGTCTCGGCCGCCCGGTCGGCCTCCGTGACGGGATCGAAGGCGCCGGTGTCCCGGCCCTTGTCGTCCATGCCGAACGAGGCCCGGAAGAAGGGCAGGATGGCCTGCCCCGACTCGGTGGCGAGGTCTTCCATGAACCGTGCGAGATCGACGACGCTCATCGAAAGCCTCCCTGTGGAACCGCCCCGCAACCGAAGCGGTGACGGGCGACCCGCGTCAAGTCCGGACCGCCACGAACAGGCCCGAAACACCGCCATCCCCCGGGCGGAATCAGCGGAATCGCACGGCCCTTCGGCCGCGGCGGAAAACCCGCCGCGTTCAGGTCGGGATGGCGGCGGCGACCGGCGCCGATGGCGGCAATTCGGGTGGTGTCTCTGGCGGAACTTTGGGTTCGGAAGGCTCCGCTCTCGCGACCGAGGCCGTGGTGCCGGCCCGGGCGAGGACGGCCTGCAACGCGGCGTCGAGGGACGACACATGCGTATCCGCGCCGATAGCCGCCCGTTGACCTTCGTCGTTGAGGATCTCGTGATCGGCCTGCCAGAGACCGACGACGATGGGCAGGCCCGGCATGCGGTTCTTCAGCCGTCCGACGAGGCGGCGCAGATGCGTCGGCTCCCCGTTGATGGCGAGGGATACGATGCAGAGCATCCGGGCCGGGCCGGGGTCGAACCCGTCGATCTGAACCCGGGCCACGTCGGAGAAGGGAACGATTCGGGTGCCGATGCCGCGCTTGTTCAGCAGTTGGGCCAGGATCGTGCAGGCCGATTCGTCGACGAAGCTGCGGCCCGTCACGCACAGGACCGCGCCGTCCTGCTTCCAGGCTGCCGGGATGTCGTCCGGAATGGCGAAATCGTCGTCGGGCACCTCGACCTCGCGGCGGTCGAGGCCGGCGATGAGGACGGCCACCGTGTCGCGGATATCGTTTTTCTGCTCCGGCGTGAGCACCCCGCGCGCCGCGTCACGGGCGGCGAGTTCGAGCCCCTTCAGCACCACGTCGTCGTAATAGGAGGAGAGCGAACATTCCTTCAGGATCAGCTCGGCATGCTCCTCGGCCTCCTCCGGGTCGTCGGCGAGGATGCGCTGGTAGAAATTCTCCACCGGGGTCAGGGCCGGCCGGTCGCCGAACAGCACGTCGAGGAATTCGAGCTTGTCCACGTGCCGCCCCAGCACCACGAGGCAGACGGTGAGCGGCGTCGACAGCAGCAGGCCGACCGGTCCCCATAGCCATGTCCAGAACAGGGCCGAGACCAGCACGGCGAAGGGCGACATCCCGGTGGACTGCCCATAGAGCATCGGCTCGATGACGTGCCCGGTCAGCGGTTCGAGGATCAGGAACACCGCGAGCGTCGCGATGACCATCGTCCAGCCGGGATCGACCGCCGCCGCCAGGGCCAGGGGGAACAGGGCCGCCAGCGCCGCGCCGATATAGGGCACGAACCGCATGAGCGCCGAGAAGATGCCCCAGAGGGCTGGGTTGGGCACGCCGATGACGGAAAGGCAAATGCCGATCACCACGCCGAAGGCGGCGTTGAGGGCGAGCTGGACCAGGAAGTAGCGGCTGAGACGCCGCGCGGCATCGTCCATCGCCACGGTGGTCCGGTGGAGATCGCTCGACCCGACGAGGCGGATCATGCGGTCGCGCAGGTCTTCGCGCTGCATCAGCAGGAACAGCAGCACGATGAAGACGATGCCGGTGGTGGCCAGCGGATGCAGGATCGGCGACAGGATGGTGTTGGCCAGGGCCAACGGGTCCGGTGCCCGCTCCTTCATCTCGACGACGACCGGTTTCTCGGGCGGCGGAGCGTTGGGTTTTCCAGCCTCGGGCTTCGGAGCCTCGGGCTTGGCGCTCTCCTCGCCGCCCTGGTGCATCGTCCGGCCGATATTGGCGACGTAATCGGCCAGCCGGCCGGCCGGGCTGTCGCGCAGGCCCTCGACCTTCTGCTCGATGGTGGTTCGGTAGCGGGGCACGTCCTTTGCCAGATCCGCGAGTTGGACGCCGATGAGGGTGGCCAACGCCGCCGCCACCCCGAGCGCCATGACGACGGAGGTGGCGACCGACAGGAACCGCCCGAAGCGCAGGCGCCGCAGCAGGTAGACGATGGGTCCCAGCACGAAGGAGAGCAGAACCGCGATGGCGATGGGAATCAGGACGTCACGGCCGATATAAAGGCCGGAGACGATCAGCGCGGTGACGATGAGGGGCGAAACCAGCGAAGGAGGGAGCGCTTCGGCCGCCGCGATGCGCGTCGCCCGAGGCGGCAACATCGGTTCCCGCAGAGGCGTCGCCCGGGAGATGCCGCTTTTGCCACTCGCGGAACTTTTTGCACCCGCAAAACTCTTGCCACTCGCGGACCCCGCCTTCGGCGCCTGCGGCGATGCGGCCTCAACCGGGGTGGGTGTCGCCATGTCGATTCCGTCTCAACGCTACGCACACGATGGCGCTGCGGTCTCGCCAGCGTCGTCGCCATGGGGAACGGAGTATCGGCGGGAAACGATCCCTGCTGCTTTCGACGTTTGTATTCATTCCGAGATCAGGCAGCGGCGAAGGCGGCCAGTTCGAAGCCCGCTTCCCCGAGGGCCAGCCGCACCGCGCGCGCCGTCTCCACCGCCTGCGGCGTGTCGCCATGGACGCAGACCGTGTCGATGGACACCGCGATCCGGCGGCCGGTCAGGGTGATCACCGCCCCCTCCTCCACCATGCGGCGGACCCGCGCCGCCGCCTCGGCCGAATCGTGGATGACGGCTCCGGCAAGAGAGCGCGAACAGAGCTGCCCGTCCTCGGCATAGGCCCGGTCGGCATAGATCTCCCGCACCACGGCAAGGCCGGCATCGAGAGCCGCGCGCTCGGCCGCGAGTCCCGGCATCACCACCAGGGGCAGGGTCCGGTCGACGGCGCGGACCGCCCGCGCCAGAGCCTTCGCCACATCCGCGTCGGCGTTCGACAAGTTGGCGAGGGCTCCGTGCGCCTTCACATGGGTGACGCGATGATGGCCGAGGGCCGCGCAGGCCTGGAGCGCTCCGATCTGGTAGGCCACCCCTGCCTCGATCTCCCCCGCGCTTTCGGCGATGACGCGACGGCCGAAACCGCGCAGATCCTGAAATCCCGGATGGGCGCCGATGGCCACGCCGCGTGCCCTGGCCGCCGAGGCGGTGACGACCATGATCGAAGGATCGCCGCCATGGAAGCCGCAGGCGACGTTGGCCGAGGTGACGAGATCGAGGAGGGCCGCGTCGTCGCCGAGCGTGTAGGGGCCGTAGCCTTCGCCGAGATCGGCATTGAGATCGATCCGCATGAGGTCCGCCTTGTGGGTTCTGCCTTCGTGCATCGTCATAGGTTCGCCGATGCGGTTGCGAAGTTACCGGTGCCGTCCGACGAGTAACCGATCCCGTATCCAGGCCGCCGTCGAAGTTCGGGCAGCACAACATTGCTTTCAAGCTAAGACAGTGTCGTTGCCACGATATATTCATCAGGATCATGGCCCGGGAGCCGCTGATCCGAAGCCCGATGGCGCGCTGCCTCTTCATGATGTCGGGTTTTGTTGTTCGGCATCACTCTTTCGTGATGGACGAAGTGGGATCTATAGCGCCAAGTTCAGTCAGGACAACATAATTCATGGATTCTTATAAGATCGTGCCTCATTTGATCGATCGATTTTATTTGTCGGCGGGCACATGGGCGACGTGGTTTTCATGCGGGATGATCGGGCGGGGTCTCCGGATTCCGAAACCGGTGATTCGAGCCTGCGCGGTGTCGCGGCCGAGATCGCCGAGCTCAAACGCATTTCCTCGGACAAGAGCCGCCGCATCCAGGGCATCACGGCGCAGGTGAAGATACTGGCCTTGAACGCGCTCATCGAGGCGGCGCGGGCCGGTGAGATGGGGCGTGGCTTCGCGGTGGTGGCGCAGGAGGTGCGCGCCATCGGCGCGGAGGTCGAGACCGTGGCGAAGGCCCTCGAAGCCGAATTGTGCGGCCGGATCGTCTCGGTTCAGTCCCAGGTCGAGAGATTGTCCGAGCGATCCCAGAACACGCGCCTCATCGATCTCGCACTCAATGCCGTCGAGCTGATCGATCGCAACCTCTATGAGCGGACCTGCGACGTGCGCTGGTGGGCGACCGATAGGGACCTGGTGGAATGCGCCGCCTATCCGACGCCGGAGCGGGCCGCCCATGCCACGGAGCGCCTGGCCGTGATCCTCGGGGCCTACACGGTCTATCTCGATCTCTGGCTCTGCGGATTGGACGGACGGGTCATCGCGCATGGGCGGCCCGACCGCTTCGGCGACATCGTCGGCCGTGACGTTTCGGGCGAGCCCTGGTTCAGGAAGGCGGCCGGCCTCCCCGATGGCGACGCCTATGTCGCCGCCGAGGTGGCTCCCCAACCGGGTCTCGGTGGCGCGCAGGTCGCCACCTTCTGCGCCGGCATCCGCGAAGGCGGCCGGAGCGAGGGACGGCCCATCGGCATCCTGGCGATCCATTTCGATTGGGAGCCGCAGGCCCGGTCCATCGTGGATGGCGTTCGCATCGACCCTGCGGATCGCGAGCGGACGCGGGTGCTGCTGGTCGACGCGCAGGGGCTCGTCCTCGCATCCTCCGGCCGCCGCTCCCTCCTCCAGGAGATCCTGCCGTTTCGGCCGGGCGAGCGGCGGAGCGGCGCCGATTCGGCAGGCGCCGTCACCGCCTTCCACCGTACCCCCGGCTACGAGACCTATGCCGGGCTCGGCTGGTACGGCGTCATCGTGCAGCAGCCCGAGGAATGGCGGACGCTCACACGATGACCGGCATCGCCGCCATCTCCCCGGTGCCGAAGACGCGCTTGTAACGGGCGATCTCGTCGGCCGGCCCGATGGCCTTGGACGGGTTGTCGGAGATCTTCACGGTGGGGCGGCCGTTGGCGGCGATGACCTTGCAGACGATGGAGATCGGATCGAGCCCGTGATCGGGCACCAGCCCGCGAAAATCGTTGGTGAGCAGGGTGCCCCAGCCGTAGCCGATGCGCATCCGCCCGTGAAAATGCGCGTGGATCTCCTCGATCGTCCCGACATCGAGCCCATCCGAGAAGATCGCGAGCTTTTCGTGCGGGTCGCAGCCGCGTGACGCCCACCAGGCGATGGCCTCCTCGCCGCCCTCGATCGGGTCCTTCGAATCGATGCGGATGCCGGTCCAGGCCGTCATCCAGTCCGGCGCATGGGCGAGGAACCCGGTGGTGCCGTAAGTGTCGGGCAGCATCACCAGCAGGTTGCCGGCATAATCCTGCTGCCAGTCGCGCAGCACGTCGTAGGGCGCCTGGGCCAGGGCCGCGTCGTCCTCCGCCAGCGCGGAATAGACCATCGGCAGTTCATGGGCGTTGGTGCCCACCGCCTCGACTTCGCGGCGCATGGCGATGAGGCAGTTCGACGTGCCGAGGAAGGCCTCGCCCAAACCCTCGCGCATGGCCTCGACGCACCAATCCTGCCACAGGAAGCCGTGACGGCGGCGGGTACCGAAATCGGCGATGGAGAGGCCCGGCAGGCGCTTCAGCCGCTCGATCTTCTCCCACACCCGGGTCATCGCCCGCGCGTAGAGCACCTGCAGCTCGAACTTGCCGAGCCCGCGCAGGATTCCGCGCGAGCGCAACTCGTTGAGGATGGCCAGCGCCGGCACCTCCCACATGGTGGTCTCGATCCAGGGACCGTGGAAGGTGAGGACGTATTGTCCGTCGCGCGCCTCGAGTTCGTAGTCCGGCAGGCGGAAGCCTTCGAGCCAATCCATGAAATCGGCCGAGAACATCTGGCGGTTGCCGTAGAAGGTGTTGCCGCGCAGCCAGGTGGATTCCCCCCGGCTCAGGCGAACCGTGCGGGCGTGATCGAGCTGCTCGCGCAATTCGCCCACATCGACGAAATCTGCGATGCGGACGGAGCGGCTGCGGTTCTGGATGCCGAAGGTCACGTCGGCGTCGCGATGGCGGCGAAAGATCGTCTGCGCCATCAGGAGCTTGTAGAAATCCGTATCGAGCAGCGACCGGATGATCGGGTCGATCTTGAAATTGTGGTTGTAAACCCGCGTCGCGAGATCGAGCATGGTCGGGAGGGATCCGGCGCGGGACCCGGGCGCCCGCTCGCCGGCGAAGAGCGCATGGGCCTCGGGCGCGAGTCAATCGTACACCCGGCGATTGGCGCGGGCTGACGTCGACTGAACGGTTCGGCCCCTCGCGTTTATTCGCAGACGGGTGAGGTGAATCGCGGGTCTCTCTCCCCTTAGTGGGGAGAGGTCAGGAGTGGGGGTGGCTCCGCCAGCCTCCACCGGCGGAGGGTCGCCCCACCACCCCCACCTCCAACTCCTCCCCACAAGCTCGACGGATCTCGGGCAGGCCCGAGATCCGCTGGGGAGGAGGGTCCCGTACAGTCTCGCGGCAGAGGGAGGCTTGCGCTGGAACTGGAAGACGCAGGAGGGCGGCCACCCGGTTGGATGACCGCCCCTATCGTCCGACCCATCAAAAAAATCAGGCGAGATCGACCTTCTTGGTCTCGGTCTTGGGCGACTCGCCGGTGAGCGCGGCCTTCACGTAGCCGTAGATGTGCAGGGCCGTGGCGTTGGGGCTGTCCCAATACTCGCCCTTCTCCGGGTGGATGCGGATGAGCGCGACTTCCGGGTCGTCCTTGCCGTTGGGGAACCAGGTCTTCATGCTCTCGCTCCACTTGTCGTCGACGATGGCCTGATCGGTGACGATCTCGGCCTTGCCGGCGATGGAGACGTAAGTCTGGCTCGACGGGTCGGAATAGGCGAGGTTGACCTGATTGTCCTTGCCGATCTCCGCGGTCTTGGGCGTGTGCAGCTTGGTGAAGAACCAGATGTCGCCGTTCTCGTCGATGTCCTGGCTCCACATCGGGCGGCTGTAGAGCTTCCCGTCCTGATCCGCCGTGGTCATCATCGCGACCTTGATATCCTTGACGAGATCGAACAGCTTCTTCGCGCCCTCGTGGTCGCGGTGGTTGCCTTGATGCATGAACATGGTCTCCTGAAGGTCTGTCGTCCGTATCGGGGCGCGGCGCTCCCGGTCGCGGGCCGGCCCTGAAGGCTGCACTCACAACGGGCCAGGGCTCGCTTGGTTCAGCGCCGTTCGGAGAAGAGGAAGAATGTCTTTGCCCATCCCGACCCGGGGAATCCTCAATCTACTCTTGGGCGTCACCTGCGCCCTCCCCGTCCTCACCGCGCCCGTCGCGGCGCAGGTCCGCTTCGGTCCCGGCGTGCGGATCGGCGGTCACGATTTCTCGAACCGGCGCTACGGCAGCGTCCATATCCAGCGGGTGAAGCGGCTCCCCGGTCCCCCCGGATGCCGCCATGTCCGCAACGGGACGTATCGGCGCGGCGACGGCTCGGTCGTGCGCGGGCCGATGGAGCGGTGCAACCTCATCGCCATCCCGCCGGGGCGGCGCTGAATCCGTCCTCGTCGCGCATATCGGGGGGGTGAGACCGCAAGAGGTCTGGCGTTCTCGTCTTCGTCGGTTACATGCAGAGGGGCGTCCGGTCCGCCGTGTCCGCCTGCCTCGCCCGGAGAACCATCTTGGCCATTACTCGCGACGACGTGCTCAAGGCGCTGTCCGCCGTCACCGTCGATGCCGGCGGGACCACGCTGCCCGCATCGGGCCGCCTCTCGCAGGTGGTGGTCGACCCCACCAACCGGGTCATGTTCTCGATCCTGATCGACCCGAGCGAGGCGGAGCGGTTCGAACCGATCCGTCGTAAGGCCGAGGGCACCGTCCTGGCCATGGCGGGTGTCTCCGGCGTGTTCGCGAGCCTCACCTCGGAGCGCGGCCCGAACCAGCCCGCCCCGCCGGCGCAGGCCGCCGCCCCGCAACCGCCCCAGCCGGGACGGCCCGCTCCCCCCCGCACCGGCCCTGCTTTACCGGGCGTGCGCCACATCGTGGCCGTCGCCTCCGGCAAGGGCGGCGTCGGCAAGTCCACCACCGCCTGCAACCTCGCCCTCGCCCTCTCGGCGCAGGGGCTGAAGGTCGGGCTGCTCGATGCCGACATCTACGGCCCCTCGGTGCCCAAGCTGTTCGGCCTCTCCGGCAAGCCGAAGGTGATCGAGGAGCGCCTGCTCGCGCCGATGGACGGCTACGGCATCAAGGTGATGTCCATCGGCTTCCTCATTGAGCCCGAGACGGCGATGATCTGGCGCGGCCCGATGGTGCAATCGGCCATCACCCAGATGCTGCGCGAGGTCGCCTGGGGCGAGCTCGACATCCTCGTGGTCGACATGCCGCCCGGCACCGGCGACGCCCAGCTCACCATGGCCCAGGCGACGCCGCTTTCCGGGGCCGTCATCGTCTCGACGCCGCAGGACCTGGCGCTGATCGACGCGCGGCGCGGGGTGACGATGTTCCGCAAGGTCTCGGTGCCGATCCTCGGCGTCATCGAGAACATGGCGACCTTCATCTGCCCGAATTGCGGCCATGCCTCGCACATCTTCGGCCTTGGCGGCGCGCGCGAGGAAGCGGCGCGGCTCGACGTGCCGTTCCTCGGCGAGATCCCCCTGAACATGACCATTCGTGAGACCTCCGATTCCGGTCGTCCCGTGGTGGCGGTGGACCCGGACGGGCCGCACGCGAAGGTCTATCGCGGCATCGCCGCCCAGCTCTGGGCCAACCTCACCGGCGGGCCGGCCCCCCGCGCCGCGCCGCGCATCGTCATCGAGTAGCCCGGCGTGGCGCCCGTGCTCGGGGTGGTCCTGGCCGGCGGCCTGTCCCGCCGGATGGGCGGCGGCGACAAGCCGCTGAGACTCCTGGCGGGGCGCACCCTCCTCGACCGGGTGGTGGAGCGGTTCACGCCGCAATGCGGTCTCGGCATCGTCCTCAACGCCAATGGCGACCCGGCCCGGTTCGCGGAATTCCCCGGCCCGGTCGTGCCGGACGGGGTGCCCGACAATCCGGGGCCGCTCGCGGGAATCCTCGCCGCCCTCGACCATGCGGCTGCGCATCACCCCTCCGCCTCCCATGTGGCCAGCGTCACGGGCGACGCACCGTTCCTGCCCCTCGACCTGGTGGACCGTCTCCGGACCGGCCTGTCCGGCGCGCCCATCGCCATGGCCTCCTCGGCCGGGCGAGAGCATTTCACCGTGGCGCTCTGGGCCGTGTCCCTGCGCGACGATCTCCGCACCGCCCTGGTGGAACGCGGCGAGCGGCGCGTCGGCGCGTTCCTTCGCCGTCATGGAGCCGTGGCCGTGGACTGGCCGGCGGAACCGCTCGATCCGTTCCTCAACGTCAACACGCCGGAGGATCTGGCGCTGGCGGAGGCGCTGCTTCGTCAGGCCGATCGGTGATCGCTACGCAGGAGATGCGGGAAACCCGACCTGCGTCGGCTCGTAGCCCAGCATTTCGCCATGCGTGCAGACGGCTTGCGTGATGGCGATGCGCCCGGTCTCGTCGAGGCGTGCGACGCCTGTTTCCAGGTGACGGCGCCAGGAGGGACCTCGGCTCCACGCCTCGACCCAGGAGGCTGCCAGGGCAACGGGCTGGTTCCTGGCCAGGGCCGCGATCAGGAAGCTCGCCTGAGTCAGGTCCTTCGCCTGTTTCTCTCGCTCGGTCCGCTCGTTCGCCACGATGAGTTTGTGGACGGCGTAGCGCTCTGGAGCAGGCACCGTGACCGAGATTCCGCCGGCATGGAGCAGCGTCGAGCGGACCGGGTCCCTGATGAGGAAATCGAGATAGCGAAGCGGCTGGGCGCTGACACCGCCGAGGGCCGGCATCGGGATGAGCGCCCCGGTCAGATCGTCCGAGCCGCGGACCGAGACGAGAAACTCGACCCGAAACCCGTTGGCGTTCGCGAAAGCGCTCGTGCGGTCCGGCCGCGACAGGTTCGGCACCGGACGGAAGCTCGCATCCACGGCCTGAAGTTCTTCGTGAACGGGAGGCATACTCTCTCCGATCGCGACCGAGATGCCGTAATCCTGTGCGAGATCGATGTCGCCGGTCCTGAGCGCTCTCATCGGGCGCTCTCCGACGAGGCCCGGATAGGTCTGGAACGCCACCGTGCCGACCAGAACTCCGCGCAGCCGAAAGAAGCCTGCCTGCGCCAGACGTTCGACGACCCGGCCCGTCAGGGCGTCCGCTGTCGGAAACCCGGCGCTCCGCAACATCCGAACCGCGTCGATACGGGTGCGGTAATCGACTCGTTGGCGGTCATGGGCCTCGACTCGCCGCGTGGTCTCGGAATCCGCCACCGTGCCGACATAGCGGTTGGACTTCGTGCCGGTGGCGGCATCGTAGCCCTGGTAGTACCAGTATTCGCGCGCCTTGATGGTGCGCTTGATGAACTTGCCGTTCTCCGGAAAGTCGCGGTCGAACTCCGCATCGGCGCAGCGCTGATTGAGATCGGCGAAGACCGTCTGCGCGGCGGCATCGATGGACGGCATGGCTCGTACCTGCGTTACAGGAAAATCGCCGTTTTCCTGTAACGCGCGGGGCTGAGCCCCACAAACGAGAAAGGGCGTCCGCGCGGGTCACGCGCGGACGCCCTTTTCATGGACAGGCTGTCGGATCAGGCGGTGCCGACCGTGGCCTTGACGATCTTGTCCGGCGAGCGGGGCGGCTCGCCCTTGTTGAGGCTGTCCACCACGTCCATGCCTTCGGTCACCTTGCCCCAGACGGTGTATTGCTTGTCGAGGAAGCGGGCGTCGCCGAAGCAGAGGAAGAACTGCGAATTGGCCGAATGCGGGAAGTTGGTGCGGGCCATCGAGCAGGTGCCGCGCACATGCGGCTCGTCGTTGAACTCGGCCTTCAGGTCCGGCAGGTCGGAACCGCCCGAGCCGGTGCCCGTCGGGTCGCCGGTCTGGGCCATGAACCCGTCGATGACGCGGTGGAACGGCACGCCGTCGTAGAATCCCTGTCCCGCCAGCGTCTTGAGGCGCTCGACATGGTTGGGGGCGAGATCGGGGCGCAGCCCGATGACGACGCGGCCCTTGGTGGTTT
Source organism: Methylobacterium sp. Leaf85 (assembly GCF_001422125.1). Classification (NCBI taxonomy): domain Bacteria; kingdom Pseudomonadati; phylum Pseudomonadota; class Alphaproteobacteria; order Hyphomicrobiales; family Methylobacteriaceae; genus Methylobacterium; species Methylobacterium sp. Leaf85. The sequence continues at coordinate 391,744 of NZ_LMME01000012.1, read as the reverse complement.
CGAGGATGAGGGTTTCGGTATCGGCCATGGGGTCAGACTCCTTGTCCCTGGGGACCTTGGTAGATGAACCGCAGGGCGATCGGGCGCCCCGCGATGGCGGCGCCGAGCGCCGGCGTGATCGCGACCGGCGTGCAGCGCCGGATCGCGTCGAGGGTCGAGCGGGTCAGGATGTCCCTGCCGCGCTGATCGGCATTCTGCATCGAGAAGGTGATGCGAGGCTCGCCGATGACGGACCCGTCGCGGCGGAGCGCGAAACGGGCGGTGATCTCGGTACGCGGGAAGCCGGCGAGGCCCTGCGGCACCTCCCAGCAGGCGGCGAGTCGGGGGTAGAGCTCTTGGAGCGTGTTGGCCGGACTCGCGGCGATACCGCCCTCCGGGGCCTGCACCGTGGAGCGCAGGGACGCGGGCGGCGTCAGCGGCAGTCCGGCTCCCGCCAGGGCGGCCGATGCAAAACCCGCCGCGAGCGGGATGGCGACCGCCGACGCGGCGACGGCGAGGCGCGTCGGGCGCCTCACTGTCGCGCCTCCGGTCATTTCGCGCCTTGGGCCATCTGCATCTTCACGATCTTGTCCGGGTTCTGGACCGCGCCGCCCGGAGCGCCCGCCGCCGCCTTCTTGATCTTGTCGACGACCTCCATCCCGGAGGAGACCAGTCCGATCACGGTATACTGGCCGTTCAGGAACGGCGCGTCGCCGAGGCAGATGAAGAACTGCGAGTTCGCCGAGTTCGGATCCGACGAGCGGGCCATGCCGAGCGTGCCGCGCCGGAACGGCGATTGGGAGAATTCGGCCGGGATGTTCGGCAGGGAGGAACCGCCGGTGCCGTTGCCCTTCGGGTCGCCGGTCTGGGCCATGAACCCGTCCATGACGCGATGGAACTTCAGCCCGTCATAGAAGCCCTTCTTGATGAGGGTCTTCAGCTGGGCCACGTGCTGCGGCGCGAGATCGGGGCGCAGCTCGATGGTGACGCGGCCGTCCTTGGTGTCGAGATAGACCGTGTTGTCGTCCGCCGCCCGTGCCACGGGCGCGAACCCGATCATGGCGGCAAGCGCCAGGGACAGGAAGGCGGTCCGCCGATGGAGGGTCCGATGAGTCATGAGGGGGCGGTCTCCGGTCCGTTGAAGGAGGTGGATGGAAGGGATCAGGCTTGCGCGAAGCGCGCGGCGAGCCGTTCCGCCACGAGGGGAGGAACGAAGGGCGAGACATCGCCGCCCATGGCCGCGATCTGGCGCACCAGGGTGGCGGTGATCGGCCGAACGCCGGTGGAGGCGGGCAGGAACACGGTCTGCACCTCCGGCGCCATGGCGCCGTTCATGCCGGCGAGCTGCATCTCGTAGTCGAGATCCGTGCCGTCGCGCAGGCCGCGGATGAAGATGCTCGCGCCCGAGCGCCGTGCGGCCGACACCGCCAGATCGCCGAACGTGACGATGTCGAGGCTGGCGCCTTCGGCCTCCGCCAGGGGCGCGCAGGTCGCTTGCAGCAGATCCGCCCGTTCCTCGGGCGAGAACATGGGGGCCTTGCCCGGATGCACGCCGATGGCGATCACCAGGTGCTGCACGAGCCGGCATGCCTGACGGATGACGTCGAGGTGTCCGTTCGTGACCGGATCGAAAGAGCCAGCGTAGAGCGCGGTGCGGATCATCACCGGTGGGCGTAGAGCATTTCGCCCCGAAACGGAACCGCCCGCGACCATCCCGGCGCGCTCGGGGGCTCCCGGCGATCGAGCGGCGCACGAAAAAGGGCGGATGCCCCAATGGAGCGCCCGCCCGAAGTTTCGGTCTTCGAAGTCTGGTCGACGACGTCCGGCTTATGGATTCGCCAAGCGAGGTGCCGGAACGGCAGAGCCTTTTCGCAACTCCACGCTGCGCCGAACGTCTCGTTCGGTCCGGCGCGGACGATGGAGCGATATCTCTCTGGGGCCGAACTTATCCGTGCACCGCGGCGCCGGATATGACTTGGCTGCAACACCGAAGATCAGTGACCGAAACGAAAATGCCGGCCAAGTCTTGCGACATGACCGGCATTCGGGTCGAAAGTTTTTAGACTGATTCCGAATGATTCCAGATTAGTTGGAATAAGGCCTCTTTCAGGGGGCGTCTCCCGTGGGATCGATTGCCGTCACCTCTCCGGCATCGTCCTCACCTTCGCCTTCACCCTCGATATGCTCGACCGAGACCACGCGCTCGGTCTTCTCGGTGTTGAACACCGTGACACCCTGCGAGGCGCGGCCGACGATGCGGATATCGTCCACCGGCACACGGATGAGTTGTCCGGCATTGGTCACCAGCATGATCTGGTCGGAGGGCTGGACCGGGAAAGACGCGACGAGGTTGCCGTTGCGCGGGTTGACCCGCATGGCGGTGATGCCTTTGCCGCCGCGACCCGAGATCCGATACTCGAAGGACGAGCTGCGCTTGCCGAAGCCGCGCTCGGAGAGGGTGAGCACGAATTGCTGGGCCGCGCCCATTTCGGCGTAGCGCTCCTGGGAGAGAAGCGGCGCATCGGTGGCGATGTCCTCGGAATCGGCATCGCCGCCCTCGGTGTCGCCGATCACGGCCCGCTGCATCTTCAGGAAGGCGCCACGCTCCTCGGGCGTCGCGTCGAAGCTGTTGAGGATCGTCATCGAGATGACGCGGTCGTCCTGCGCCAGGCTGATACCGCGCACGCCGGTGGAATCGCGCCCCTTGAAGACGCGGACATCCTCGACGGGGAAGCGGATGCACTGGCCGGCCTGCGTGGTGAGCAGGACGTTCTGATCGGCGCGGCAGATCTCCACGTGGACGATGTGGTCGCCTTCATCGAGCTTCATGGCGATCTTGCCGGCGCGGTTCACCTGCACGAAGTCGGAGAGCTTGTTGCGCCTCACGCCGCCGCTGGCGGTGGCGAACATGACGTCGAGCGTCTCCCAGGAGGCTTCGTCCTCGGGCAGCGGCATGATCGTGGTGATGCGCTCCGTGCCCGCATCCATGGCGAGGATGTTGACGAGCGCCTTGCCGCGCGCGTTGGGGGCCGCCATCGGCAGGCGCCAGACCTTCTCCTTGTAGACCTGGCCCTGGTTCGAGAAGAACAGGACCGGCGTATGGGTGCTGGCCACGAACAGGCGGGTGACGAAATCCTCGTCGCGGGTGGACATGCCGGAGCGGCCCTTGCCGCCCCGGCGCTGGGCCCGGTAGGTCGAGAGCGGCACGCGCTTGACGTAGCCGGCATGGGACACGGTGACGACCATGTCCTCTCGCTGGATGAGATCCTCGTCCTCGACGTTGGAATCCCAGTCGAGGATCATGGTCTTGCGCGGCGTCGCGTAGGCCTCGCGGACTTCGCGCAGCTCGTCCTTGACGATGGTCATGATGCGCAGGCGCGAGCGCAGGATGTCGAGATAGTCGGCGATCTCGTCGGCGAGCTTCTGGAGCTCGTCGCCGATCTCGTCTCGTCCCAGAGCCGTGAGGCGCTGCAGGCGCAGGTCGAGGATGGCGCGGGCCTGGATCTCCGACAGGCGGTAATTGCCGTTCTCGTCCACGCGGTGGCGCGGGTCGTCCACCAGGGCGATGAGCGGCGCGATGTCGAGGGCCGGCCAGAGGCGGCCCATCAGCGCCTCGCGGGCGGTGTTCGGATCGGGCGAGGTGCGGATGAGGCGGATGACCTCGTCGATATTGGCCACCGCGATGGCGAGACCGCACAACACGTGGGCGCGCTCGCGGGCCTTGCCGAGGAGGAACTTGGTCCGCCGCGAGACGACTTCTTCGCGAAAATCCACGAAGGCCGTGAGCAGGTCCTTCAGGTTCATCAATTCGGGGCGGCCGCCGTTCAGCGCCACCATGTTGCAGCCGAAGGAGGATTGCAGCGGCGTGAAGCGGTAGAGCTGGTTCAGCACCACGTCGGCCATCGAATCGCGCTTGATCTCGATGACGATGCGCATGCCGTCGCGGTCGGATTCGTCGCGCAGGTCGGAGATGCCCTCGACCCGCTTCTCCTTCACCAGCTCGGCGATCTTCTCCATGAGAGTCGCCTTGTTCACCTGATACGGGATCTCGGTGAAGATCAGCGCCTCGCGCTCCTTGCGCAGCTCCTCCACATGGGACTTCGCCCGCATGATGACCGAGCCGCGGCCCGTGGCGTAGGCCTGCCGCACGCCGGCGCGGCCGAGGATCGAGCCGCCGGTGGGGAAGTCCGGGCCGGGGACGTATTCGGTCAGCTGCTCGATGGTGAGGCCCGGATCGTCGATGAGGGCGATGCAGGCGTCGATGAGTTCGCCGAGATTGTGCGGCGGGATGTTGGTGGCCATGCCCACCGCGATGCCGCCCGCTCCGTTGACGAGGAGGTTCGGGAAGCGCGCCGGCAGAACCTTCGGCTCCTCGCGCGACTCGTCGTAGTTCGGCTGGAAGTCGACGGTGTTCTTGTCGATGTCGGCGAGCAGCGCGTTGGCGGGCTTGGCCAGACGCGACTCGGTGTAGCGCATGGCCGCCGGCGGATCGCCGTCCACGGAGCCGAAATTGCCCTGCCCGTCGATGAGCATGAGCCGCATCGAGAAGTCCTGGGCCATGCGGACCAAGGCGTCGTAGATCGATTGGTCGCCATGCGGATGGTAGAGACCGATCACGTCGCCGACGATACGGGCCGACTTGACGTATTTCCGCTCGGGCAGGTGCCCGCTCTCATAGGCCGAGTAGAGGATGCGCCGGTGCACCGGCTTCAGGCCGTCCCGCGCATCGGGCAAAGCCCGGCTCACGATCACGCTCATGGCGTAATCGAGATAGGAGCGGCGCATCTCGTCGGTGATGGAAACGGGCTTGATGTCCGAGGCGGGCGGCGTCGCGCCGGCGCCGGTATCGTCTTTCTCTGCCAAGGTCTTCGATCTCTGCCTGTGACGGTCCCGGCGGGCCGGGTCCGCGTGGAGCGACGGGCGCTATGGAAAGTGGGGGCGGGTCGTTCCGCGTGGCCTCGAAAAGGCCGGCCGCGTCACGTCCTGGCTCGGACGTCCGTCATACGCCATCCGGTGCCGCTGCGCCACCGCCACGCATCGCGACGACATCGACAAACCCCATGCGTCGCAAGCGCTTGCGATACCGATCCCGGCGAATGCGGGCCTGTCGGCTTCCAGCCTCTTTCCCGGGCGGGTCGAGCCTCGGCGGAACCCGCTCCGGGGCCTCTCTCGCCGCGTCTCGAGGCGGCCTGAAAGGCGGCGTAAGAGCGCCGTTCCCCTCACCCCGCCGCGGCGCCCGCGAAATCGGACATCTCGTAGAGCGGCCGGATCTCGATCTCGCTCGGGCCGGGCATCGGGTTGGGACAGCGCTTCACCCAGTCGAGCGCTTCCGCCATGTCCTTCACCTGCCAGAGCCAGAAGCCGGCGACCAGCTCCCCGGTCGAGGCGAAGGGACCGTCACTGACGGTGCGGGAGGCGCCGTCGAAGGCGACCCGCTTGCCCCTGGCGGACGGGTGCAGGCCCTCGCCGGCGAGGAGGATGCCCGCCTTGGCGAGTTCCATGTTGAACTCGCCCATGGCGGTGAGGAGATCGAGGGAGGGCATGATCCCCGCCTCGCTGTCCGTGGTCGCCTTGACCAGAACCATGACGCGCATCGATTCGCCCCCCTGCTCGATCGAGCCCATGGAAGCACGAAGGCACGGTTCGTGTGAACTCACAGACCGCTGGGCCGGTTACCCGACGCCATCGATCCCGCCGCATCCATCGACAGGGGCAAAGTCATGCTCACTCGCCCGAAGGCCGTGGCCTTCGACATCATCGGCACCGTGTTCAGCATGGAGCCCATGCGGCCCGCCCTGGTGGCGATGGGCTTGCCGCCCCTCGCCCTGGATTTCCTCTATACCGCCGGCCTGCGGGACATGTTCGCCCTTGCGGCCACCGACACCTTCGCGCCGTTCCAGTCCGTCCTGTCGGGGTGCCTAAACGAGGTGCTCGCCAAGCACGGCCTCTCCGCCTCGCTGGAGGACAGGAATGCGGTGCTCGGCATGATGAAGGCCCTTCCGCCGCACGATGACGCCAAGGCGGCGTTCCAGCTTCTCGCCGATTCCGGCGTCAGGGTCTTCGCCCTGAGCAACGGCGCGGCCGCGACCACGAAGGGACTGCTCAGCGCGGCAGGCATGGAAGATCTCGTGGAGCGGGTTCTGTCCGTGGAGGAGGTGAAGCTGTCGAAGCCGCGCGCCGAGGTCTACCACCACGCCGCGCGGGCCGCCGTCCTCGCTCCGGGCGACATGGCGATGATCGCAACCCACCCCTGGGACCTCCACGGCGCCAGGATGGCCGGCCTCATGACCGGCTACGTCGCTCGGGGTGTGCCGTACTCACCAGCACTTGAGCCGCCGGACCTGACCGGGGAGACCCTGCTGGAGGTCGCATCGGCGATGGCGCGGCTCGCGCCGTCGCAACCCGACGCCTGATGCTTGTTGTCTATCGGGGAGCCCGTCCGTCCGCTCCGTGAGCGGCTGCTGGAGTCACCCATCTGCTCGACCCCCTGTTTATGAGGAGACGATGTGAGGCGCGACGGCACCCCCTCTCCTTCCAGGAGAGGGGCCCCGCGCTGTCCGCGAGATATGTGACTATCGTAGCCGTGAGCGGACTTGGTGGACGCCGATACACAATGCGTCCCATCTGTCGGATGCCGACGACGGGAACGGCAGATCCCTAGAACGGGATATCGTCGTCGAGGTCGTAATTGGGCTTCGACGAAGCCGCCGCGGGCCGACGCTCGCCGCCCGAGGAACGGCCGCCGCCGTATTCGCCGCCGCGATCGCCGCCCCGGTCTCCGCCACGGCCGCCGCCGTAATCGCCGCCGCGGCTGATCTGGCCGCCGCCCTCGTCGTCGGCGCCCATCTCTCCGCCGCCGCCGCTGCGACCGTCGAGGAGCGTGAGTTCACCGCGGAAGCGCTGAAGAACCACCTCGGTGGTGTATTTCTCCACGCCGGACTGGTCCGCCCATTTCCGGGTCTGGAGCTGGCCCTCGATATAGACCTTCGAGCCCTTGCGCAGGTACTGCTCGGCCACGCGGGCGAGGTTCTCGTTGTAGATCACCACCGCATGCCACTCGGTCTTTTCCTTGCGCTCGCCCGACGCCTTATCCTTCCAGGATTCGGACGTGGCGATGCGCAGGTTGACCACGGGATCGCCGGAGGCGAGGCGCCGGGTCTCGGGGTCGCGCCCGAGATTGCCCACCAAAATCACCTTGTTGACGCTGCCGGCCATGCCGCTCTCCTCTCGATCGATCTCACTGACGGAAAGGGCCTCACACGCCGTCCGTCCCGTTCGCCCTTCATGAACTTCGGACAGGCGGCCCGCAATCGGGAGGGCGAATTTGTCCCCACCGATCACAGGTCGATGTTCTATCTTTGTTCGTTTTGGCGCGCAAGGATCGCGCGCCTGGCCGTCACGCGATCCGCACCAGCATCTTGCCGAAATTCCGCCCCTTCAGCAGCCCGATGAAGGCCTCCGGCGCCGCCTCCAACCCGTCGACGATGTCTTCCCGATGCTTGATCCGCCCGTCCCGCAGCCATGTTCCGACCTCGCTCAGGAACTCCTCTTCCTGGTCGGCGAAATCCCACACGATGAAGCCGCGCAGGGTCAGGCGCTTGGTCAGGATGGCGCGCATGACGACGGGGCTGCGGTCCGGTCCCGGCGGCAATTCGGTGAGATTGTAGCCCGAGACGAGGCCGCAAACGGGGATGCGGGCGAAGTCGTTGAGGAGCGGCAGCACGGCGTCGAACACCGCACCGCCGACATTCTCGAAATACACGTCGATCCCGCCGGGACAGGCGGCAGCGAGCGCGCCGGGGAGGTCGTCGGTGCGGTGATCGACGGCCGCGTCGAAGCCGAGTACGTCGGTGAGGTAGGCGCATTTCTCAGGGCCGCCCGCGATGCCGACGGCGCGCGCGCCCTTCAGCTTGGCGATCTGGCCGACGAGGGAGCCCACCGGCCCGGCGGCGGCGGCGACCACCACGGTCTCCCCCGCCTTCGGCTGGCCGATGGTGAGGAGGCCGGTATAGGCGGTCATGCCCGGCATTCCGAGGACGCCAAGCGCCGTGCTCACCGGCGCGGCCTCGGGATCGAGCTTGCGCAGGCCACGGCCATTTGAGATGGCAAAGTCCTGCCAGCCCCCGAAGCCGGTGACCACGTCGCCCTCATGGAAATCCGGATGCCGCGAGGCCGCGACCTCCGACACGGTGGCCCCGACCATGGGCGCGCCGATGGCGACGGGCTCGGCATAGGATTTCGCCGCGCTCATCCGCCCGCGCATGTAGGGATCGAGGGAGAGGATGCGGTTGCGCAGCAGCACTTCCCCCTCCCCCGGCGTCGGGGTGCGGTTCTCCTCGAGCCGGAAATGCGCGGCCGTCGGCTCTCCGTGCGGGCGGGAGGCGAGGACGATGCTGCGGTTCATAGCGACCATGATCTGACGCTCCGGTTGGGGTGAAGGATCTTCTGGACGGGCGTTCCAGTCTCAGGGGACTTCTCGACAAGGCCGATCGGGCGCCGGTGTTCCAGCAATGAGGCCGAGGCACCGCCTGCGCCGAGCGGCGTTGATGCGCAAGTATTCCTGCTCCGTCCCGATAGGACCGTCTCGATGACCCGCATGCTCCCCCTCGCCGCCATCGCCGCGATGTCCGGCTTCGCAGCGCCGGCTTCGGCCGACGACCCCCTCGCCGCCCATCGCTGGAAGTCACGGGTGCTCGTCATCGTGGCCCCGGAAGGCGGAGATCCGCGCATCGAGGCGCAAAGGCGCGAGGCGCGGGCGAGACGGGCGGATTACGCCGAGCGCGACCTCGTTCTTGTGGAAGCGATCGGGACCGGTGCCGAGGCGGACCGCATCCGTCATCGGTTCGGAATCGGCGCGGGGGATTTCCGCGTCGTGCTGGTGGGCAAGGACGGCGAGGCGAAGCTCACCGAAGCCGCACCAATTCCGGCGGCCCGCCTGTTCTCGACGATCGATGCCATGCCGATGCGCAGGGATGAGAAGGTCCGGCGATGAACGCGGCGACCGTAACGAAAAAGGGGCCGCCGAAGCGACCCCTTCCCAGATAAATCCTCCCGAGCGGAACCGCTCAGTAGCAGCGCTCGATCAGGACGCGGCGGGGTCCGTAGGGGGTCCAGCGGGTGCGCGGGACGGTGTAGCAACCGCCACCGTAGCCGCCATAGGCCGCAGGAGCGTAGCCGTAGCCATAGGCCGGGTATCCGCCATAGCCGCCGTAGCCGCCATAGAGCCCACCGGCGGCGAGGCCGAGGCCGACACCGAGGCCGAGACCGCCGAGGCCGTAACCGTAGCCACGACCGTAACCGCCGCGCCAGCCGTAGCCGCGATGTCCACCCCAGCCGCCGCCATAGCCGCGGAAGCCCGCGCCACGGAAACCGCCTCCATAGCCGCGGAAACCGCCGCCGTGTCCACCCCAGCCACCATGGCCGCCATGCCAACCACCGTGGCCACCACCCCAGCCGCCGCGGGCTTCCGCCGTCGCCGGGATCATCGCCAGAGCGCCGACCATCGCGGTCGCTGCCAGAACAATGCGTTTCATCGTCTTGTCTCCAAAGACAGGTTCTTGTCCCCAGTGGTTATAGAACACCCATGGTCCATGAACGGTTCATGGCACATTTTGTCCTGCACGCATCCGGCCGATCACAGGTCGGTGAGAGCGGCGGTCGGCACGCCTTGAAAACGCCTTCCGTTTCGGGCGAGGACACCGCGCGCCACCTCGTCCGCACGAGAGGGCGGAAGATAGCTCCGCCTCGGGATTCAACGATGATGTCACTGCGACGCGCATTTGCCGGAGCCATGCTGTTCGCGTTCGCTGCGGGTCTCGCTCCCCAGCCCGCGCGGGCCGCGCCCGCCGTCGCGTCGCCGTGCAAGGCGGTTCAGTCCGAGGGCGAGACCTTCACGGTCTGCACGGTGGATCTGCGCCGCGAGCGGGTGCGGGTGTTCTGGCTCGGCGCCGACGGTCTGCCCTATTCGTCGCTGTCGACGCTGGGGGAAAAGATCGGGCCCAAGCTCAGCTTCGCCATGAATGGCGGCATGTACGACAAGGGCCAGGCGCCGGTGGGCCTCTATGTGGAGGAGGGCCGCGAGATGAAGGGCGTCTCCACCGCCAACGGGCCGGGCAATTTCCACCTCAAGCCCAATGGCATCTTCTACGTGAAAGGCGAGCGCGCCGGCGTCGCCGACACGGCCCGCTACCTGCGCCAGAAGATCAAGCCGGATTTCGCCACCCAATCGGGGCCGATGCTGGTGATCGACGGCAAGATCCACCCGAAGATCTCCACCGACGGGCCGAGCCAGAAGATCCGCAACGGCGTCGGCGTCCGCGACGACGGCCGCACCGCCATCTTCGCCATTTCCGAGCGCCCCGTGACCTTCGGTTCCTTCGCCCGCCTGTTCAAGGACACGCTCGGCTGCGCCAACGCCCTGTTCCTCGACGGCAGCGTCTCCAGCCTCTACGCGCCGGGCATCAACCGGTCGGACATCAGCCGGCCGTTGGGGCCGCTGGTGGGGGCGGTGGCGAAGTAGGGCGGGCGGATCAGGCCAGCCGTGCCCGCTTGCCGAAGGCGACCCTGAGCCGCGCCTTGGCGAGTTCGGCGATCTCGGTCATCGATTCGATCCGCACCATCGGCATCTCCGCCCCGATGAGGCTCGTCGGCTCGAAGCTGAAGAGCAGGTGGCGCACGCCGATCTCCAAAGCCGTCACCCCGTCGGATTGGGTGAGATCCTCGCCGAAGATCTCGATGAGCGGCCCGTCCGGGTCGCCCTTCTCGATCTGGACGATGAAATAGCCGGCGGGTTCCTCCTCGTCGTCCGCGCCGGAGATCAGGCTGATGCCGTTCTCCTCGTCGTAGCGGACGCGCTGCACCGTGATCGTCGTGATGTCGTCGTCCATTGTCTTTGCCTGAAATCGGGTCAGCGTTGCCCGAACTGGGTGTCGCGGAACAGGGTCTTGAACTGGCGCGGCTGGCAGCGCCAGTACTGCTTGGGCGCGCTGACCTGCGCGCCGAGTTCGGCCGCCGCATGCCACGGCCAGCGCGGATCGTACAGCATGGCGCGGGCGAGCGAGACCGCGTCGGCCTTGCCCTCGGCCAGGATCGATTCCGCATGGGCCGCCTCGGTGATGAGGCCGACCGCGATGGTGGTGAGCCCGGTCTCGGCCTTCACCCGCTCGGCGAAGGGAACCTGATAGCCGGGCGAGAGCGGGATCTCCTGGCGGGTGGAGAGGCCCCCGGTGGAGACGTGGATCGCCGCCGATCCGCGCCGCTTGAGCGCATGGGCCAGTTCCACCGTCTCGTCGAGCGTCCAGCCGCCCTCGACCCAGTCGGTGGCCGAGACCCGCATCCAGACCGGCTTGCCCGCCGGCACGACTTCGCGCACCGCCTCGAAACATTCCAGCGGAAAGCGCATCCGGTTCGCGAGGCTGCCGCCGTAATCGTCCGTGCGCTGGTTGGAGAGCGGCGAGAGGAACTGGTGCAGCAGGTAGCCGTGGGCGCCGTGGAGTTCGAACCCGTCGATCCCGATGCGCAACGCGCGCTTGGCCGTCTCCACGAACCCGTCACGGATGCGCTTCAACCCCTCCGAATCGAGGGCATGGGGCGGCACCTCGCCCTCGCCATGGGCGATGGCTGACGGCGCCTCGGTGCGCCAGCCGTCCGGCATCTCCGGCTCGATCTGCGAGCCGCCATCCCAGGGGGCGCGGCTCGAGGCCTTGCGGCCGGCATGATTGATCTGGATCGCGATGGGGATCGGCGCCCGGAGCCGCACCGCATCGAGCACCCGGCCCAGCGCCAGCTCGGTCTCGTCCGAGTAGAGGCCGAGATCGGTGGGCGAGATCCGTGCCTCCGGCGAGATCGCGGTGGCCTCCAGGGTCAGCAGTCCCGCGCCCGACATGGCGAGCTGCCCCAGATGCATCAGGTGCCAGTCGCCCGCCTGCCCCGCATGGGCCGAATACTGGCACATGGGAGCGACGATGATGCGGTTGGGCAGCGTCAGGCCATCGAGGGCCAGGGGCTCGAACAGGCGTGCGGTCATGTGCGGGCTCCGGCTTTGGCTGACAGCCTAGATGGAGCACCTGAGTCGCCCGCGCCAGGGATGGACGGCTCCGTATCCGCGTTTCCATGGCGCTACGCATCTCTTTATAGCTGGCCCCCGGATCGGGTTCCGCTGGAGCTGCACCGGTCGAGGGAGGGAACGCTCACCCCCCGATCCCCCTCCCCTTCAAGCTCTCGCCGATCTCGTCCAGCACGGCGGCGTCGTCGATGGTGGGTGGAGTGGTCCAGGCTTCGCCGTCGGCGATCTTCTTCATGGTGCCGCGCAGGATCTTGCCCGAGCGGGTTTTGGGCAGCCGTGCCACGGTGAGCGCGAGCTTGAACGCCGCCACTGGGCCGATGCGCTCGCGGATGGAGGCGACGAGTTCGCGCTCGATCTCGGCGGTGTCGCGGGAGACGCCGGATTTCAACACCACGAAGCCGCAGGGCTGTTCGCCCTTCAGCGCGTCGCGGATGCCGATGACGGCGCATTCGGCGACATCGGGATGGGCGGCCAGCACCGCCTCCATGCCCCCGGTGGAAAGCCGGTGCCCGGCGACGTTGATGATGTCGTCGGTGCGCCCCAGCACCGTGACGTAGCCGTCCGCGTCGACGATCCCGGCATCCGAGGTGTCGTACCAGCCCGGATAGGTGGTGAGGTAGCTCTGGCGGAAACGCTCGTCCGAACCCCACAGGGTCGGCAGGCAGCCGGGCGGCAGCGGGAGCCGCAGGGCGATGGTGCCCATCGTGTCGGGCGGCAGCGGCTTGCCGGCCTCGTCGAGCACCGCGAGGTCGTAGCCCGGCATCGGCACGCAGGCGCTGCCATGCTTCACCGGCAGCATGCCGACACCCACCGGATTGCCGGCGATGGCCCAGCCGGTCTCGGTCTGCCACCAATGGTCGATCACCGGCCGGTCCAGCGCCCGCTCGGCCCAGGCCACGGAATCCGGGTCGGCCCGCTCGCCGGCGAGGAAGAGGGAGCGGAAGTCGGAGAGGTCGTAGGAGGCGACGAGTTCGGCGCGCGGGTCGTCCTTCTTGATCGCGCGCAGGGCCGTCGGCGCCGTGAACAGGCAGGCGACGCCGTATTCCGCGGCCACCCGCCAGAGCGCCCCGGCATCGGGCGTCCCCACCGGCTTGCCCTCGTAGAGAACGGTGGTGCAGCCGTGCAGAAGCGGGGCGTAGACGATGTAGGAATGGCCCACCACCCAGCCGATGTCGGAGGCGCAGAAATACACCTCGCCCGGTTTCACGTCGTAGAGGTTGGGCATCGACCACGACAGCGCGACGCAGTAGCCGCCGGTATCGCGCACCACGCCCTTCGGCTTGCCCGTCGTGCCCGATGTATAGAGGATGTAGAGCGGGTCGGTGGCCGCGACTGGGACGCAATCGGCGCTGATCCCGGCGGCCTTCGCCCGGGCCACGGTCTCGGCCCAGTCGCGGTCCCTCCCCTCCACCAGGCCCGCCTCGGCCTGCGGGCGCTGGAGGATGAGGCAGGCCTCGGGCTTGTGCGGCGAGGCCGCGATGGCCGCGTCCAGCAGCGGCTTGTACGGCACGATCCGGCTCGGCTCGATGCCGCAGGAGGCGGCGAGCACCACCTTCGGGGCGGCGTCCGTGATGCGGATGGCGAGTTCGTTGGCGGCGAAACCGCCGAACACCACGGAATGGACCGCGCCGAGGCGCGCGCAGGCGAGCATCCCGAACAGGGCTTCGGGGATCATCGGCATGTAGATGACGACCCGGTCGCCCTTCTCCACGCCGAGCAGCGAGAGGATGCCGGCGAGCGTCGCCACTTCGTCGCGCAAGGCCGCGTAGCTGATCGTCCGCTTCGTCCCGGTGACGGGTGAATCGTACAGGATCGCCGCCTGCTCGCCCCGCCCCATCGCCACGTGGCGGTCGACGGCGTTGTGGCAGGCGTTCAGCGTCGCGTCGGGGAACCAGCGCCCATAAGCGCCCGCCTCCGGGTCGAAGGCGCGGGAGGGGGCGGTCTCCCAGTCGAGGGCAGCGGCGGCGTTCAGCCAGAACCCTTCGGGATCGGCGAGGGACGCCGCGTGGATGGGGCGGTAGGCGTCCGTCCCTTCGGTCGAATCGGGAGGTGTCGCAGCGGCCTGCATGGCGGTTCGTCCCCGGGCGGCCGGTCTGAGGATGCCGGCATCTGCGGGGGAATGTAGCCCAACCTGCCCACGACGATACAAGGGATGGCGATACAAACGAAAACCGCCGCGCTGGGCAGCGCGGCGGCGAAGGTCAATCAAGGAAGGGGAATGATGGGGAGCTGGCTAATGCACCGAGTCCGTTTCGGCACGCAGCCGATTGATCTCGTCCTTCAGGTGAAGTTTGCGTCGCTTCAATTCCGCGATCCGTAGATCGTTCTCGGAAGGGCTTTGAATCGCGGAGTGGATTTCCCGCTCGAGGGCTTCGTGCTTGAGGGCGAGCTGGCTCAGATGCGTCTGCAGCGACATGAGTCGTTTCTCCTGTCTCGTTCCGACTCAGGCAGATTGGCACAGTATGAGCCGGCTGTCGAAACCGAAATCGGCCCTGGGGGCAACATTGGTTAATCACGATCGCCGGAGCCCTCCCCGGTGGAAGAAGCGTCTTCCAGAGCCAATTGCGGGCATCGTCTTGCCGCAAGAGCGCCTGTGCCGCATGGTTTCGGGACGGTACGTGTCGAGGCTGCAGGTGCGATGGCGGGCGAGTTCGAGGATAACGGGACGGCGGAATTCGTCGAGGAACTGGCGCGGCTCCGCCAGGAGCACCGCGACCTCGACGGGGCCATCGACGCATTGGAACTGAGCGTCGCCGGCGACCAGCTGCAGATCCAGCGCCTCAAGCGGCGCAAGCTCGGCCTGCGGGACCGGATTTCCTATTTGGAAGACCAGATCACGCCCGACATCATCGCCTAGCTTCGGTTTGCCTTGATCACAGGATTGGCCCGGGCACCGTCTTGCGGGCGGTCGCCCGCCCGCGTATGCGGCACGGTCCGGGTGCAGGATCGCGTCCCGGGATCGCGCCGCCACGAAGACATGGCCTGAACCCGGCCACGCAGACCAGGCGACCGCGATCGTCTCGGGAAGGGAGTGACGACGATGGCGGGAGCGCCCCCGGTCGCGATCATCATGGGAAGCCAGTCGGACTGGGCGACCATGCAGCACGCCGCCGACACCCTCGACGCCCTCGGCGTGCCGCACGAGGCGTTCATCGTCTCCGCCCATCGCACGCCGGATCGCCTCGTCGCCTTCGCCAAGGGTGCGAAGCAGGCGGGCTACAAGGTCGTGATCGCCGGCGCTGGCGGGGCCGCGCATCTGCCCGGCATGACCGCATCCATGACCCCGCTGCCGGTCTTCGGCGTTCCGGTGGAATCGAAAGCCCTGTCCGGCCAGGACAGCCTGCTCTCCATCGTGCAGATGCCGGCCGGCATTCCCGTGGGCACCCTCGCCATCGGCCGGGCCGGAGCCGTCAACGCGGCCCTCCTCGCCACCGCCGTCCTGGCGCTGACCGACACCGCCCTCGCCGAGCGCCTCGATGCGTGGCGGGCCGCGCAGACCGCATCCGTGGCCGAGAGGCCGGAGACACAGATTCCGTGACCGACATGTCCCTCGCGCCCGGTTCCACCCTCGGCATCGTCGGCGGCGGCCAGCTCGGCCGTATGATCGCGCTGGCCGCGGCCAATTACGGCCTGAAGGTCCATGTCTACGCCCCCGATGCGGCGAGCCCGGCCTTCGATGTCGCGGCCGAGACGACCTGCGCCGCCTATGACGATGCCGAGGCGCTCGCCCGCTTCGCGGCGAGCGTCGATGCCGTGACCTACGAGTTCGAGAACATCCCGCGCGAGACCGCCGACCTGCTGGCGCGCCACGCGCCCCTTCGTCCCAGCGCCGACGCATTGTCCACCACGCAGGACAGGCTCTCCGAAAAGAGCTTCATCAACGGCCTCGGCATCGCCACCGCGCCGTTCCGGCAGGTGGACACGCCGGACGACCTCGCCCGTGCGCTGGAGGCGATCGGCCTGCCGGCCGTGCTGAAGACCCGCCGCTTCGGCTATGACGGCAAGGGCCAGCGCATCATCCGCACCGCCGAAGAGGGCGACCGGAACGCGATCTTCGCCGAGTTCGGTGGCGCGCCGCTGATCCTCGAAGGGTTCGTGCCGTTCGAGCGCGAGGTTTCGGTGGTGGCAGCGCGGTCCCCCGACGGGAGCTTCGCGGCCTTCGACCTGTGCGAGAACGAGCACCGCGATCATATCCTGGCCCTCACCCGCGTGCCCGCCCCGAACCTGTCGGAGGAGACCGCCCGGATTGCGGTGGAGATCGCCCGCCGGATCGCCGAGGCGCTGGATTATGTCGGGATCCTCGCCGTCGAGATGTTCCTGGTGCGCGACGAGGCCGGCGAGCGTCTGATCGTCAACGAGATCGCGCCGCGGGTGCACAATTCCGGTCACTGGACCATCGAGGGCGCCGTGACCTCGCAATTCGCTCAGCATGTCCGCGCCGTCTGCGGCTGGCCCCTCGGCGATGCTTCGCGCGTCGCCGGCGCCTCCGTGGAGATGCGGAACCTGATCGGCGACGACATCGACGCGTGGCAGGCGCTCCTCGCCGAATCCGGCGCGCATCTTCACCTCTACGGCAAGGGCGACGCCCGGCCGGGCCGCAAGATGGGCCATGTCACGCGGGTGATCCCGGCTTCGTGAGGACGGCTCAACCCTGCCGGAGGGCGCGGACGTCCTTCGCCGACATGCCGAACCGCCGCTTGAAAGCCTTGCTGAAGCCGGGTGCATCGGTGAAGCCGCAGGCATGCATCAGGACGTTGATGGGCGTGCGGTCGTTGGAGGCCGATGTCAGCCAGCGATGGATGCGGTCCAGCCGGGCATCGCGGATCTCGGCGGCGATCCCTTCGCCGTCGGCGAAGGCACGATAGAGTTTCGAGCGGGAGACGTTGAGCGCCGCGGCCATCGCTCGAGGCCCATACGACGCGTCATGCGAATGCCGTTCGATGTGCACGCGCGAGAGAGACCGGAGCACCTCGGACGAAGCCCGATCCCCATCGTCCCGATCTCCGACGAGCGAGCGCACGATGTGAAGCGCGCCCTCGACCGCGAGCCCGGCTTCGGCCTCCGACATCCCCGTGGCAGATCGCGCGACGTCGTGCATGTATGTCGTCAGCAACTCGGTGGAGGGACTCGCGCGGATGCGACGGCCGGTCAGGGCGTCGGCGTTCCCGACCCGTGCCTCGAAATTCACGCGAGGGACGCTGAAACGGAGCTCCCGATACGGCGACAGACCTCCCACGGCAAAGGGGCGGTCGAGCCTGATGAAGCCGATATCCCCGACGCCGACCACATGACCGCAACTGCCCTGTTCCAGGTAGCCATGCCCCGACAGGAAGAAGCTGACGACGACCTCGTCGCGGCCGGCCCGCCGGATATGGCGTAGATCGCCCTCGACGCTCACCGGGCTGCTCTCCGTGAGAAGCAACGTCGTGTGCGCTGAAAGGGCGGCCAACCGGTTGGCGGAAAATGCTTCGTGGGGGTTCGGCCGGTCCACGATGCCGAGATTCTTCAACGCGGTGTTTCGCCAGAATTCGAAGGCTCGAACAGGCTCGACGTGCTTCGTCGTTTCGACAACCGTGAGCACCTTCGCGGGGGGAAACACGCACTACTCCTGGTCTCGTTCGAGGGGAACTCATGGCCGGCGCCCGCCGCACGCGTGGAGGGGCGCATCACGTCGTGCCGACGTCACGAGCGTAATCGTCAGCCGACCCAACAACATTCGATGGCGCTGTTGGTTCAATGATGAAGTCTTGTGGCAGACTGCGTAAGTATGGAGCGGCCTGTCGCGCCGCTGCATCCGCAGCCATGATTTTGGGACGGAGAGACAATTTCTGAACGTTGACCTAATCCGCTCGATGCGGGTATTTCCATTGGCGCAGCCCGCACGTTGCGCCATCTATGACGATTAAAAGTAATAAGTATTTCTTCCAATGTCTCCTAAATGCTGTGATCATATCGAATGGCATATTTCTTATAATAGAACGTTATTTTGCTTTCTATAACAAGAATTATTCCTGTAGAACGTTACGCAATTGCGGGCTGTGCTAATAACGTGAGTATTTTTATCGAGAATGATAACTCTGGTTGTAATGTATAAAAGTTTTCTATTATTGATCTACTATCGAAGTCACCAAGCGAGTCTTGCGCCGTATAGTTCGTTTCACCTCTCGCGAGATGGTGGGGAATGCTGCAAGACATCGGTCGTTCAGTCGCCGAGTTGCCTTCCGCGATCGTCATCGTTGAGATGTCGATCCACGTGACATGGACAAATACTGATCGAGCATCGTCGTCGCGCCATCAGTGAGACTGGCGACGAAACAAAGTTCAACTTGAAATAGCAGCATGAACAGGAGAAGTTCCATGGCTTGGATCAAGCTCACGAAGGGGTCTGGTCAAGAAATTTACGTCAATACGTCTCTTCTGGTTGATGTAACCGCGTCCGGTTCCGGCTCACGGATCAGATATGCCGGACATTCCGGGGCCGCAGGTACTGTGAAACCGATATCCAGCAACGTCAATCAACCGCCTGAAGAAGTCATGGATCTGATCCGTCAGATCGAGACATCGAGACAATCAGGTCATTACTAGACCACTCTCGACCTTGGGCCACCTTATTCGTCGGTCGAAGGTGATTCGTATGCCGGCGACGTCAGGGGCACTAGTGCATACATACTAGTATCGATGTTGGAGATGCTTGGCGTTATCTTTGGTGAATCTTGAGATTCTTAAGTGAATACAATTTATTTCACGGACATTTAACGGAACATCTCGTATTGTCGCGTTGTGGCCGCTGAAGGCTGGGTTTCAGGGCTCATATCAGATGAGTTCGCCAATAAATTATGTTATTCGAGGGACCTCGCCGTGGAACGGACAATCGTCGCATTCGCCAAACCAATAGCTCTGGGACTCATTTGTTTCGTATCGATACTCTACATATCGAAGAATGTTGGAGCAGCCTTCGTCATCAGCCTCGTCCCGTTGCTGTTGGGCTGGCTCGGGATCATGGAAACGTTTGCCTACGCGGTTGCGGCGATGGTATTCTTGGCAGCGGTGGCATGGGCCGCGACGCCGGTATCGGTCAAAAGTATTCTGGCCGAGCATTCGGAGCGTGCGCTCACCGATATCCAGCAGGAAATAAAGACGCGATAGGGCGAGGCGGTTGTATCGGGCCGGCGTGCTGATCGGGGGGGCAAGGGCAAGGGCCGCAAGGATTCCCTGGCCTTGCCCTGCCCCGTTCCGTGGACTCGTCCTCCATCGCCAATCCGCTCAATGGATGCATTGCGCCGGGCGGATCCCGCTGGGTTTCCTCACCCTTGGGTGTTCGAGCCAGAGGCGTCGCCTCGTCGGCCGGGCTCGCGAATCTTCGATCCGGACGCCGGGCGTTTGTCCGAGACGGCCGGTCGAGCCATGGCGGGATAACCTCCAGGGCCATCGTGTAGGGCGTCGAAACTGCGTCTTGTCGGACACAGTCTGTCCTCGCCGTGACCTGCCGGACGGCCTTCGCGACCCCGCGCGGAAGCGAGCCTTACCTTCGCCACATCGCGCCGCTTGAGCGGGTGAGCCGGCGGGTTTTAAGCGCGTGTTCACCGCGATGCGAGACTGTGCCGGCACTCGTCGTCTTGTCCGGCATCCGAAGCGCTTCGAGGCGCCATGGTGGATGGGATGATCGATTGCAGCGGACGGGAGCGTGCCTCGGGGGGCATGGCGATCCCGAGGGGAGAGGGGCAATGACGTTTGTAGTGCCGCGTGCGAAGGCGGGTCTGGTCGGGGCCGTAGCGATCGCGGCGGCTTTGGCCGGGTGTGAGACCTATGGCGGTGGCGGGGCTTCGGCGACGCGCCAGTTCGCCGTGGTCGAGAGCGACGCCACGGGTGCCACCAGCGTCAACATCGCCTCGCTCACCGAGGTGATCCAGCGTAATCCCAACGATGCCGGCGCCTACGTCACCCGCGGCGCGGCCTATGCCCGCTCGGGCCAGTTCAACGACGCCATCGGCGATTTCACGAAGGCCGTCCAGATCGATCCGAATTCGGCCTCCGCCTACTACAACCGGGCGCTGGCCTACCGCCAGACCGGCCGCAACGATGGGGCACTCGCCGACTTCTCGAAGGCCATCTCGGCCGATTCGAACTACGGTCCCGCCTATATCGGTCGCGCCAACGTGCTGCGTGCCCAGGGCGATCTCGACGGCGCGATGTCGGATCTCAACCAGGCGATCCGCCTGACGCCGGAATCGGCCGAGGCCTACCATGCGCGCGGCCTCGTGCGTCAGCGCCAGGGCCAGAACACCCAGGCCATCGGCGATTTCGATGCCGCCATCGACCGCAATCCCTTCGTCGCGGCGCCCTACGCCGCGCGGGGCCAGAGCCTCATCGCCACGAACCAGTTCGACAAGGCGATCGAGGATTACAACGCGGCCCTCAACGTCAACAACAAGGACGCCAGCTCCTGGGCCTATCGCGGCCTCGCCTACGAGAAGACGAACCGCAAGAAGGAGGCGATGGAGAGCTATCAGCGCGCCGCCCAGCTCGAACCGGGCAACCCCGTGGCCAAGCAGGGGCTGGGACGCGTCTCGGGCGGTGTCGGATCGCTGTTCAACTGATCCGTCGCTAGGTTACGCCGCGGCTTCACGAAGGGCGTCGCCGCATCGGCGACGCTCGCGCCGTCGTCCAGACGGATCCGGGCCGTCGGGCCTCGTCCGACCTCGCGACGATCGAGCGCCGCGTCGGAGCCGCCGGGGACGGACGACACACCCAGCCGATCAGCCGACGAGCCGGTTCGTCCGCTTCGTCGTCAGTTGCCTCAGAATGCGCCCGAGCTGTTCGGCCGAGTATGGCTTGTGCAGCAGCTCGAAGCCCTCCGCGCCATCCTGCGCCAGGACGTGGCTGTACCCGGACGCGAGAAGCACCGGCAGGCTCGGCAGACGCTCGCGCAATCGCTGGGCCAGGGCGATGCCGCCGATGCCCGGCATCACCACGTCCGAGAACACCGCATCGTATCCGTTGCCGTCCGTCCCGAGCTGCTCCAGAGCTTCCTCGGCGTTGACGGCCCAGGTGGTCCGGTAACCGAGATCTTCCAGGATCTGCGTGGCGAAGCGGCCGACCTCGATATTGTCCTCGACCACCAGGATGCGCTGGCCCACCCCCATCGGCGAGCCTGGCTCCGGTTGAAGCATCTCCCGGTCCGCGCCGTTCTGCTCGATCACGATCTCGGGCAGGTAGAGCGTGAACGTCGTGCCGTGCCCGAGCCTGGTCGACACGTCGACATCGCCGCCGGACTGCTTGGCGAAACCGAACACCTGGCTGAGGCCGAGGCCGGTTCCCTTGCCCACCTCCTTGGTGGTGAAGAACGGCTCGAAGATGCGGCCCAGTTGCTCAGGCGCGATTCCGGTGCCCGTATCGGTCAGCGAGATCGCCGCGAAGGCTCCGGGAGCGACCGCATGCCCACGGATCGGCGGCAGCTTCTCCTGCTGCACCAGAGTCAGGGTCAGGGTCCCCTCCCCGTTCATCGCATCGCGGGCATTCACCGCCATGTTGACGAGGGCGGTCTCGAACTGGCTCAGATCCGCCTTGACGAAGCAGGGTTCGTCCGGCGTCTCGACCGTCAGGCGGATGCGGGCCCCCGTCACGGTGTCGATCATCTCGGAGACGGCGCGCAGGCGCTCGCCGACCTCGAAGACCTCGGGCTTGAGGGCCTGGCGGCGGGCGAAGGCGAGGAGCTGCCCGGTCAGCTTCGCGGCGCGGTCTACCGTATCGGACACCGCATCGAGGTAGCGCCGCTTGCGCTCCTCGGGCAGCTCCGGCCGCCGCAGGAAATCGACGGAGGAGCGGATGATGGTCAGGAGGTTGTTGAAATCGTGCGCCACACCGCCGGTCAGCTGTCCGACGGCCTCCATCTTCTGCGACTGGCGCAGCGCCTCCTGCGTGCTGGCGAGCTCGGCCTCGGCGCGCAGCCGCTCCGAGATGTCCTTGGCGTAGTGGAACGCCCCGACGATGCGTCCTCCCTCGTCGCGCAACGGCGAGTAGGACACCTCCCAATAGGGCTTCGCCAGGTCGGGGTCGCCGAACTCCTCGGTGACGGTGAACGTCTCGCCCCGGAGGGCGCGTTCCATCAGGCCGCGCATGACCGGGGCCTGGTCCGCCGGGAAGAGGTCGGGGAACACCTCGCCGACCTGCACGCGGTGGGCGAAGATGCGGAAGAACTCGTCGCTATGGGCTTGGTTGAAAGCGATGAGCCGGTACGCGGTGTCGAAGGCGCAGATGGGCGCGGCGCTCGATTGGAGAATGTCGCGCGAGAGACGAAGCTCCGCCGTCCGCTCCGCGACCTGCCGCTCCAGATCGTCGTTCAAGGCCTGCAGCGCCTCCGCCCCGGCTTGTCGCGCAGTCTCGGCCCGGTAGCGCTCGGTGATGTCGCGGGAGATGCCGACGAGCTTGAGGGCACCGCCCTCGTCGGGCTGGAACGGCGCGAAGCTCACCTCCCACCAGCGGAGGTCGCCGCCGACGGTCTGGGCCTGCCCCTCGATGCGTGAGACTTCTCCGGCGGCCGCCCGCCGGACGGCATCGCGCAGCTTGGCGCGCTCGCCTTCCGGCCAGAGCCCGGCATATTCCTGCCCGACCACGTCCTGGAGCGATCCGATCCGGTTCAGTTCCAGGCCCCGCGCACTCATGAATTCCAGCGTGCCGTCGGCGGAGAGCACCTTCACGCAATCCGGGCTCGCCCTGAGGATGCCTCTGACGAAGGCGTCGCTGCGCTGGAGCGCCTCCCGGTCGGCGAGGCGCCTGTGCGCGTCGAGATGGAAGCCGATGAGGTCGGCGAACATCCTGAACATGCCGACGATCTCCGGCGTGTTCAGCCGGGCCGGGCGAGGGTCGATGGCGCAGAGGGTGCCGAAGAAGCTGCCGTCCGGCAGGTTGATCGGCATCGAGATGTAGCTCTGGAAGCCGTACATCTCCGGGGTCGGATGCGCCTGGAACGCCGGGTCCTCGGACACGTGATCGATGACCACGCCCGTCCCGGACGAGCGGATCGCGTCGCAGATCGTGGTGGCGACCGGCAGCTCGCCGCCGGGCACCAGACCGAAGGCGATGTCGTCCTTGACGCTGCAGGCGACCCAGCGGTCGTCCGTCACCCTGGCGACGGCGGCAAAGCCCATGCCCGTCGTCCGACAGACCACGTTCAGGATGGTCTGAACCGCGGCGATGCCCTCGACCGCAATGATATCCGCCTGGAAGTCGTTCTGGGCGGACGGAACGGCGATTGAGGTGGTCATCATCGGTCCGCCGCTTAAACGGAGCTATGGCCGCGGGAGCGAGGCACCTTGTGGTCACGCTCGATCAAAAGGCGGAGACCGGCACGGACGACTTCGCTGGCATTCGCATAATGCCCACTCGCGACCTGACCCTTGATGTAGCTCTCCAGCTCATGGGTCAGGGCGATGTTGCGGGTCGGCGTATTCGACATGGCCGGACGGTGTCATAGGCCCCCGGAGCTGTCAAAAGTTGGCAGCCCTGAGTTCCGCCGGGCATCCGCCTGAACCGTCGGCAACGCCCCCGATCCGAAAGCGGCCGGCCCGACATCCGCGCGATTCTGAGAACCGGGGCGGGGCTCGCATGTGGGATGCCGGCCACCCAATCATCCGCTCAGCCCGGACCCAGGATCCGGCGGTACTGGATGAAGCCCGACCGGTCGGCGAGCCTGTCGTAGAGGGCGCGGGCCTGGGTATTGTCTTCCATGGTCAGCCAATGGACGCGGTCGGCGCCAGCGTGCCGGGCCTGCGCGGTCACGGCCTCGATGAGAGCGCGGGCGATCCCCCTGCCCCGTGCCTCAGGCGCCGTGAACAGGTCCTGCAGGTAGCAGTAAGGTCCGCGTGTCCAGGCCGAGGCGTGGAAGAGGTAGTGGACGAGGCCGACGGTCTCGCCGTCCGCTTCCGCCACCAGGGCGTGGAGCGGCACCAGCGGGTCGTGCAGGCGAGACCATGTCAGGTCGCGCATCTCCGGTCCGATCGCGGCCCGGTAGAAGTCGAGATAGCCCGACCACAAGCCCTCCCAGGCCTCGCGCTCGTCGGGCCGTACCGGGCGGATCGTCGGATCCGACACGGCGCTCAGGCCTCGAAACGCTCGGGCCGGCGATGTTCACCGACGATGCGGCGGACCGTACCGGTGGCGGACCGGTAGATGACCGTCTCGGTCACGATCATGCCGGACTTGAACCGCACGCCCTGCAGGAGCGCACCGTCGGTGACGCCGGTGGCGGCCACGATCACGTCGCCCCGCGCCATGTCGGCGAGCTCGTACTTCCGGTTCGGATCGCTGATGCCCATGCGGGCCGCGCGCTCGCGCTTGTCGTGGCTGTCGAGGATCAGCCGGCCCTGCATGTGGCCGCCGATGCAGCGCAGGACGCCAGCCGCGATGACCCCTTCGGGCGCCGCGCCGATGCCGAGATAGATGTCGGCACCGGTCTCGTCGGGGCTCGTCGTGTGGATGATGCCGGCGATGTCGCCGTCCGAGATCAGGCGGATTCCTGCGCCGGTCTCGCGCACGGCCGCCACGAGGGCCATGTGGCGCGGCCGGTCGAGGATGATCGCGGTGATCTCGGATGGGGCGCAGCCCTTGTGCCGGGCGAGCGCGGCGATGTTGTCGGCCGGGCTGGCGTCGAGATCGACGAGGCCCTGAGGATAGCCGGGGCCGATGGCGATCTTCTGCATGTAGACGTCGGGCGCCGCCAGCAGCGACCCGTGCTCAGCGAGCGCCATCACGGCGATGGCGCCGGGCATGTCCTTGGCGCAGAGGGTCGTCCCCTCCAGGGGGTCGACGGCGATGTCGACCTTCGGGCCGGCGCCGGTGCCGAGCTGCTCGCCGATATAGAGCATCGGCGCTTCGTCGCGCTCGCCCTCGCCGATGACGACGGTGCCGTTGATGGGCAGGAGGTTGAGCTCGCGCCGCATGGCGTCGACGGCGGCCTGGTCGGCCTCCTTCTCCCGCCCCTGCCCGCGCAGCCGGGCGGCGGCGATGGCGGCGCGCTCGGTCACCCGCGCCAGTTCGAGGCTCATGGTGCGGGACACCGGACGTCCCACCCCCCCAACGATATCGTCCGCCATCTTGGTCCCGTCCCTCACCTGGTGTCTGGGCCGCGATGGGCGGCCTTCTTATTCGCGTTCGATTCGGATCAATTGCGGCGCCTCGGCGAGGAGGCCATCTGCCGCGATGGCGTCGAGCGCCGCGCGGATGGTTCCTTCGGTGGCGGCGTAGGTGATCAGCACCAGGGGCACCGGCTGGCCGGAGCGGCCATGCGGGTCCTTGCTGGCGGCGCTCTCCGAGCGGCGCTGCAGGATGCTCTCGATGGAGATGTCGCGCTCGGCCATCCGCGTGGCGACGCCGGCCGCGACGCCGGGCCGGTCATGGACCGTGAGGCGAATGTAGTAGCCGCCCTCGTGCCGCTGCATCGCCACCCGCTCCGACGGGGCGAGACTCGCGGCGGGGCGTCCGAAGGTCGGGCGCGCGACGCCGGCCGCGATGTCGGCGATGTCGGCGACCACCGCCGAGGCGGTCGCCTCGCCGCCGGCTCCCGGGCCGATCAGGGTGAGTTCACCCACCGCATCCGCATCGATGGTGACGGCGTTGGTGACGCCCATCACCTGGGCGATGGCGGAGGATTTCGGCACCATCGTCGGGTGGACGCGCTGCTCGATTCCGCCCTCGGCCACCTGCGCGACGCCGAGCAGCTTGATCCGGTAGCCGAGTTCCTCGGCCATGGTGAGATCGAGGGGTTGGATCGCCGAGATGCCTTCCACCGAGACGCCCTCGGCATCGATCTCCACACCGAAGGCGAGGCTGACCAGGATGGCGAGCTTGTGGGCGGTGTCGAACCCCTCGACGTCGAAGGTCGGGTCGGCCTCGGCATAGCCCAAGGCCTGCGCGTCCTTGAGGCAGGCCTCGAAGGTCAGGCCCTCCCGCTCCATCCGGGTGAGGATGTAGTTGCAGGTGCCGTTCATGATTCCGTAGACGCGCGACACGGCATTGCCGGTGAGCCCCTCGCGCAGGGCCTTGATGACGGGGATGCCGCCGGCCACGGACGCCTCGTAGGCCAGGGTCACGCCCTTGGCCTCGGCGGCCTTCGCCAGGGCCGCGCCGTGATGGGCGAGGAGGGCCTTGTTGGCGGTGACCACGTGCTTGCCGGCAGCGATGGCGGCTTCCACCGTGGCCTTGGCCGGCCCTTCCGAGCCGCCGATGAGCTCCACCACGCAATCGACCTCGCCCGAGGAGGCCAGGGCGACGGGATCGTCGAACCAGGTCACGCCGGTGAGATCGAGGCCGCGGTCGCGAGTCTTGTCGCGAGAGGAGACGGCGGTGACGCGCACCTCGCGGCCCGTGGCGGCGGCGATGGCTCCTGCGCGGCGAGCGACCATCCGAACGACGGAAGCACCGACGGTGCCGAGACCGGCGACGCCGAGGCGGAGGCTCTGTGACATGGACGCGATCCGTATCTGACTTCGCTCGGCCGAGAGCGGGTTACCCGTCGTCCAAGCCTGTGCGCGACGCCGCTCCTTCGAACGGCCGGCTCTTCTGCAACGAATCCCTGTGTGGTGCAAGAAAACCCGTGGTTCCTCGCGACGCGGCGTCGAGGGGGAAAATCGGAGACCGACGGAGCCGTCCTCCTCAGGGTGCGGAACGCCGATCGTCAACCGCTGCCTCGAAGCGCCAGGCCGTGGCGATGAGGCCGTAGAGGACGGCTGCGTTGAGGCAATGCCAGAGGAAATGGGTGCCGATCGGCAGGCTCGGGCAGATGGCGGCGTCCAGGGTCCGGAAGGTCAGGGAGAGGGCGAACAGCGCGGCGATGGCGAGGAGCGAGAGGCCGGCGCGGCTCCGTGCCGGGCCGAGGAAGCATGTCTGGGGCATCAGCAAGCCGGCGGCGACGCCGACGAGGGCCAGGATGGCGGGCGCGTAGGCGATGGAACCGTTGCTCAAGCGGTCGACCGATTGGCCCGTGAGCGCGTCGAGGGCCGGTTCCAGCCCGGCCGCGAAGCCGGCAAAGCCGAGTGTCGTCAGGATCGCCGGAACGAGGGAAAGGCCGAGGAGACGCCGAAGGGCCAGGAAGAAATAGGCGTAGATGAAGAGGGCGATGGGGATGACGTCGGCGAGCATCGCCCAGCGGACGGCGAGGGTGTGGAACAGGAACGACCCGATGCCGACGAGGGCGACGAGCCCGGCCAGCGCCGTCGCCGCCCGGTCGCGTTTCGGGCCGGAGCCGGCGAGGCGGAAGGCCAGGAACGCGGCGACGAGGAAGGCGCCGTTGGAGGCGGCGTTCAGCGGCTCGGCCCAGAAGCTCGCATCCCCGCGCTCGCAATAGGCCCGGATCGGTGCGAACCAGCCGTCGGACATCCTGACTTCCTCCCCCGCGCATGCCTTGCCAGCCCGACGCGAAGGCCCGATGACGGGCGGCCCTCTCCGACCGGATCTCAGAGCCCATGCGGATCGCCACCTGGAACGTCAATTCGATCAAGCAGCGGGTCGGCCATCTCGTCGG
Source organism: Methylobacterium sp. Leaf85 (assembly GCF_001422125.1). NCBI lineage: Bacteria > Pseudomonadati > Pseudomonadota > Alphaproteobacteria > Hyphomicrobiales > Methylobacteriaceae > Methylobacterium > Methylobacterium sp. Leaf85. The sequence goes on along the minus strand of NZ_LMME01000012.1, from coordinate 364,184 downwards.
CTTCCTCGACGAGGCCAAGCCCGACGTGGTCTGCCTGCAGGAGTTGAAATGCCAGGACGAGGGCTTTCCCCGCGCCGAGATCGAGGCGGCGGGCTACGCCGTCGAGACGCTCGGGCAGAAAGCCTATAACGGCGTGGCGCTGCTGGTGCGGGCGCCGCTCGGCATGAGCGAGGTCCGCCGTGGCCTGCCCGGCGACGAGACCGACGAGCAATCCCGCTACATCGAGGCGCTGATCTCGGGAGAGGACGCGGCCCCCGTCCGGGTGGCCTCGATCTACCTGCCCAACGGCAATCCGACGCCGGGACCGAAATACACCTACAAGCTCGGCTTCATGGAGCGGTTGAGGACGCATGCGCGTGCGCTCCTTGCCGCCGAGGAGGCCCTGGTGCTGGCGGGCGATTACAACGTGATCCCCGAGCCCGAGGACGCGGCGGATGCCGCCGCCTGGGTGAACGACGCGCTGTTCCTTCCCGAGACCCGTTCCGCCTTCCGCGCCCTCCTCGCCGAAGGATTCACCGAGGCCCTGCGCGCCTGCGACCCCTCCCCCGACCTCTACACGTTCTGGGATTACCAGGCCGGCTGCTGGCAGCGGAACCAGGGCATCCGCATCGACCACCTGCTGCTTTCGCCGCAGGCGGCCGACCGCCTTGTCTCCGCCTCCGTGCAGAAGCACCTGCGCGGCCTGGAAAAACCCTCGGACCACGTGCCGGTGACGATCGAGCTGCGACCGCGCTGAACGGGGCCCGCGCCATGGATGTGCCGGGCGGGGCAGGACAGGTGAACGAATGATCCGTCCCCGGAGCCATCCGGAGACGATCCTCCGTCACCGGGCGGTCATGCGGATGCCGTAACGGCCCTGGCGTCGATCACGCCAACCAGCGACGCGAGACCTCGCATGACGCGCGCAGCACGGGCCATCCGCCGCGAGACGAGTCTGGGGCTCACCCAGGCCGTCCATCGCAACCGGGCTTTCTCGAAGGCGGGCGTGTCGGAACGCCTGTTCACGGCGGCCTTCAGCGGTCTGGTCTATCCGCAGATCTGGGAAGATCCGGTGGTGGACATGGCGGCACTCCGGCTGCAGCCCGACGACCACGTCGTCACCATCGCCTCGGGGGGCTGCAACGCGCTCTCCTACCTTACGGCCAACCCGGCCCGGATCAGCGCCGTCGACCTCAACGGCGCCCATGTGGCCCTGGGGAAGCTCAAGCTTGCCGCCCTCCGGCATCTGCCCGACCATGCCGCTTTCTTCGGCTTCTTCGGCCGCCCTGCCCGGCCCGAGAACGTCGCTGCCTATGACGAGATCATCCGCCAGCATCTCGACGCCACGTCCCGCGCCTATTGGGAGGCCCGACGCCTCGACGGGCGCCGCCGCATCTCGGCCTTCGAGCACGGCTTCTACCGCTACGGCCTGCTCGGCCGCTTCATCGGTGCGGGGCATTGGCTCGCCCGCCGCTACGGCTGCGATCTCGGCGCCGTGCTGACGGCGCGGGACCTCGCCGAACAGCGGACGATCTTCGAGGCCGAACTGGCCCCGCTCTTCGAGAAGACCTTCATCCGCTGGCTCATCCGCCAGCCGGCCTCGCTCTACGGTCTCGGCATTCCGCCGGCGCAATACGTCGCCCTTGCGGGCGATGGCCCCGGCGGGATGGCGGCCGTCTTGCGTCACCGTCTGGAGCGTCTCGCCTGCGGCTTCCCGATCCGGTCCAACTACTTCGCCTGGCAGGCCTTCGGCCGCGCCTACGACACCGCGCCCGACGCATCGCTGCCGCCCTATCTCCAGGCCGGGAACCACGCGGCCCTGCGCGAGCGCGCCGGCCGCCTCGACTTCCGCCAGCAATCGATGACCGAATTCCTGCGGGAGAGCCCGGCCGCCAGCGTCGATGCCGTGATCCTCCTCGATGCGCAGGACTGGATGACGGATGCCGACCTCACCGACCTGTGGACCCAGATTACCCGCGCGGCCCGGCCCGGCGCCCGCGTGATCTTCAGGACGGCGGCGGACGAGCGCCGGCTGCCCGGCCGGGTGCCGGATTCCATCCTCGGTGCCTGGGATTATGCCGAGGAGGAGAGCCGCCGCCTCGGCGAGCAGGACCGGTCGTCAATATACGGGGCGTTCCACCTCTACCGGCTGGCCTCGTCGTGAGCGAGGCGGCGCGGCTGATGGACCGGATGTACCGGCACCAGCGGCACATCTACGATGCGAGCCGGAAATTCTACCTCCTCGGCCGCGACGGCATGATCGCGGATCTCCGCCCGCCCGCCGGGGGCAGCGTGCTGGAGATCGGCTGCGGCACCGGGCGCAACCTCGTGCGCATCGCGCGGACCTACCCGGATGCCCGCTGCTTCGGCCTCGATGTCTCGTCCGAGATGCTCGATACGGCTGGCCGCGCCACCGCCCGCGCGGGCCTCGCCCACCGCATCCGCCTCTCGCGAGGCGATGCCACGGCCTTCGATCCCGCCCCCCTGTTCGGGGAGGCCGAGTTCGACCGGATCGTGATCTCCTACGCCCTGTCGATGATCCCGCCCTGGCGCGCCGTCCTCGCCGAGGCCGCCGGTCACCTCGCGCCCGGCGGCTCCCTGCACGTGGTCGATTTCGGCGATCAGGGCGGTCTGCCCATGCCGGCCCGATGGCTGCTCAACCGATGGCTCGCGGGGTTCCACGTCACTCCGCGTCAGGGGCTCGCCGACACTCTCGGCGAGGTCGCGCGGACGTCGCGGCGACGCGCCCGGATCGTGCAGCGGTTCGGCGGCTATGCCGTGCATGGGGTGATCGAGCCGGATCGAAGCCCTATCTGAGGGGACGGACGGCAAGAGCCATTCGGCCTGCCCCTTCCTCCCGCCACAACAGGTTGTTTCTCCGCATGATTCTCTACGGCACGAGCTATTCGCCCTTCGTCCGCAAGATCCTCGTCACGCTGGCCGAGAAGGACGTCGCTTTCGAGCACAAGCCCGTTTTCTTCCACGCGCCGGACGAGTCGTTCCAGGCCTGCAGCCCGCTGGGCAAGATCCCGGCGATCGAGGATGACGGCTTTCGGCTGGCCGATTCCTCGGCGATCTCCGCCTATATCGAGGCCAAGCACCCGAATCCGGCCCTGTGGCCGCAGGCGCCGAAGGAGCGCGCACGCGCCGTCTGGTTCGACAAGTTCGGCGATACCGAGCTGTTCCCGGTGCTGATCAAGCCCTTCGCCGAGCGCGTGGTGAAGCCCGTCCTAATGGGCAAGCCCGGCGACGAGGCCGTGGCGGTGAAGGCGGTGACGGACGAGTTCCCGAAGCTCTACGATTACCTGGAGAGCCAGATCGACGGCCCCTACCTCGTGGGCGGCGTCTTCAGCATCGCCGACATCGCGGTCGCCACGACCTTCCACAACCTCCGGCTCGCCAAGGAGCCCGTCGATGCGAGCCGCTGGCCGAAGCTCGCCGCCTATATCGACGCGACGCTCTCGCGTCCGTCTTTCGTCACGGCGATCGCGGCGCCGACGAACTGAGCCAGCCGGGAGCCGGATGTCGCTTCCTTCCCGGATCGCCTGGAGCGCTCTGCGCCGAAGGGGATGCCGGTTCGGCGAAAAGGAGCGCGGCACAACAAAAGCCTAGAGATGTGCCCCGACCCGAGGTGGTCGGGCGCAGCTCTAGCGACGGCGCCGGGACGATCCGGTGACCTGCGACTGAGCCTGGAGGGCCTGGGCCTGAGCCTGGGCCTTCTCTTCTTCCGAGGCGGTGGCCCATGCCTTGTCGGACAGGGTGACGATCCAGTCGTCCTTGCGCCCTTGCGCCGATTCCCGCGCCAGCGACAGCCACATCAGGCCACGGGCCCGCTGGGCCGGAACGCCCTGCCCGTTGACCAAGAGGTCACCCAGCAGAGCCTGGGCCGGAGCATGGCCCTTTTCGGCCGCGAGGTTGAACCAGCGCGCCGCCTGACGTGGGTCGGCATCCACGCCGGTCCCTTCGAGGTAGAGTCGCGCGAGATTGTACTGGGCGTTCGGGTCGCCGAAATACGACGCCGCGTAGTTGAACATGTCGTAGGCCCGCTCCGGGTTCGGGCGCACGTAGGTGCCCTTGATCCCGTCGAGGAAATACGTGCCGAGCGCCGTGAAGGCGCTGGCGACCACGCCCGAATTCTGGGTGTCCGGCCCGTCATCGGTGTTGTCGTCGGCGATGCGCGAGAAGAACTCGAAGGCCTTCAGGTCGTCATGGGGCACGCCGTCGCCCTCGGCATACATCCGGCCGAGCTTCCACAGGGCAAGGGCGTGGCCCTGGCCTGCGGCGTATTCGAGGGCGCGGGCGGCACCCTCCTTGTCGCCGGCATTGTAGTCGCGGACGCCCGAGCGAAGGGCTTCGCGCGCCGTGCGGTAACCGCCCGTCGCGGGCACGGGCGTGCGCGCGGCGGGGTCAAGCGCCAGGGCCGAGGTGGCGCCGACGAGGAGCAGCGCGAGGGCCGCTCCCATCCGCCTCACCCGACGTGCGGCGCGACCGGGATCGGCCCCTGCCGGCCGCGCGGGCCGGCGAAGGTCAGTCCTAGACATCCGCATAGGTTTGAATCTCCTCGGCGCCCCCGGGATGGGTGACGGCGCCGTCCACCGCGGGACCGACGGTCTGCATGTATTTCCAGAGATAGCCGGAGGTCGCGGTGTTGGTCCGCGGCGTCCATTCCGCCCGCCGCTTGGCGAATTCCTCGTCGGTCACGGCCACGTCGAGCGTGCCCTTGATCGCGTCGAGGGTGATCATGTCGCCATCGCGGATCAGGCCGATCGGCCCGCCGATGGCGGCTTCGGGACCCACATGGCCGACGCAGAAACCGCGCGTCGCGCCGGAGAAGCGGCCGTCGGTGATGAGCGCGACTTTGTCGCCCATGCCCTGGCCGTAGAGCGCGGCGGTGGTCGACAGCATCTCGCGCATGCCGGGGCCGCCCTTCGGGCCTTCGTAGCGGATGACGAGAACCTCGCCCTCTTTGTAGGTGCGCTTCTGGACCGCCTCGAAACACGCTTCCTCGCCGTCGAACACGCGGGCCGGGCCGGTGAAGACCTGCTTGTCTTCCGACATGCCGGCGACCTTCACGATGGCGCCCTGGGGCGCGAGGTTGCCGCGCAGGCCGACGACGCCGCCGGTGACGGTGATGGGCGCGTTGGCGGGCCGGACCACGTCCTGGTCCGGGTTCCATGCGACGTGCTCCATGTTCTCGGCGATCGTACGGCCGGTCACCGTCATGCAGTCGCCGTGGATGAAGCCGTGATCGAGGAGCGTCTTGATCAGGAGCGGAATACCGCCGACCTCGAACATGTCCTTGGCGACGTAGCGTCCGCCCGGCTTCAGGTCGGCGATGTAGGGCGTGCGCTTGAAGATCTCGGCCACGTCGAACAGGTCGAACTTGATGCCGCATTCATGCGCGATCGCCGGCAGATGCAGGGCCGCGTTGGTGGAGCCGCCCGAGGCCGCAACGGCGGCGGCGGCGTTCTCCAGGCTCTTGCGGGTGACGATGTCGCGCGGGCGGATGTTCTTGGCGATGAGCTCCATCACCTTCTCGCCCGCGGTCATGCAGAATCTGTCGCGGATCTCGTAAGGGGCCGGGGCGCCGGCCGAGTAGGGCAGCGCGAGGCCGATGGCCTCGGAGACCGTGGCCATGGTGTTGGCGGTGAACTGCGCGCCGCAGGCCCCGGCCGAGGGGCAGGCGACCTGCTCCAGCTCGTCGAGATCGTCGAGGCTCATGTCGCCGACGGCGTGCTTGCCCACCGCTTCGAACAGGTCCTGCACCGTGACGGGCTTGCCTCGGAACGAGCCGGGCAGGATCGAGCCGCCATAGATGAAGATCGACGGCACGTTGAGACGCACCATGGCCATCATCATGCCCGGCAGGGACTTGTCGCAGCCGGCCAGCCCGACGAGAGCGTCGTAGGCATGGCCGCGCATGGTCAGCTCGACCGAATCGGCGATGACCTCGCGGGAGGGCAGCGAGGCGCGCATGCCGGCATGGCCCATGGCGATGCCGTCGGTGACGGTGATGGTGCAGAACTCGCGCGGCGTTCCGTTGGCGGCGGCGACACCCTTCTTCACCGCCTGCGCCTGGCGCATCAGCGAGATGTTGCAGGGCGCGGCCTCGTTCCAGCAGGAGGCGACGCCCACCAGCGGCTGGTGAATCTGTTCCTTGGTGAGACCCATGGCGTAGAGATACGAACGGTGCGGCGCCCGCTCGGGCCCTTCCGTGACGTGGCGGCTCGGAAGCTTCGACTTGTCTGTGGTACGCACGTCCATCGTCTCTCTCGGCCCCGGTCTCAGGCGCTTCGGGTGAAGCCCGGCTGTCGGCTCTCAACGCGATGGCATGCGACGCCGGTGAAGCGTCGTTCGACACCGTGAAACGCAGTCTCGGAATTCAGCGGTAAAGTGTTGGGGAAACTGTCGTTTACCGCGGATGTTGAGGTGGTCCCGGTTTATGGCGGGATCGCGGCGAATGAGGGCGTGTCCCAAGGCGAAGTCGGGATGCTTTCGCGGTGTTGCGACCCCGCCACAGCCACGCTTCGTCGGTGAGGACGGCGGGCGGGATCGGAGTCGGGGAGCGTTCGGCAAGACGACGCGCTGCGCCGCGAGCCGTGACGCGGCCCTAAATGGCGGATCTTCCGGGGCGAGGGAGCGCGTGACGCTCGGGCTTCGCGTATGGCGTAGGCCGTTCCGTCAGGTCCGGGATGCGGTATCGATTCCGTCTTCCAGAGCCTGCTGACGCGGCGGCGGCTCCAGTTCCGGCCCGCTGCCGTCCTTGAGGTTCACGCCCGTGATTCCGCGCACGAAGGCCTCGCGCAGGAGCCAGTCGAGCTTGAACGCGGCGAGGTCGTGCGAGAGCCCGGCGGGGCGGACGTTCGAGATGCAGTTGCGTTCGGCATCCGAACGTCCGACGCGCGGGTCGAGGGTCAGGTAGATGCCGAGGCTGTCGGGCGAGGACAGGCCGGGCCGCTCGCCGATGAGCACGGCGACGGCACGGGCCTTCAGCGCCGCGCCGATCCCGTCGCCGAGGGCGACGCGCCCCTGCGTCGCCACCACGATGGGCGCCAGCGTCCATCCGGCCTTGTCGATATGCGGCTTGAAGGCGGCGAGGAACCCGGCCGCGCCCTCGTGCACCGCCCGGGCCGAGAGACCGTCCGCCACGACGATGGCGAGGTCCACCGGCTCAGAAGGTTTTTCGGCCAGGATCGTCGCGCTGTCGTCACCGAGCGTGCGGCCGAGGTCTGGCCGGCGCAGGTAGGTGGCGCGGTCCGGCGCCGCCGAGGCGAGGGTGAGGGTGGGATAGCCCAGCGCCTCGATCCCCGCGGCGACCTCGGCGGCATCCATCGGCGTGTGGACCGCGTCCCGCGCCTGGGCATGGGCGAGGCCGAAGCGCAGCACCTCGATGGTGGGCATGCCGGTGCCGGCGCGCCCGAGGCCGATCCGCGCCGGCGTCAGGCGGCTCAATCTGGTCCACGGATCCTCGGAGATGTCCTCGGCGCTCATGCGGCGATTCCCTTCTGCGCGGACAGGCCGGGAGCCGCCGCGATGAGCCGCGCGCTGGGCCCATCGGGCAGGAGCGCGCCCTCGGCGTCGGTGAGGCCGATCTGTTCGAGCCACGCCTCGAATTCCGGCGCGCGTTTCAGGCCAAGCACCTCGCGCACGTAGAGCGAGTCGTGGAACGAGGTGGATTGGTAGTTCAGCATCACGTCGTCGGCGCCGGGAATGCCCATGACGAAGGTGCAGCCGGCCGCTCCCAGCAGGGTCAGCAGCGTGTCCATGTCGTTCTGGTCGGCTTCGGCATGGTTGGTGTAGCAGACGTCGCAGCCGAGCGGCAGGCCCATGAGCTTGCCGCAGAAATGGTCCTCCAGCCCGGCCCGGATGATCTCCCGCCCGTCATAGAGATATTCCGGCCCGATGAAGCCGACCACGGTGTTGACGAGGAGCGGCCGGAACGGGCGCGCGACGGCGTAGGCCCGTGCCTCAAGGGTCTGCTGGTCGATGCCGTGATGGGCATTGGCCGAGAGCGCCGAACCCTGACCGGTCTCGAAATACATGCAGTTGTCGCCCACCGTGCCGCGTTTGAGGGCGAGCGCCGCCTCGTGCGCCTCCTTCAGGACGGCCAAGGTGACGCCGAAACTGGCATTGGCCTTCTGCGTGCCCGCGATGGACTGGAACACGAGATCCACCGGCAGGCCCCGGTTCATCGCCTCCAGGGTGGTGGTGACATGGGTGAGGATGCAGCCCTGCGTCGGGATCGCGAGACGCTGGATCAGGTCGTCGAAGAGGTGGAGGAGACCGCTCAGGGTGGAGACCGAGTCGGAGGCCGGGTTGAGGCCGATCACCGCATCGCCGCAGCCATAAGACAGCCCGTCGACGATGGCGGCGGTGATGCCGGCGGCATCGTCGGTGGGGTGGTTGGGCTGGAGGCGGACGGAGAGCCGGCCGGGCAGACCGATCGTGTTGCGGAACTTCGTCACCACCCGGCATTTGAGCGCCACCAGGATCAGGTCCTGATGGCGCATGATCTTCGAGACGGCGGCGGCGATCTCCGGCGTGATGCCGGGCGAGATCCGGGTCAGCGTCTCGGAGGACGCCTTGATCAGGAACTCGCGGAAATCGCCGACGGTGAGATGCGCGATCTCCCTGAAGGCCACCGCATCGTGCGTGTCGAGGATGAGGCGGGTGACGTCGTCCTCCTCGTAGGGAATGAGGGGTTTCGCCAGGATCTCCGACAGCGGCACCTCGGACAGGCACCAGCGCGCCGCCATCCCCTCTTCCGCCGATTCCGCCGCGATGCCGGCGAGCCGGTCGCCCGAGCGGAGCGGCGTGGCCTTGGCCATCAGCGTCGCGAGATCCGCGAAGACGTGGGTCTTGGGGCCGACGATATGGCGATAGGTCATGTCTCAATGCTCCTGCATCGCCGTCGCGAAAACCATGCGTCGCGAAAATCGAGCCACCCGGCAGGGTGGTTATCCCACCTCTCGCCTTGGGCTGAAAAGACCGAGGTCTCTAAAGACCTGCGCCTCGAGGACGGCGCGAAGGACGAGGCCGAACAGGGAGAACGGGAGAATCAGAATTTCCGTGAGGATCGAGGGCGGCGTCCCTGCCCTACCCGCTGGCTGATCGCTGGAGGCGAAGACCAGAACGCCCAGAAGGAGCGCGAGCGCCACGAGAGGGAGGGCCACGCGAAAGCCGATGTAGAAGATGGTCCAGACCTGACCGGCCGTGGCCCGAAACGCGGCCTGCGGCGTGACCTCCAACCCCTCGATCGCGAGGGTGGGTCCGACGGTGAAGAGACGGCTCGTCAGCCAGATGGTGAGGACGAAAGCGGGAATCATCAGGAGACCGAGCGCAGCCATGGGAAGGATCGCCACCCGCGCCCACAGGATGCCGATGAGAAACCATCCGAGGTGATAGGCGATAAGATCCTTCCGCCGCATCGCCTCGTTCAGCAGGGTCTGGGCGCTCTCCGGCCGCAAGCCGAGGACATGACGATAGATCGCCATCGTGTAAGGGACGAGGAGGACGGTGACAGCGATCTCGATGAGAGCGGCCGTCAGTGATCCGCTCGAGTTTTTCGAACCGCTCATACGGGCGGAGAGGAGCGACTGAACGATCAGGGCGAGGGCGACGAGCCCCGTCTCGCGCCACAGGGAAGTGACCGCGCGAAACGCATCGCGGTAAGCCGCGGATGTGGATCCGCGCGTCTGAAGAGGGGCTGCCATCGTGCCTCGTTCCCTACCGTCGTGCGCATGGGAAAAGCCGATCTATAGCCGGCCGAACCATCGTTCGACTGAAAAAAGCGAGGGTGATCCCCTTCAGTCCAGTATCAGGCATGGGAGGGGGCAAGGCTTAGCGTCCGGCGGGATGTGTCGGCTCGATGTCGCCCCCACATGACATCCCAGCCGAATATCGCGCTTGCCTCCTTCCAGATCAACCGGGCTCGGATCACAGGATGCCGTCATCCTGTGATCCTGTCGTTCAGGCCGCGCCCGCATGCGGGGCCGGCAACTCCGTCGAGATCGCGTCCACCGTGCGCTGGGGCGGGCTGCCGAGGCCGTCGGAGCGGGCGATGCGGATCTGCTGGTTGACCGGCTGCATGTTGCCGTAGGGCGTCGAGAACGCGATCTCGGCCGCATCCCGGCCGACGCCGATGCGCACCAGCCCGTCGAGATCGGCCTGACGGGTGGCGTCGAACAGCCACCAGCGGCCGTCGAGATAGGCCTCGAACACTGCGTGGAAGTCGCTCGGCACAAGGCCGTGGGCGTAGCAGCTCACGAAGCGGGCGGGGATGCCCAGGGCCCGGCAGAAGGCCGTTCCGATATGCGCGAAATCGCGGCACACGCCGGCGCGCTTGAGCAGGCTCTCGTCGGCGGTGGTCTCACCGTCGCTGGTGCCGGGCTGATAGGTCAGGTGATCGTGGATCCAATTGCAGATCGCGTTGACGCGCTGATGTCCCTTGGGGTGCGCCCCGAACTCGGCCTGCGCGAAGGGCGTCAGCCGGTCGGAGGAGACGAAGCGGCTCGGCAGCAGGAACGGAAGGATGTCGAGGGGAAGCTGCGAGATCGGCGTCTCGTTGATCGTGGCCGGATCGGCCCGGTGGACGGTGAGTTCGACCTCGGCGTTGTACTCAAGGGAGAACTGGCCGGCGGGGACGTTCACGCCGAGATAGCGGTTCTGCAGGTCGGGCGAGATGTAGATTTCCCGCTTCAGGTCCGGCTTGAGCGTCAGCGTCTCGCTCAGAATCTCGAGGCTCTTCAAACGAGCCACTTCGATATTGAAGATGAAGGTCGTGTCCGAGAGTATGTTATAAGACAGACTGCAACCGAGCGTGTAGCGCATGGACGTTCCTTCCTCCGTTAGGGATGTCCTAGCAAGGATTACGCCCGTCGTGGCGACAAGGATCCTGCGGGAAAGGCCGAGTTCTGCCGTTTCCCGGGGGCAGTGCCAGGGGAGGCGTAGCCCACCCGTCGCCCCTTGAGGCCGACCCGTCAGGCGCGGGGGAGCAGGATCACCGTGAGCGAGCGCACGCCCTGCGCGCCGTGGATCAGCACGCCCTCGATATCGGCGGTGGCCGACGGACCGGTATGGAGCACGGCATAGGCGGCGCGGCCGAAATCCGGCCGGCGATAGGCCGCCTGGATGTTGACCAGGATGTCGGCGGGATCGAGTAGCACGACGAGGTGCTGGGCGAGATAGGCCACCGCGTTCACCTTCAACTCGTCCTGTGTGAACAGCACGGACCCTGTCTCGGCCACGCCGAACACGGCGCGGACGACGGCGACGTCGACATCGGCGAGATCAGTGGGCAACGCCACGCGGGAGAGATCGCGGTTGCCGGCGATCTCCGGCACCGCCGAGGCGATCACCGCGCTGTCGTCCAGCCGCTCGCGCACGGCGGAGAAGGGGTCCTCACCCGGAGCCGGCGCCGCGATGCGCCCGCCCATGCGCTTCAGGCGCTCGCCGAACTCCGCCACGAGATCGTCACCGACAAGCGGCTCGAAGTCCGGGATGTCCGGCAGCTGATGGTCGCCGGCGGGGCGGTTCTTACGGATGCGGGCCAGGGTGTCGTCGCGGGAGTTCATCGGCCGACACTCCAACGACGATCACTCGGCCATAGGGCGTCTCTCAGGACGTGGCTCCTCTGGATACTCCCCCTCACCTTCGGCTGCCGCCTCGGCGCGCTCCCCGACGAGGGGGAGGCGCGCCTCGGCCGGAGTGAGCCGTGGAGCACGACATTCGGCCCGCTCACGCGTCCGTCTCCGGCTTCTTGTCCATCCGGTTCTGCTTGTACCAGCTGTGGAAGCTCTGGCGCGGGCTGTCGGGCATCTCGCGTCCCTTCCCCCAGGTGTTGAGCGGGTTGTAGACCGCAAAGCGCGGCAGCGCCCTGAGGGCGGAATCAGCGGCACCGATGGCGGCGCGGTAGGTGGCGGGCCGGCTCAGCACCTGCCCCGCCGCCTTCATCATGCCCTGCTTCAGGAGCGGGATCTGATGCTCCTCCGCCAGGACCTTGCGCCAGGCGAAGATCTGCTCGTGAATGTTGATCTTCACCGGGCAGACATTGGTGCAGCTGCCGTTCATGGTCGAGGAGAACGGCAGGGTCGAGTATTTCCGCTTGTTGAAGGTCGGGTCGATGATGAGGCCGATCGGGCCGGAATAGGTCGCACCGTAGGAAAGGCCGCCGCTGCGCCGGTAGACCGGGCAGGTGTTCATGCAGGCGCCGCAGCGTATGCATTTGAGCGAGGTCCAGAATTCCTCCATGCCGAGCCGCTCGGAGCGGCCGTTATCGACCAGCACGTAGTGCATTTCGCTGCCCTCGCGGGGCGCGCGGAAATGCGAGGTGTACTGGGTGATCGGCGAGCCGAGGGCCGAGCGTGCGAGCAGGCGCAGGAACACGCCCAGATGTTCGATGCGCGGGATCAGCTTCTCGATGCCGATGGAATGGATCTGAAGCTTCGGCACGTTGCCCGAGAGGTCGGCATTGCCCTCGTTGGTGCAGGTCACCACCGTGCCGGTCTCGGCAATGGCGAAGTTGCAGCCGGTCATGCCTGCATCCGCCTCCAGGATGAGGGGTCGCGTATGCATGCGCTGGCTCTCGGCCAGGTAATGGGCGTCGTCGTTCTCCGGGTCGGTGCCCATGGTCTTGGCGAAGACGGCGGCCACGTCGAACCGGGTCTTGTGCACCGCCGGCACCACCACGTGGCTCGGCTCCTCGTTGTCGAGCTGCTGGATGCGCTCGCCGAGATCGGTCTCGATCACCTCGATGCCCGTGCCGGCCATGTAGTGCCGGAAGCCGCATTCCTCGGTGAGCATCGACTTCGACTTAATCAGCGACTTGGCGCCGTGATCCTTCAGGATGCCGTGGACGATACGGTTGTGCTCGGCCCCGTCCGCCGCCCAATGGACATGGACCCCGTTTGCCTTCGCATTCGCCTCGAATTCTTCGAGATACCGGTCGAGATTCGACAGGGTGTGCGCCTTGATCTGCGAGGCGAGGTCGCGCAGCTCCTCCCATTCCGGAATCCCGAACGCGGCCGTGTCGCGCTTCTTGCGAAGATCCCACAGGCGTTCGTCATGGGCCTTCTGGTGAAGTGGGGCCGCAAGGAAGCGCTCGGCGGCCTCGGCCTGATCGATCGGCCGGTTACCACGAATTTTTGCGCCGCGCGGTTGCGCTTCGCGCACCGCCTTCGCTTTGGGCTCCGCTCCGATCGGCCTCGTGGTCGCTTCGGCATGGTCGAGGCGGCGGCCATCCTGGCCGCGCTCGCTCTCGTCGCCGGCCTTGGCGACGTCCGGATGGATCATACGGTCGCGGGGACCGCTCTCCTCATGCGCGCTCATGCCGAGACTCCGTTGAGGATGCGGGCGATGTGGATGAACTTGAGCGGCACGCCGATCCGGGCGGCGCAGCCCTTCTGGTGCATCATGCAGGATGAGTCGGAAGAGACGACGTATTCGGCCCCGGCACGGCTGTGGTCGCTGACCTTGTCGTAGCCCATCTTGGCGGACACGGCCGGCTCGAACACGCTGAACGTGCCGCCGAATCCGCAGCATTCGTCCGGCCGTGCCGGTGTGACGATCTCGATCCCCTTCACCTTGGACAGGAGATCGAGGGGCTTCGAATAGGCCGGCTTGTTGAGCTCGGAAGGCCGCGCGTGATGGATGCCGCGCAGGGCGTTGCAGTTCGAATGGTAGCCGACCTTGTGTGGGAACTCCGCCCAGGGGAAGGCATCGACCTTCAGCACGTCGTGCAGAAACTCCACCAGTTCGAAGGTCTTGGCACGGACGTCCTTCACCTCGTCCGTCTGCGGGATCGCGGTGAGATGCTCGCGCACCTGATGCACGCAGGAGCCGGACGGGGCGACGATGTAGTCGAACGGGGCGAAGTTCCTGACGAAGAGCGCCTCCGTCGCCGCAGCCTCGGCATGGCAACCGGTATTGGTCATCGGCTGGCCGCAGCAGGTCTGGTCGAAAGGATAGGCCACGTCGAGGCCGAAGCGTTCCAGCAATTCCAGCGTCGCGATGCCGACTTCAGGCTCGAAAGCATCGACGTAGCACGGCACGAACAGTCCGATGCGCATGGAAACCGGTCTTCTCTCCTGGGATGCGGCCGCCGTTCAACCCGTCGGCCGCATCACCGTTCAGTTTGGATACGTTCAAAGATAGAGCGTGGTCTACCGGATGATGTTGGTCTTGGCGAGATCGAGAACCGAATCTCCGCGGCCACTCATCACCGCACGCAGCACGTAGAGGCTGAACCCCTTCACCTGCTGTCCGTCGATCTTCGGGGGGATCGAGAGTTCCTGGCGGTTGACCACCACGTCGAGGACGGCCGGTCCGTCATGAGCGAGCACATCCCGGACCGCGCCCTCCAGTTCGGCCGGATCCTCCACCCGAACCGCGTGAAGGCCGACGGCCCGGGCCATGGCGGCGAAGTCCGGATTCTCGAGGGCGACACCGGTCTCGAGATAGCCAGCGGCCTTCATCTCCATCTCGACGAAGCCGAGGGAGCCGTTGTTGTAGATCACGACCTTCAACGGTAGCTTCTCCTGCCGCAGGGTCAGCAGATCGCCCATCAGCATGGTGAATCCGCCGTCGCCCGAGAGGGCCACGACCTGCCGGCCGGGACAGGCCGCCTGTGCGCCGATGCCCTGCGCCATGGCATTGGCCATGGAACCATGCACCCACGAACCGAGGAGACGGCGCTTGCCGTTCATCTTCAGGTAGCGAGCGGCCCAGATCGTCGGTGTGCCGACATCCGCCGTGAAGACGGCGTCGTCCGCCGCCGCCTCGCTGACGAGCTTGGTGAGGTATTGCGGATGGATCGGGGACTTGGCCGATTTCAATCCGAACCAGCCCTTGGTCGGCGCCCCGGTGGCGAGATCGTCGAGGTCTTCGCGGGCCTTGGCGTAATGTTTCAGGCTGGCATCGAGCCAGGCCCGGTCGGACTTGACGCCGAGCTTCGGCAGGAGCGCCGCGATCGTGTCGCGCACGTCGCCGACCAGGCCGAGATCGAGCTTCGTGCGCCGGCCGAGCTGGTTCGGCCGCAGATCGATCTGCGCCACCTTGGCATGGGCCGGATAGAACTGCTTGTAGGGAAAATCGGTGCCCAGCATCAGCAGCGTGTCGCAGTCGCGCATCGCCGCGTAGCCGGACGAGAAGCCGATGAGGCCGGTCATGCCGACATCGAAGGGGTTGTCGTATTCCACATATTCCTTGCCGCCGAGGGCATGGACGATGGGGCTCTTCAGGGCCTCGGCGAGTTGCAGCAGTTCGGCATGGGCGCCGGCGCAACCCCGGCCGCAGAGCAACGTGATTTTCGACGAGCCGTCGAGCAGTTCGGCGAGCGCATCGAGCTCGGCATCGGCGGGGCGGATAACGGGTTTGGTCGGCAGCAGGCCGGCATTGGGCGCGATGGCCCGGGCCGGCGCATCCTTCAACGCCACGTCGCCGGGGATGATCACCACGGCGACACCGCGCTCACCCACCGCGGCGCGGATGGCGTTCTCGAGGACGAACGGCAGCTGCGAGGGATCGGACACGAGTTCGCAATAATGGCTGCACTGCGCGAACAGGGCCTTCGGGTCCGTCTCCTGGAAGTAGCCGGAGCCGATCTCGGCCGAGGGGATATGCGCGGCGATGGCCAGGACCGGCGTCCGGGTCCGGTGACAATCGAACAACCCGTTGACGAGATGGACATGGCCGGGGCCGCAGGAACCGGCGCAGACCGCCAGCTCTCCCGTGAGTTGGCTTTCCGCGCCCGCCGCGAAGGCTCCGACCTCCTCGTGGCGTACATGCACCCAGTCGATGACGCTCCGCGCCCGGATCGACTCCGTGATGGCGTTGAGGCTGTCGCCGACGACACCGTAGATCCGCCGCACACCCACCTGCTGCAAGGTTTCGACGACGAGATCCGCGACGATGTCGATCTTCATGGGTTCAACTCCTGCTTCAGAAGCCGAACGATGATGCGCCGCACACGTTCCCGTCCGGCGGATACGAGGCGCCGGGACGGGTCAATCCGCGATGTCGCCGACACCCGGAGCGATCACGGCAAAGAGATCGCCGAGGGTGGCTAGGCTCGCGGCCTGCAGAGCGCTCGCGCTCACCACCAAACCATCGGGGCCGGGCAAGGCACGGGTGGCCGTGGTGGACGCCACAACCGTAGGGCTGAAGCCGAGGTTGAAGGCGCCGCGCGCCGTCGAGTTGATGCACATATGCGTCATGAATCCGGCGAGCAGCACCGACTGTACGCCGGATTCCTCGAGATGGTTCTGCAGGTTCGTGCCGACGAAGGCGTTGGGGTAATTCTTGACGATGACCGTCTCGCCGGATTGCGGCGCCACCTCGTCGCTGATCCGCCCGATGGCGGTGGAGATGTCATAGGGCGAGCCCTGCCCGGCGTCGTGCTGGATGTGGACAATGGGGATGCCGGCCTCCCTGGCACGGTCGAGGAGTTCGCGCGCGGCGCGGATGGCGGGCTCCACCTGCTCCAGCCGCATGATTCCCTCGCGGTAGGTGTTCTGCAGGTCGATCATGATCAGGGCGGAGGCGCGCAATCGGGCCGGCGCCGGGCTCAGGCCCGAGACGTCGCGAAGGGTCTTGAGGTCTGGCATGGCGAGGTTCCGATCTGTCGAAGGCATGGTGGGCGTAAGAACGCGGCGGGGGAGGAGACCCCATCCACGGTCGACGTCAATCCCATCCGTCACGGCGGGGGCGCCCGCACCCGGTCGGAGCGTAAGGCTCGCGTTCGCGCCTTTCTCAATCACGAAATCGCGCGTTGAAGCACCGGGTCGCCGTCGGTTGGCGCAGGCAGCGAAAATGTCAGAATTTGTTCAGCGGTCGGGTGTCTTGATGCAGCACGCCCCGAGGTGAAGCTGTGGTCCCGAGGGGATGCGATCCGGAGTTGATGTCATGAAACACGTGAAGACTTTCGGCCTCATCGGCGCCGTCATCGGTGGCCTGACGATGGCTGCCGCGAGCACGACGACAGCCCAGGCCGCCGGCGGCTGCGGCTACGGTTTTTATCCGTCCGCGTTCGGATGCCGGGCCACATCCCGTGCGTACGGCTACTACGCGCCTCGTCCGGTGCCGGTCTACGGCTATGGCTATAGGCCCCGTCCGTATTACCGGCCTTACGCCTATGGCCCCGTCCCCTATGCCTACGCCCCCAGACCCTACGTGCGGTTCGGCTACTGAGCGGTGAAGGGCTATGCTCCCGGCCGGGCCGGGAGCATCCTTGCCCACGGGCGAGGCCCGGGGTGCACCCATGACGATCCACAGGGCGCTTCCGAGCCAATCGGAGGCGCCTTCTTCATGTCCTGAGAGGAAGCGGAGACCGAGGTGACCGGATCAGCCTCGCGTCATCACCACGAAGGTGTGCGTGGCGACCCCGGTTGGGCTCGAACCAACGACCTGCCGCTTAGAAGGCGGCTGCTCTATCCAGCTGAGCTACGGAGTCGGGGTGCCGCGCCCCGTCTAGCACCGCCCTCCCGACCTGTCATTAGCTTCGGGCGAACCCTGGCTTCACACGGCGAGAGCCTGCCGGAGGAAGCGACGACGTGCGTTCGGTCGCCTCGGCGGGGGCCGGTCTGGGATCCCGCAGCCTCAGCGACCTCGGGACCGGGCTAGGCATGCCGCGCAGGCCTTCCGCTTATCGTCGGCTCTACCTGGGCAAGCTCGCGCAGCGGAAGTCTCGTGAGAGACGGTCGGACAAGAGGTCCGCTATGGACCTGCAAGGCTATAGGCCGACACAGACGGTGCGTCTTCGGCCGGGGGAACTCATCGACGGGACTCGTAATCGACCTCGCCAAGGCGGCGGGTGCCCTCCGAGGCCGTGACCGAGACGACAAAATCGAACGACCCGACAGCGCGGCCTCCTTGCCAGAGGTCCCGAATCTGCATCGCCGAACTTCCGGCAGACCTCTCAGCAGCAGCGCCGGCCCTCCCCGGCCTCAGCGAGGAGACTGATGGTACAAGTCCAAACCCGCAGTCGATAATGAAGCTGCCATGCATCTTACGATGACCGATCGTCAGCTCTCACCACAGCCGCTCATATATTCAGCAAAGCTGTCCAGTCACGAGAAAGCCCACTCCCGGCATCGCGCTGGGAGTGGGCTTTCTTGTCACCGATTGGATACATCCGACGTCGACCAAACAGGCGCCGTCGGACGGGCATCAGGCCGCCTGCTTCTTGCGGGGGCCACGGCGCTTCTTTTCGGGCGGGGCGGCGACGGCTTCCTCCTCCGGCTCGCTCACGACCTCCTCGGGCGCAGCCTTGGATACGGGGGTTACGGTCTTGCGGCGCTGCTGACCGAGACCAAGGGCGCGAGCCAATTCTGAACGCTGTTCGGAATAGGCAGCCGACGTCATCGGGTAGTCCGGCTGCAGGCCCCATTTGGCCCGATACTGTTCGGGGGTCAGCCCGCGGAGGGTGAGGTGCCGCCGAAGCGTCTTGTACTGCTTGCCATCCTCGAAGCTGACCAAGTAATCCGGCGTCACGGAGCGGCGGATTTCCTGTGGCGTCGCCTTCGGCGGGCCGGTCTCAGTGGCAGGTGCGCTGCTCGTGCTCACCGAGCGGATGGCCTCGTGCACATCGCTGAGGAGCTTAGGCAGTTCGGCGCTCTGGACGTGATTGTTGCTGACATACGCGGAGACGATATCCGCTGCCAAGGTGATGAGACGGGCTGAGTCGGTGTCGGATTCACTCATGATATTCGCGCCATCGGTTCGCTATGTTGATACTGTACGCTAGCCTATGCTCCGTTCGCGCGTGTAGCAAGATGTTATTGAAAGAAATCCACTGGTTTACGGATCAAGCGTTCAAATATTTCGCGTGTTCGCCGTCTGCGAGCCCCACATCCTTGGTTGCGCATACGTTTGGAGGGTGAAGCGAACAGAATTTACCGATTGTTCTGCCGCATTAGAGCGTCACGGAAGCCCGCTCAACATAGGGTCCAGCGAAGGACGGCATGAAGAACTTTGCCACCGGCGCGAGGCATCGGTAAAAACGGTCTCAACCAATCATTGCAGATTTTTCGGCTTCGGAAGCCCAGGCGGTCGAGCCTGGCGTTCATGCCAGTCGATCCCAACTGCGGATATGTTTGACAACGGTCCGTGGGCGGACACCGTGCGGTCGCCAGCCGCGATCGTCGCTCTCTCTTTGGCGGTACTTCCGTTCAAGTGTCCGTCAGAACGCTCCCCTTCCAACACTTGCCGGTCTACGAACGAGTCGGCCACATAACGCTTGGCAGCCCTCGAATCGCGATCATCGTGGTCTATGCCAGCAGATTGCACGGAGTCTGCGATGATGTGTACTCTCATAAAGTCGTATGTATGCTCTCCCTCTAATGTTTTAAGCTGAGGCGCCGGATGGCGCGGCAGGTGTGTTTGTATCTCTTTCGCCGGAAATCGTCTCCACCACCGGACAAACGATCATCTTGTCACAGGACGGAGCAAGGCCAATCGGCCACGGTCAGAGAATCCCCAGGGGATCCCGCTTCTCTTGTCAAAAGTGAATGAACCGCCTCTCTCACAACGTCATCGAGCATCGATCCCTAACTTGATCGATCATAAACAGTTCCTCGGCTGCGCATTTAAACCGTATTTTTAGACAATAAAATCGATCGGTCTTGCTAGCTTCGGTGGCGAATTTTGCAAAATAATTCGGTCATCACTGGTCTCTCGGCACCAGAAAGCCGGTCTGTGACTGGAGGCGACGGTGGGCAGCCTCGCTGGAACGCGATCGACAGGCGTTAGCGGTGCCCCAATAGGCTGGCACCGATGCAATTCAGGCGCGCGGAGATGGCGGGGACTGGGCGCCCGCAGGAATAGCTCGGCGCGAGTCGGGAAACGGCTTCCGCGATGGGCGGAAGACATTGCTGTGCCTCTTCTGGATAATTGGATCGTGCTTTCCCGGTGCGCGACCGGTTGCATGCTACGGGCTGATCCCCGCGCAGACCCTCGATGATGGTGCTGAACGACCCAGTGGCGGTCGTGATCCCGGCCCCTGGAATCGCGACGTGCCGTCGTCGCGCGAGGTCATCATCGCGAGGGGCGGGAACGTAGCGATCGGGCGGATTGAGGCATGTCCGGCACCGAGGACATGACGTTATTCGACCTCTTCCCCAATCCGCGTCGCGATATCAATCCAGACCGAGCATGAGGCCGATATTCTGCACGGCGGCGCCCGATGCGCCTTTGCCGAGATTGTCGAGCCGGGCCACGAGCAACGCATGAGCATGGTCAGGCGTACCATAAACCCGTAATTCGAGGTGATCGCTGTCGTTCAGAGCTTCGGCGTACGGCTTATCGTCCGGGTTGGTCCGAACCACGGTCACCATCGTGCTTCCGGCGTAATGCGCAGTGAGGGCCGCTTGCAGCGCAGCAGCATCCGGATTCCCCGGCAGAGTATCGAGGTGGAGCGGGATACTCACCAGCATGCCCTGGCGGAAGTTTCCCACGGACGGGATGAAGATCGGCCGCCGGGTCAGGCCGCCATAGACCTGCAGTTCCGGCAGGTGCTTGTGAGCAAAGCCGAGACCATAGAGCTGAAAAGCCGGTGCCTCTCCGGCCTCATATGCCTCGATCATGTTCTTGCCGCCGCCGCTATAGCCGCTGACCGCGTTGACGCTGATCGGCGTATCGGGCGGCAGCAATCCAGCATCGACCAGTGGCCGCACGAGAGCGATGGCACCGGTGGGATAGCAGCCGGGATTCGCGACGCGCCGCGCCTCGCGGATCACTTGTGCCTGACCGGCATTCAATTCGGCAAAACCGTAAGCCCAGCCAGGGCTGACGCGATGGGCGGTGCTCGCATCCAGGATGCGGGGTCCGCCATTGGGCAGGCCATCGGCCAAGGCCACCGTTTCCTTCGCCGCATCGTCGGGCAGGCAGAGAACGACGAGATCCACATCCGCCAGAAGGGCGCGTTTGACTGCTATGTCCTTGCGGCTCTCGTGCGGGATGCTCTTCAGGGAAACACGGCCCTCGCGCTCCAGGCGTTCGCGAATGCCAAGGCCGGTGGTGCCGGCCTCCCCATCGATGAACACTGTAGGCTTTGCCACTGCGCTCTCACTCATTCCAAAAGTCCCGTTCGTCTCGCCTGGGATGGGAGCCGCCCTGCGCGTTCGCGGGGTGGAGGCTGCGGCCTCTCAAGTCAACATCGCGGTTTTACGACGTTTCCGGCTGCGCCGCCTGTATCGTGTTGCTTTTTCACGGATTGATGACACGCCGTCCACCGGGAACCGGCCCCCTCGGTGCAGGTTGATCGCACGGAAACAAGCATAGGCTCGAACGATGGCGGCCAGCGCTGAAAAGACCGACCCTAAACTATGGGACAGGATCAAGTCCGAGGTGACCGCTTCCGACAAGGGAGGCAAGGCTGGGCAATGGTCGGCCCGCAAGGCCCAGGCGGCAACGAAGGCTTATAGGGAGGCCGGAGGCGGCTACAAGGGCAAGAAATCCGACGAGAACAGCCTGACGCAATGGTCGAACGAGGAATGGGATACGAAATCCGGCAAGCCCAGCGGTAAGACCGGGGAGCGCTATCTTCCAAAGAAGGCCCGCTCATCCTTGTCGAAGGACGAGTATGACCGCTCCACGAGAAAGAAGCGCGCGGACACCAAGGACGGCAAGCAGTTCTCCAATCAGCCAAAGGATGTGGCCGAGAAATCCGCGGCCGCCAGGAAGGCCGGGACCAAGCAAGGAAGAGCGTCCGGCGGCCCGACGAAGGCAGAGCTGATGCGGAAGGCCAAGTCCGCGAACATTCGTGGCCGGTCAACCATGTCGAAGGACGAACTCGAAAAGGCGCTTCATGTTGCGTGACCGCATGGCCATGCGGATGCCCAAGCTCGTCTTCCATATCCGTTTTGAACGGAACTGAACCGCGCGGAGTTCTGCCCCAGACATCACCCGCCGTTCAGGAATTTGCCTAGATGATCGCCAGACCCGTCGTTCTCAGCCTATGTCTCGCCCTGTCACCGACGGGAGCCGTCGTCGCGCAGATCATCGAAGCGCCGGCCGGTATCGGTACCGTTCCGTCGAGCCGCGGTGAGGCTATGACACCGGAGGGTGGACGCAGCCAAGCGCCGTCGAGCGCGGCAGTACCAGCCAACGGATCTACGGAAAAATCTCGTGCCAGCCAGGCTCCCGTCGGTGGTGCGGGCGTGGCAACGGGCACGTCGTCCGGCGCGGGCGTCGGCACCGGCGTCGGCGGCCCGCCCGGAACCGGGGCCCTGCCCGGCACCGGCGGGACCTCGGGCGGCCCGGGCGGGATCAATCGCTAACCTGACCGGCACATCCGTATCGCCGCCCTTCCCGAAATTCTGAAACTCGAAAGGCTACGCTATGCCTATCCGCGCGACGCTCGTTTTCGCAGGTCTCGCATCTTTCACGGTTCTAGCGACTGGCGTGGGTACGGCCGAAGCATCGTGCCTGCGACAGGTCACCAACCGGTCCACATTCACCCTGGTGGTGGGCCAGGAGGGTAGTCCCACCGTGACGGTTCGCCCCGGCACCTCGCGGACGATCAGGATCGACGGGCCCGCCCCTGTGGATATCTCGGGCTATTGCGGCCGAGGGCTGCGCGGTGGCGTGCCCCTCGGACAACCTGTCCTTCGGCGAAGCTTCGCTGTGACGGCCGTGAAGGACCGCTGCTTCTACCAGGTCGGCAATGGCTTCTTTGAGCGTGAGCTTGGTCCGAGCTTTTTCCTGCGTGAGGATGCCGGCGCTTTTGCCCTCAATAATCCGCGTCAGGGAGATCTCGCACTCGGTCCGTCCGCTGCCGCCTGCGCCGCCATCCGCTGAGCGACGAGCTGGAACGAGAAAGGCCCGCATGATGGCATGCGGGCCTTTCTTCATAGAGCCTCTTACCCAGGAATCAGTAAGCAGCGACCTTCCGGTTGATGACGAGCGCGCTCAGGGTCGCGACCGCGCCGGACAGGAGATAAACGCCGACCCAGGCCAGACCGAACCGGCTCGACAGGCTGAGGGCCACGAGCGGCGCAAAGCCGGCTCCGATCAGCCATGCGAGGTCGGAGGTAAGCGCAGCGCCCGTATAGCGGTAGCGCGTCCCGAGATTCTCGGTCACCGACCCGGAGGTCTGGCCGTAGGATAGGCCGAGCAGACCGAAGCCGACGAGGACGTAGATCGTCTGCCCGGTCTCGCTATCGCCGAACAGCAGGGGCGCGAGGATGCTGGCGAGGCTGAACAGGCCGATGAGGCTGGCTGCGATTCCCACCAGTCTGCGCCGGCCCACCTGATCCGCCACGATTCCCGAGATCACGATCGCGCCAGCAAAGACGATGGAGCCGACGAACTGCACCAGTAGGAACTCGCCGGCCGAGCGTTTCGTGAACAAGGTGATCCAGCTGATCGGGAAGATGCTGACGAGGTGGAACAGCGCGAAACTCGCCAGCGGCACGAAAGCGCCGATGAGGACGGTCCGGCCCTGTGCGCGAATCATCTCCCAGACCGGGGTCGGGGCGAGTTCACGGGTCTCGAGCAGCTGAGTGAACTCCTCCGTCGCGACGAGGCGAAGCCGGGCGAAGAGGGCGACCACGTTCACCGCGAAGGCGACGTAGAACGGATACCGCCAGCCCCAATCCAGGAAGTCGTCCATGGTCAGATTGGCGAGGAAGAACGAGAATAGGGCACTGGCGAGCCCGAAGCCGATGGGCGCTCCGAGCTGCGGGATCATCGCGTACCAGCCCTTGCGATCGCTGGGTGCCTTGATCGACAGGAGCGAAGCCAGGCCGTCCCAGGCTCCCCCGAGGGCGAGCCCCTGCCCTATCCGGAAGGCGGCGAGCAGCCAGATCGAGGCCATGCCGATGCTGTGATAAGTCGGCAGAAAGGCGATCGACACCGTAGAGCCGCCGAGCAGGAACAGGGCGATGGTCAGCTTCACGCCCCGCCCGTGCCGCCGGTCTATCTCCATGAAGATCACCGAACCGATGGGCCGTGCGACGAAGGCGAGGGCGAAGAGAGCGAACGCGTAGAGAGTGCCATCCAGCGCCGGCACGAACGGGAAGAAGACTTTCGGGAAGATCAATACCGAGGCAATGCCGAAGACGAAGAAGTCGAAGAACTCCGACGTCCGGCCGATGAGGACGCCGACGGCAATGTCGCCGGGGGCGACTTCGGGTTCGGTAGCGCCGGCCCGGGCACCTGTGCTCAGATGCGGCGGGGTCTGCAACGCGTAATCTTGGCTCATGGACGGCCACATTCGCTGCTTGAAGGGTGGGAGGACACGCCGCACTTGGCGCGCCCCTGTGTTCCGATTATGAAGGCTTGTTGCACTGCGGCAAAGCGATGCAACGGCACGTTTCGCGGATCGCTATGGCATATTGTCCGCGATTGATGCTCCCCTTCTTACTGCCTCTCGTCAGAGAAATCAGCTATGCTCTAAACGCCCGGCTGATTGAAGCCGCAGGCCCTTGCCAGGGCGCCTTTGCACTGCGCAGGAGAAGCCCGTATCGAACCGGTGTCGCGGTAAGCGGTCCGGTCCGAACCGCCGCTTCTCGTAAACCAGATGTTTCCTCCCGACGTTCCGTCCACGGACGTCTCACTGCAGCCGGTCGGATGTCATCCAGATCCTTGCGCGCTCTCGCTATCCTGCCTCTCGTGGCCCTTCTGTCGGGCTGCAACATGGTCGTCATGCAACCCGCGGGCGACATCGCCACGCGCCAGCGTGACCTGATCGTTGCCTCGACGGGGCTGATGCTGCTGATCATCTTACCCGTGATCGCATTCACGCTCTTCTTCGCCTGGCGCTACCGTCAGTCGAACACCGAAGCCGAGTACGATCCGGACTGGCACCACTCGACGCAGCTCGAGGTGCTGATCTGGTCCGCCCCGCTCGTGATCATCATCGCCCTTGGCGCGCTGACCTGGATCAGCACGCATACGCTCGATCCCTACCGGCCCCTCAGCCGCATCGACGCCTCGCGGCCCCTCTCGCCGGATGTGAAGCCGTTGACCGTGGAGGTCGTGGCCCTCGACTGGAAATGGCTGTTCTTCTACCCCGATCTCGGCATCGCCACGGTGAACGAGCTCGCGGCACCGGTGGATGTACCGATCAACTTCAAGATCACCTCGGCCTCCATGATGAACTCGTTCTTCATCCCGGCTCTGGCGGGGCAGATTTACGCCATGGCCGGCATGGAGACTAAGTTGCACGCCGTCATCAACAAGGCTGGCGTCTATGAAGGCTTCTCGGCCAATTACAGCGGCGAGGGCTTCTCGCGGATGAACTTCAAGTTCCACGGCGTAACCCAGGAAGGGTTCGACCAGTGGGTGGCCAAGGCGAAAGCCGAAGGTAAGGAGCTCACCCGCGACGCCTTCATCGCACTGGAAAAGCCGAGCGAGCGTGAGCCGGTGAGCTACTACTCCTCCGTCGCTCCAGGCCTCTACAACGCGATCCTCAACATGTGTGTCATCGAGGGTAAGATGTGCATGGGCGAGATGATGAGCATCGATTCAAAGGGCGGCGCCGGCAAGGAGAGCCACGCCAACCAAGAGCGGCTCCGCTACGACAACCGTCATGCCGTCCGCGGCGAGGAGG
This sequence comes from Methylobacterium sp. Leaf85, assembly GCF_001422125.1. Lineage (NCBI taxonomy): Bacteria > Pseudomonadati > Pseudomonadota > Alphaproteobacteria > Hyphomicrobiales > Methylobacteriaceae > Methylobacterium > Methylobacterium sp. Leaf85. The sequence goes on along the minus strand of NZ_LMME01000012.1, from coordinate 338,659 downwards.
CGCAGGGTGCGACGTTCCCTGCCTCCGAGAAGAAGCCGCGTACCCAAGAGGTCGACCCCGCCAAGGGGCATGACCACCACCACGACCATTCCGGGCCGGACACAAAACAAAGCGACCCTGCCCCGGCACAATTGAACCGCTAGGCCGACGCGATGACGCGCGGCCTTCGGGACAGGCGCGTCACAGCGACGGCACCACTAAATTGAACCCATGAGAGACGGGTACCGAGTCGATCGGTACGTCCCCTCGCCGACAACCGGGAACGAAGCGATCCCATGTTTGCCAATCTCGATCTTCAGAAGCTCGTCTTCGGGCGCCTGACTCTCGAAGCCATCCCATATCACGAGCCGATCCTGCTCGTGACCTTCATCGGCGTCGCCATCGGTGGCGTCGGGCTTCTGGGCCTCATCACCTACATGCGCTGGTGGGGTCCGCTGTGGCGCGACTGGTTCACCTCCGTCGACCACAAGAAGATCGGCATCATGTATGTGGTGCTCGCCCTGGTGATGCTGCTTCGCGGCTTCTCCGATGCGCTCCTCATGCGTTCGCAACAGGCCATGGCGTTCGGTGCCAACGAAGGCTATCTGCCGCCGCATCATTACGACCAGATCTTCACCGCCCATGGCGTGATCATGATCTTCTTCGTGGCGATGCCCCTGGTCACCGGCCTGATGAACTTCGTCGTGCCGCTGCAGATCGGCGCGCGCGACGTGTCGTTCCCGTTCCTCAACAATTTCAGCTTCTGGATGACCGTCAGCGGTGCCGCGACAATCATGGCCTCGCTGTTCGTCGGCGAGTTCGCCCGCACCGGATGGCTCGCCTATCCCCCGCTCTCCGGCCCTGCCGGCAGCCCGGGCGTGGGTGTCGACTATTACATCTGGGGTCTCCAGATCGCCGGTATCGGCACCCTGCTCTCGGGGATCAACCTGATCGCCACCATCGTGAAGATGCGTGCCCCCGGCATGACGATGATGAAGATGCCGATCTTCACCTGGACCGCCCTCTGTACGAACATCCTCATCGTCGCCGCATTCCCGATCCTCACGGCCGTTCTCGCGCTGCTCTCCCTCGACCGCTACGTGGGCACGCACTTCTTCTCGAACGACCTCGGCGGCAACCCGATGATGTACGTGAACCTCATCTGGATCTGGGGTCACCCGGAGGTCTACATCCTGATCCTGCCGGCCTTCGGCGTCTTCTCGGAGATCGTCTCGACCTTCTCCGGCAAGCGGCTCTTCGGCTACGCGTCCATGGTCTACGCCACCGTGGTCATAACGATCCTGTCCTACCTCGTCTGGCTGCACCACTTCTTCACGATGGGCTCGGGCGCGTCCGTGAATTCGTTCTTCGGCATCACGACGATGATCATCTCGATCCCGACGGGGGCGAAGCTCTTCAACTGGCTCTTCACCATGTACAAGGGCCGCATCCGCTTCGAGGAGCCGATGCTCTGGGCCATCGGCTTCATGGTGACCTTCACCATCGGCGGCATGACCGGCGTTCTGCTCGCCGTGCCCCCGGCCGATTTCGTGCTGCACAACAGCCTGTTCCTCATCGCCCACTTCCACAACGTCATCATCGGCGGCGTGCTGTTCGGCATGCTGGCCGGCATCACCTACTGGTTCCCGAAGGCCTTCGGCTTCCGGCTCGACCCGTTCTGGGGGAAGATGTCGTTCTGGTTCTGGCTCTCGGGCTTCTACTTCGCCTTCATGCCGCTCTACGTCCTCGGCCTGATGGGCGTGACCCGCCGCGTCCAGCATTTCGACGACCCGTCGCTGCAGATCTGGTTCATCATCGCTGCCTTCGGCGCCGGTCTGATCGCACTCGGCATCCTCTCCTTCATCATCCAGCTCGTGGTGAGCTTCATGCGGCGCGAAGCATTGCGTGACCACACCGGCGATCCGTGGGGCGGTCGGACCCTCGAATGGTCGACCTCCTCCCCACCGCCGGACTACAACTTCGCCTTCACGCCGGTGATCCACGACCACGATGCGTGGTCGGACATGAAGCGTCGCGGCTATGCGCGACCGCTCAAGGGCTTCCGTCCGATCCACATGCCAAAGAACACCGGTACGGGCATGATCCTGGGTATCCTCAGCATCGGCTTCTCGTTCGGTATGATCTGGTACATCTGGTGGCTTGCGGCGTTGACCTTCATCGCCATGGCCGTCGTCGCCATCGGTCACACGTTCAACTACAACCGCGACTTCTACATCTCGGCGGACGCCGTCATCGGTACCGAGACTGAACGGACGCGGATGCTCGAAGGTCGGGTCTGAGAACCATGGCGTCGCATTCCCCCACCCTCGCCAAGGACGGCGAGGCACCCTCCTTCTACATGGAGGAGGATCACCATCCCGAAGGCGGCACCATGCTCGGCTTCTGGATCTACCTGATGAGCGATTGCCTCATCTTCGCGGCTCTGTTCGCCACATACGCCGTTCTCGGTCGCAACTATGCGGCGGGTCCGTCCCCGAAGGACCTGTTCGACCTGCCGCTGGTGGCGCTGAACACCTCGATGCTGCTGTTCTCCTCCATCACCTATGGCTTTGCCATGCTGGAGATGGCCAAGGGCGACCAACGGCGGATGCAGCTCTGGCTCGGCGTGACCGGCCTGTTCGGCCTCGCCTTCATCGGGCTCGAACTCTACGAGTTCGCTCACCTCATCCATGAGGGCGCCGGACCCCAGCGTAGCGCCTTCCTGTCGTCGTTCTTCACGCTGGTAGGCACCCACGGCCTGCACGTGACCCTCGGCCTCGTCTGGCTCATCGTCCTAATGGTTCAGACCGAACGGAAGGGCCTGATCCCGGAGAACCAGCGGCGCCTTCAATGCCTGTCGATGTTCTGGCACTTCCTCGACGTCATCTGGATCGGCGTCTTCACCTTCGTCTATCTCATGGGAGTGCTGCAATGAGCGCCGCCAGCCAGTCCGCCCATGCCGCTGACCATGAAGAGGACGTGAAGGGCCACGGCGACCAGAGCGGTCATGGCTCCTTCAAGGGCTACGTCACCGGCTTCGTGCTCTCCGTCATCCTCACCGCCATTCCGTTCTGGCTGGTGATGGGCGATGTGCTTGGAAACCCCCGCCTCACGGGCCTTGTCATCATGGGCTTCGGCGTGGTGCAGATCGTGGTCCACATGGTCTACTTCCTCCACATGAACACCAAGTCCGAGGGTGGGTGGACGATCCTGGCGCTGATCTTCACCCTGACGCTCGTGGTGATCACGCTCACGGGCTCCGTCTGGGTGATGTATCATCTGAACACCAACATGATGCCGATGACGCCGACCAGCCTCCATCAGCACCATTAGCGCATCGCCCCGGAACGGTATCCTGTTCGCTAGACAGACGATGCGACATCGGAAGCCCATGGCCCCGTCCCGGATGCGAAATCCGCGGCGGGGCCATGGATTTTGTGCCGACCCGCTTCGATGAATACGGGGAGATCCTCGCGACGCGCGACGCCGACGCTTGTCGCGGTCGGCGTCCTGACACTCGTGGTCGTGGTGGCTTTCGCGGCACTCGGGACATGGCAGGTGCAGCGCCGCGCGTGGAAGCACGACCTGATCGCCCGGGTCGACGCGAGGATCCAAGCCGATCCGGTCCCCGCCCCAGGGCGCGCGGACTGGCCCGCGCTCGATGTCGGGACAGACGCCTACAAGCGCGTCGTCGCCACCGGGACCTTCGCATATGACCGGGAGACCCTGGTCCAGGCGGTCACGGAACTCGGCGGCGGTTTCTGGGTGATGACGCCGCTGGTGGGGGCCGATGGTTCCACCATCCTTGTCAATCGCGGCTTCGTTCCGGCGCAGATGCGCGATGCCGCGACCCGCGAGATCGGTCGGCGGGCGGGTGAGGGCCGCGTCACTGGTCTGCTGCGCTTGTCCGAGCCCGGTGGCGGTTTCCTCCGCCGCAACGACCCCGCTGCCGATCGCTGGTACTCACGCGATGTGGCGGCCATCGCCGCTTCGCGTGGCCTCGGCCCGACCGCGCCCTACTTCATCGATGCCGATGCGGAGCCCAATCCCGGCGGGTATCCCGTGGGCGGGCTCACCGTGGTCGCCTTCAGCGACAACCACCTCGTTTACGCGCTGACTTGGTATGCGCTCGCCATCATGGCGGCGGCCGGTGGCGCTTACGTGATCCGCGACGGGATGCGCCTGCGCGACGCCTGACCGGTCAGCCCTCCTCCGGAACCCAGCCGATGGTCTGCCGGAGGAATCCCATGCCGAGGGCGAGGAAAGCGGCCGTCTCGGAATTGTCCTTGCCATAGCCGTGGCCGCCGGCCGCCGGCTCGAAGAAGGCCGGGTCGTAGCCGAGATGGCGCAGCTTCTCCGCCATCTTGCGGGCATGCCCCGGATGGACGCGGTCGTCCCGTCGTGTGGTGGCGATGAGGATCGGGGGATAGGGCTTGCCCGCTTCGGCCGTGTGATAGGCCGAGATGGCGCCGAGGAAACTCCAATCCGCCTCCACATCGGGGTCGCCGTATTCGGCGATCCAGCTCGCGCCCGCCAGGAGTTTCGAATAGCGCCGCATGTCGATGAGGGGGATCGTGCAGAACAGGGCGCCGAAGCGCTCGGGGTAGCGGGTCAGCATGTTGGCGATGAGGAGGCCGCCATTCGAGCCGCCCTGCGCGGCGATGCGCTGGGGTTTCGTGATGCCGCGCGCCACGAGATCCGCCGCCACCGCCGCGAAATCGTCATGCGCCAGCGCCTTACCCTCGCGCCGGCCGGCCTGATGCCAGCGGGTGCCGAACTCGCCGCCGCCACGGATGTTGGCGACGACGCCGATGCCGCCCTTCTCCAGCCAGAGCTTGCCGAGCACGGCCTGGTAGGTGGGAAGCAGCGAGATCTGGAAGCCGCCATAGGCTGACAGATGCACGGGCGTGTCACCGCTCGCTCCGGCGGGGCCGACCTGGACGTAGGGGATGCGCTCGCCGTCCACCGAGACGGCCTCGTGGCGGGTGATCGTCAACCCCTTGGTGTCGAAGGCCGATGGCGTCGTGCGCAGGATGGTGGGAGCCGAGAGGTCGCCGGGGATCGACAGCAGCGTCGGCGGCGTCAGCGGATCCTGAACCATGGCGAGGAGCGACCCGTCCGACTCGCTCGGCTCGGAATCGAAGGGCCAGACCGAGACGCTGCCGATCTCGGGCAGGCCCGGAAGGCCGAGGCGCTTCCAGCCGCCCTCCTCTGGTTCAAACACGCTGTAGGACGGGCGCAGATCGTCGAGGGCGTCGACGATGAGGCGCGGCCCGGCCCAGGACACGTTCTGCAGCGCCCTGCGGTCGGAGGGCGTCCACAACACGGTGAAGGCGCGATCCCCGTCGAGGAAGGCCGGTAGGCCGATGGCCAGGACCGTATCGGGCACGTGGAGCGCGCCGCCGATGCTCCAGTCCGAGCGGGTCCGGATGACGAGATGGTCGCCATGGAGGGAGATTTCGGCGTCGGTGGGGGCGTCGATGCGGTGGGTCGGCCCAGTTCGGTCGCCGATATGCAGGATGCCGTCGAAGAAGCCGGTGCGCTCCATGAACACCACGCGCTCGGAGGGCGCGGCGTGGTCGACCTCGCCCCACAGGCCCATATTCTCGGGCGCGGTCTCGAACAGGATGGTGGCCGCGAGCGGGTCCTGGCCGCGCGTCCAGAGCCGAACCGTGCGCGAATAGCCGGAGCGGGTGGCCATGCCCTCGCCGAGGGCGCTGGACAGGATCAGCGTGTCGCGGTCGAGCCAATCGGCCCCGCCCTTCGCCTCGGGCAGGGTGAAACCGTCGGCGACGAAGCTGAGCGTCGGCAGGTCGAATTCGCGCAGGATGGTGGCGTCGCCCCCTCCCCGGCTCAGCTTCAGCAGGGCGCGGTCATGGGTGCCGGGGATGAGCGTCGCGCCGCCCCAAACCCAATCCACGCCTTCGGTTTTCGCCAGCGCGTCGATGTCGAGGAGGGTCTCCCAGGCGGGGGTGCCGGCGCGGTAGGAGGCTTCGTCGGTGCGCCGCCACAGGCCGAGGGGATGCTCGGCATCGCGCCAGATGTTGTAGAGGAGATGGCCGCGCCGTGACACGAGGGGGATCTTGTCAGGCCGGTCGAGGATGGCCTTCACCGCCTCGCGGTCGCGCTCCATGACAGGGTCGGTGAAGCGCGCCAGCGTCTCGGCATTGCGCGCCTCGACCCAGGCGACGGCGTCTTCACCCTCCACCTCTTCGAGCCAGAGATGGGGGTCGTCATCGGGGTCGGCGCGGGTGGGGCGGGGGTCGAAGGTGGGTGTCGTCGGCTCGCTCATGCCCCGAAACTAGGGCGATTCCACCGGAATGGCGACGGCTTTCGAGCGGAATCGGACCCCCCTTTCGACCGGTACGCGACGGGGCTTGGCGCGAATCTCTAACCCTCGAGCGTTCCCCAGCTCGGCTTCCAGGCGCTTTGCGGATCGATGACCACGATTTCCATGCCGCCCTCGTTGGCCACGTGGACGGCGATGCCGAAGGCCTGGGCGATGGGAAGCACCCCGGTGGTGCTGAACTGGCGTCCGTCGGCGAGCTTCACTTCGCCCTTCACCTCGCCGTCGGCCTTCGACAGGCAGAGCGTGACCGCGCTGACGACGGGGGCGTGAACGCGCCGGAAGACGTTGGGCATCGAGAGACCTTCGGACTGTGTCGCGACAAACGAAAAGGGCGGCACGAGGCCGCCCTTTCCAAAACTCGAGAGAACCGAAACGCTCAGCGCTTCGAGAACTGGAAGCTGCGGCGAGCCTTCTTGCGGCCGTACTTCTTGCGCTCGACCACGCGGCTGTCGCGGGTCAGGAAGCCTTCGCGCTTCAGGGGCGCGCGCAGCTCGGGCTCGTAATAGGTGAGCGCCTTGGACAGGCCGTGACGGACGGCGCCGGCCTGGCCGGAGAGACCGCCGCCATGCACCGTGACCGTGATGTCGTACTGGTCGACGCGGTTGGCGATGGTGAGCGGCTGGCGCAGGATCATGCGCAGCACGGGGCGGGCGAAGTAGGTCTCGACCGTGCGGCCGTTGACCACCACGGTGCCGTTGCCGGGCTTGATCCAGACGCGGGCGACCGCGTCCTTGCGCTTGCCGGTGGCATAGGCGCGGCCCTGGGCGTCGAGCTTCTGAACGTGGACGGGGGCCGCGTTCTCGGGATCTTCGACGTTGGCGCGGTTCAGGTCGGAGAGGGACTGGAGGGTCGCCATGATCAAGCGCTCACGTTCTTGCGGTTGAGGCTGCCGACGTCGAGCGCCTGCGGCTGCTGGGCGGTGTGGGGATGCTCGGTGCCCTTGTAGACCCGGAGGTTGCCCATGATCTGGCGGAACAGCGGTCCACGGGGGAGCATGCGCTCAACGGCCTTCTCGACCACGCGCTCGGGGAACCGGCCGTCGAGGATGAACTTCGCGGTCCGCTCCTTGATGCCGCCCGGGTAGCCGGTGTGGTGGTAGTACACCTTCTGCTCGCGCTTGCGGCCGGTGAACTTCACCTTCTCGGCATTGATGACGATGACGTTGTCGCCGCAATCGACGTGGGGCGTGTAGGAAGGCTTGTGCTTTCCACGCAGGCGCATCGCGATGATGGTGGCGAGCCGGCCGACGACCAGACCCTCCGCATCGACGATGATCCACTTCTTGTCGACGTCGGCGGGCTTCAGAGAAAAGGTCTTCATCCCGTGGCGTTCCGTATGATGTCTTGCAAAACGATGCGCCGCCACGTGAGACACGCAGCGGCGTTGGAGGCTGCAATACGGGGCTGCGGATGAGTCGTCAAGGCATTTCGGGTGAGCGGAATCGGCAAAAACCGTAAGCGGATGAAGCATTTCGGGGCTGAGGTATCAGGATACCGCAACGGATAACCCCTCTCCCCTCTGCGGGAGAGGGTGGCCCGCGAATGCGGGTCGGGAGAGGGGAGCGCCATTTCCGGAGAGGTCGCCCCCTCTCCCGCCTGCTCCGCAGGCACCCTCCCCCGCAGAGGGGGGAGGGTGAGGCGGCCGATCACCGCTCCGGCGGGATCGAATACGTCCCCGTGGCGTGGCAGACGAGGTCGTCCGAGCCGGCGGCGAAGAGGCGCGCCTCCCCCACCGCGAGGCGCTTGCCGAGCTTGAGGAGCGTGGCCTCGGCGACGAGGCCGGTGGGGCCGGGTTTGCGCAGGAAATTGAAGGAGAGGTTCGTCGTCACGGCCAGGCCCACCGGGCCGATATTGGCGAGGATCGCCGCGTAGAGGGCGTAATCGGCGAGCGCCATCATGGCCGGGCCGGAGATGGTGCCGCCGGGGCGCAGGAAGCGCTCGTGATGGTCGAGCCGCATCCGCGCGGCGAGCGGACCCACCGATTCGAGGTGGAAGGCCGGCCCGTCATGGTTCATCTGCGGGAAGTCCCGCTCCAGAAAGGCGATGGTCTCAGGCAGGCTCATGGCAGTCGTCATGGCTCGCCTTGCAGCACGGGGCGCGATGACGGACAAGTCTATGAGCCCGTCACGCAAGAGTCCCGATGACCGACCCCGTCGCCGTCCGCCATGATCCTTCCCGGCACGACCGCTATCCCGATGCGCTGATCCGCCGGCTCCTCACGGAGACGAAGACCATCGCCCTCGTGGGCGCGTCCGCGAACCCGGCCCGGCCGAGCTGGATCGTGCTGAAATACCTGCTCTCGCGCGGTTACGACGTGATCCCGGTCAATCCCGGCCTCGCCGGGCAGATGCTGCTGGGCAAGCCCGTTGCCGCCCGCCTCGCCGACCTCCCCGGCCCCGTCGACATGGTCGAGATCTTTCGCAATTCCGAGGCCGCCGGCGGCCTCGTCGACGAGGCCCTGGCCCTGCCGGTGCTGCCGAAGATCGTCTGGATGCAGCTCGGCGTCCGCGACGACGCGGCCGCCGCCCGCGCCGAGGCGGCGGGCATCCAAGTGATCATGAACCGCTGCCCCAAGATCGAGTACGGGCGGATCTCGGGTGAGATCGGCTGGACCGGGGTGAATTCCCGGATCTTGAGTTCGAAGCGGCCGGTTTTGGGGGGGAAGGGGGTGCAAAGGCTGACGATTGAGAGGGGGTGAAAGCTTGAGATAGGCTCGTGTATAAGCTTGCTTCCCCCATGTAGTTTTTAAAAAAATTCTATGTGAGACCGGAATAGTATTAGCATTTTCCGAGTATCAATCTATGGTTGTTCTCTCACGGCGATTCGCGCAGGCGCGACGTATGTGAGCTTGGTGACCTAATTCTTTTTGTCTTGTAGGCTAATAGTCGCAGCAGATGCCAAAGCCAAAATCTCAGAGACTTCGCGATCCAGTTCACAATCTGATCGAGTTTGACAATAGTCAATTCGAGAGCACGTTATGGCAGGTTGTTCAAACTCGACCATTTCAGCGACTTCGCCGCATTCGGCAGCTTGGGTTCTCAGAATTTGTTTTTCCGGGCGCCACACATACGCGCTTCGCTCATAGTATTGGGGTTTTTCATACAGCTCGTCAGCTAATGCGAGTTATCGAGAGGTACGTTGCATCGCATGATCAGCAATTTAAGCAGCAGCAAGCCCAGTTTGCGCTTGCCGCAGCGCTCTTGCATGATGTCGGGCATGGGATGTTTAGTCACGCCTTCGAGTCTGTTGGTAAAGAATTTAAATGGCCGATGGCAAAACACGAAGATGTAAGCCAGCAGCTAATTCGCGATAGTGAGATTGGAGAAATACTTAACAAAGAGCTTGGAAAAGGCTATTCTGGAAACGTTGCTGATATAATAGCTCAGGAAATACCAATCGATCTTTACGGATCGCTTGTATCTAGTCAGTTTGATGCTGATCGATTGGACTATATGCAACGCGACCGATTGATGACGGGCGTTCAGAGTAGCGGAGTCGATCCAACTTGGCTTTTATCAAATCTTGAAGTTGCAGAGGTCCCAACCGGTTCTGATGAAACAAGTACCGGCACGGTCGAAACGTTAGTCCTTGGCCCGAAAGCAGCGCAAACTGCTGAAAGTTATGTTCTGGCATTATTTCATCTATATCCTAATGTTTATCTACACAAAGCTACTAGGGGCGCCGAAGTAGTATTTCAGGCTATGATACGTCGTATTGTTAAGCTGACTAATGATGGGAACATTGATAAAACGGGTCTGCCTATAAACCACCCAATAATTCGATTTATTGCGGAGCCAGGGAATCTAAGTCGGGCAACGGCATTAGATGACACTGTTTTTTGGGGCGCGCTTCCTATGCTTGCCGAATCGGGCGATGAAGATGTCCGTAAACTAGCGCATGCTCTAAGTGAACGCCGTTTGACTCGTTGCATTGATGTGCGGCAACACGTTGAGTCAGAACTGCCGCAAAAGGCTGGCGAAAAGCGCGACCAGCGGCAGGCTCGAGTAAAGTTGACTTGCGATAGTGTTGCCGCTGCACTCAGAGAAATCAACATTGAGAAGTACGGAGACAGTTCTAGAATTATGTTAGACCAATACGTTCGACATCCTTACAAGCGGTTTCAGGACTCAAAGACGCCTCTTAATCAAATCTTAATTCGACTTGGAGATGGTAGATCTAAGGACATGGCTGATCTTTCTCCTATCATCGGGAATGCGGAATCTTTTAATCTTTGCAGGGCATATGTGTTCCGAGATGACGTTGAAGCCAGCGAGATTGTGTGGAACATAATGAGAACAAAGATTGAGGAGTGCAACGATGCCTAGTCGTGATCCGCATTTGGCCGCGGCCCGCATCGTTCAGGACGCTGGAGGAGAGCTTGTTGGGCGTACCCGACTCCAGAAGATCGCCTTTTTAACGCAACTGGCCGGCTTCGGAGATGAATTCGCTTTCGAGTATCGCCACTATGGACCTTATAGCGAAGAGCTCGCTCAGGCGATGGAGATCGCAGTCGTCTTGGGTCCTGTTGTTGAGGAAGAACGTGTAGCTGATTGGGGTGGGCGATATTCGATCTATACTGTCGCCGGAAGTGATAATGATAGTGATCAAGACAGAAAGAACTTTATACAAGAAGCGAAGCGCATTGATGCCGTGGAGCTTGAACTGGCTGCGACGGCCGCCTATTTTTATGTGATTGAAGGTATTGGAGATAAAGTCGAGGGTAATCCCTGGGAGGAGACTCGGCGTCGTAAGCCAAGCAAGGCTACTGGTCAAAGATTGGATCGTGCTTTTAGGGCTTACGAAGAGCTTCGAAAAATGAAAACTTTAAGCCCTCTTCCTTACATATCGATAGGATAATTCCTCCGCAGCTAATTGTGGCGAGATAAATTCTCCATCCCGCCCGTCTCCTCCATCAACGCCACAGCCACAAAGCTAACCCCAGCCGCCACGGCCAGATACAGCCCAACCCAACCGATCCCGCCCCACTCACTCAGCTGCTGCGCCAGATACGGCGCGGCGGAGGCGCCCAGTATGCCGGCGAGGTTGTAGGTCACCGAGGCGCCCGTGTAGCGGACGCGGGTGGGGAAGAGCTCGGGCAGCAGGGCGCCCATGGGGCCGAACAGCCAGCCCATGGCGAAGAGGCCGAGGCAGAGGAAGCCGAGCACCAGGCCGCCCTGCCCGCTTCCCAGCATCGGGCCGAGCAGCAGGCCGAGCGAGGCGGTGAAGGCGAGGCCGGTGAGGAGGACGGGGCGGCGGCCGTAGCGGTCGGCGGCCCAGCCCGAGAGCGGGATGCCTAAGCCCATGAACAGCACGGCGACGCATTCGAACAGCAGGAAGGTCGGGCGGTCGAAGCCGAGTTTCGAGACGCCGTAGCTGAGCGCGAAGACGGTGGAGAGGTAGAACACCGCGTAGCAGGCCACCATGGCGAAGGTGCCGAGCAGCGTCGCCTTGATGTATTTCGTGAAGATGGTGGCGAGCGGCACCCGCTCGGGCGGTGCCTTCTCCATGGCGGCCTTGAAGACCGGGGTCTCTGTGAGCTTCAGGCGGACATAGAGCCCGACGCCGACGAGCACGGCGGAGGCGAGGAACGGGATGCGCCAGCCCCAGGCCTGGAAATCGGCCGGGCTCAAGGCCAGCGCGAGGCCGAGGAAGCCCAGATTGGCAGTGATGAAGCCCACCGGCGCGCCGAGCTGCGGGAAGATGCCGTAGAGGGCGCGTCGCCCCGGCGGGGCGTTCTCCACCGCCAGCAGGGCAGCACCCCCCCATTCGCCGCCGAAGCCGATGCCCTGGCCGAAGCGCAGCACGCAGAGGGCGAAGGGCGCCCACCATCCGGCGGTGGCATAGGTCGGCAGGCAGCCGATGAGCACGGTGGAGAGGCCCATGATCATCAGCGAGGCCACCAGCGTCGCCTTGCGCCCGACCCTGTCGCCGAAATGCCCGAAGAACGCCGCCCCCAGCGGCCGCGCGATGAAGGCGATGGAGAAGGTGGCGAAGGCCGCCAGGGTCTGCACCGAGGGATCGTCGGCCGAGAAGAAGATCGGCCCGATCACCAGGGCGGCGGCCGTAGCGTAGACGTAGAAATCGTAGAACTCGATCGCCGTGCCGACGAAGCTGGCGATGAGGATCCGCGCGGCGGGAACGGAAGGGGGCGGAGCGGGCTGGAGCATGTGCGGCGCTATAACCGCAGGCGGGGCCGAGTGCCATGCGAATTCGTGCAGGATCGTGCCGGGGGTGCGCGCCCTCCCCCCTCTCCCCGCCGGGCGGGGAGAGGATCGTGGACACCTCGTTGTGTCCGCGATGAGCGCAGGCGAAGCCGGAGCGAGGGTGAGGGGGTATCGCCGAGTGGTGCTCTTCCGGACGCACCCCCTCACCCTCGGCTGCCGCCTCGACGCGCTCCCCGACGAGGGGGAGACGCGTCCCTCTCCCCGCCCGGCGGGGAGAGGCGATGCACCGCTCGCGACACCACTCACCCTTGACCCGCGCGCATCGTCCGCCATAAAGAACTTCTGTTCGTTTAAGCGGAACGGGGATGTGGCTCCTCTTCCGTCTGGCCCGGCACAGGCGCTAGAACGACATCCAGTGCGTGCCCGCCGGCCCCCGGAGTAAGTGATGACCGACCGTATCCCAGGCTTCAACACGCTGGCGATCCATGCCGGCGCCGCTCCCGATGCCACCACGGGCGCGCGGGCCACGCCGATCTACCAGACCACGTCCTTCGTGTTCGACGACGTGGACCACGCCGCCTCGCTGTTCGGGCTGCAGGCCTTCGGCAACATCTATTCGCGCATCACCAACCCCACCAATGCGGTGCTGGAAGAGCGCATCGCGGCGCTGGAGGGCGGCACCGCCGCCGTGGCGGTGGCCTCTGGCCATGCGGCCGAGTTCCTCACCATGCACGCGCTGATGCAGCCGGGCGACGAGTTCGTGGCGGCCAACAAGCTCTATGGCGGCTCGATCAACCAGTTCAACCATTCCTACAAGAGCTTCGGCTGGAACGTGGTCTGGGCCGATACGGACGACCCGGATTCGTTCGAGCGGGCCATCACGCCGCGCACCAAGGCGATCTTCTGCGAATCCATCGCCAATCCGGGCGGGGTCATCACCGACATCGCCGCGCTGTCGGTGATCGCCCGGCGCCACAACATCCCGCTCATCGTCGACAACACCATGGCGACGCCGTACCTCATCCGCCCCTTCGAGCACGGGGCCGACATCGTCGTGCATTCGGCCACCAAGTTCTTAGGGGGCCACGGCAATTCCATCGGCGGCCTCGTGGTCGACGGCGGCACCTTCGCCTGGGCCGGCGACGACCGCTATCCGATGCTGTCGCAGCCGCGCCCGGAATATTCCGGCATGGTCCTCTCCGAGACCTTCGGCAATTTCGGCTTCGCCATCGCCATCCGGGTGCTGGGTCTGCGCGATCTCGGGCCCGCGCTCTCGCCGTTCAACGCCTTCCTCATCCTCAACGGCATCGAGACCCTGCCCCTGCGGATGCAGCGCCACTGCGACAACGCGCTGGAGATCGCGACCCATCTCAACGCCCATCCGGCGGTGGAATGGGTGAGCTATCCGGGGCTGGAGACCGACAAGTATCACCAGCTCGCCCGGCGCTACACGCCCCTCGGCTCCGGATCGGTCTTCACCATCGGCCTCAAGGGCGGCTACGAGGCCGGCGTGAAGCTGGTGTCCAATCTCCAGCTGTTCTCCCATGTGGCGAATATCGGCGACACCCGCTCGCTGGTGATCCATCCGGCCTCCACCACCCACCGCCAGCTCACCGACGCGCAGAAATCTGCCGCCGGGGCCGGGCCGGAAGTGGTGCGCCTCTCCATCGGCATCGAGGACCCGGCCGACCTGATCGAGGATCTCGACGCGGCGTTAAGCGCTTGATTTTGCTGGCAGGCCTGGGCGCGTCTCCAGCCCGGCGCCCCCGGGTTGACCCTCGGCGGCGTCGGGACTACCCCGCGAACCAATCCCCCATCGAGATCGTTCGCATTGCATGACGCATGATCCTTTCGAGACTTCCGGCGAGCCCCCGGTCATCCTCCTGGTGGAAGACGACGGCCTCCTCCTGATGGAGGCGGCCGATACCCTGGTCGATGCGGGGTTCCGCGTCCTCGAAGCGCCGCAGGCCGACAAGGCGCTCACCATCCTCGAACGCAACGAGGAGATCGACCTGATGATGACCGACGTGGACATGCCGCAGGGCTCCATGGACGGGTTCGCGCTGGCCCGCCTCGTCGCCCATCGCTGGCCGACGATCCCCGTCCTCGTCGTCTCCGGCATGGGCACGCCCGGCCCGCACGACATGCCCGAGGGCGCGCGCTTCATCCCGAAGCCCTACGCGCCCAACACCCTGGTCCGGACATTGCGGGCCTTCGCCAGGCGCGCTGCCTGACCCCGCCACCTCTTTCGAAGATCGCGACGCCCATCATGGCCACCGAGACCCGCCCGCTCCGCTTCGCCACCCAGGCCGTCCATGCCGGCGCGGCACCCGACCCCGCCACGGGCGCGCGCGTCCAGCCGATCTACTTCACCAACGGCTTCGTGTTCGAATCCACCGAGCAGGCCGCCGACATCTTCGCCATGCGGCGCACCGGCTTCTCCTACTCGCGCGGCTCGAACCCCACGGTCGCCGCCCTGGAGCGCCGGGTCGCCGCGCTGGAAGGCGCCAAGGCGGCCGTGGCCGTCTCCTCGGGCCAGTCCGCCCTGCTCCTCGTGCTGATGACGCTGATGAAGAGCGGGGACGCCTATGTGGCCTCGCCGCGCCTGTTCGGGGGCTCGCTGGGGCTGATGAACCGGCTCGATGCGCGCTACGACCTCAAGCCGCTCTTCGCCAAGGGCCTGACGCCCGCCGATTTCGAGGCCGCGATCACGCCGCAGACGAAGGCCATCGTCTGCGAGTCGATCGTCAATCCCTGCGCCACGGTGATGGACATCGCCGGCATCGCCGAGGTCGCCAAGCGGCACAACCTGCCCCTGGTGGTGGACAACACCCTCGCCTCCCCGGCCCTGATCCGGCCGATCGAGCACGGGGCCGACATCGTGTTCCACTCCACCTCGAAGTTCCTCGGCGGGTCCGGCCAGACCATCGGCGGCATCATCTGCGACGCGGGCACGTTCGACTGGCCGGCGGCCGTGGGGCGCTACAACCTCATCACCGAGCCCTGGGCCGATTACGACGGGCTGGTCGTCTCCGACCGCTTCCCCGATTTCAGCTTCGCGGTCGCCTGTCGACTCTTCGGCCTGCGCGATCTCGGCCCCGGCCTATCGCCGATGAACGCCTTCCTGACGCTCACCGGCATCGAGACCCTGCCCCTGCGGATGAAGCGGCATTGCCAGAATGCCAAGGCGGTGGCCGCCTTCCTCAAGGATCATCCGGCGGTGGAATGGGTGAGCTATCCGGCGCTGCCCGGCCAGAAGGGCGAAGAGCTCGCCGCCCGCTACGTGCCCGATGGGCCGGGCTCGATCTTCACCTTCGCGCTGAAGGGCGGAGAGCCGGCGGCCGTGAAGTTCATCATGGGCCTGGAGCTCGTCTCGCACCTCGTGAATATCGGCGAGATCAAATCTCTGGCGATCCACCCGGCCACCACGACGCACCGCCAGCTGAGCGCGGCCGACAAGGCGGCGGCCCTGGTCGGGCCGGAGACGGTACGCTTGTCCATCGGACTGGAAAACGTCGAGGATCTGATCGCCGATATCGCCCAGGCGCTGGATCAGGTCGACGCCTGATCAGGCGAATTTGAGCTCGGCGGAGACCGCCGCTCCCAGGGAGGCGGCCCTGCCGCTGTGCTTGTTGAGCAACCACGGCACCCGGCTCTGCGGCATGGGCTTGCTGTACAGGTAGCCCTGCGCATAGGCGCAGCCTTGCCCGCGCAGGAATTCCGCCTGCGCCTCGGTCTCGACGCCCTCCGCAGTGACGTCGAGGCCGAGATTCTGGCCGAGCTGCACCACCGCCGTGACGATGGCGGCGTCGTTGGGGTCTCGTTCGAGGTCGCGCACGAAGCTGCGGTCGACCTTGATCTCGTCCACCGGATATTGCTTCAGGTGGGTGAGGGAGGCGTAACCGGTTCCGAAATCGTCCAGCGCGACGCGGACGCCGGCGCGGTGCAAGTCCGAGAGGATCGCCGAGACGCGGTCTCCATGGCCGCCGAGGAGCACCGTCTCCGTCACCTCCACGCCGATCCTGTCATGGGCGAGCCCCGCCGCGGAGAGATCGGCGATCAGGCATTCGGCGAGGTTGTCCTGCGCGAACTGCGCCGAGGACAGGTTCAGGAACACCCGGCCGGGATCGTATCCTTTCGCGATCCACCCCGCGATGTCGGCGAAGATCTGGCGCGCGAGGACATGGCCGACCGCGATCCCGATCTCGGCATCGTCGAAGACCGTCGAGAAACTCGCCGGCGAGAGGAGGCCGCGGGTGGGATGCTGCCACCGCGCCAGGGCCTCGAAGCCGATGATCCGGCCCGTGGCGAGGCAGATCTTGGGTTGGTAATAGGGAATCAGGCCGCCGACTTCGAGGGTCGACCTCATCTCGCGGGCGACGGACACGCGATGTTCGATATCCGCCCGGAGCGCCGGAACGAAGAGCGTCGCGCGGTTTCGTCCGGCCGCCTTGGCCGCGTAGAGGGCGAGGTCCGCGTTGGTGAAGAGGTCGGTCGAATTGGCGGCGTGTTCCGGGTAGAGGGCGAGGCCGAGACTGGCGCGGAGCGAGACCACGCGCCCCGATACCGCCATCGCCGGCTTCAGGACATCGAGGATCGCCCGTGACAGGGCATGGATACGCCGGCTCGGCTGGTGACGGTCCTTCTCGCAGGGGGCGATGATGACGAACTCGTCGCCTCCGAGACGGGCGACGAGATCGCGTTCGCCTATGGCTTTGCCGAGACGCCGGGCGACCTCCTTGAGCACCGCGTCGCCCGCTTCGTGGCCGAGGGTGTCGTTCACTTCCTTGAACGCATCGAGATCGATGAGGATGAGGCCGATGCGCTCTCCCGACGCCTCTGCCCGGCTCAGAGCCGCATCGAGGGTGGTCTGGAACAGGGCACGGTTCGGCAGGCCGGTGAGGACGTCGCGCTGGGCAGCGAGGCGAATCCGCTCTTCCACCGCCTTGCGGCTCGTCATGTCGACGAGGCTGGAAATGATGCGGGTCGACCCGTCCATCTCGACGGTGACCGCCGACAGCATGGCGTCCCGTCGCACCCGCCCCTGGGCTCCCGTGCTGATCTCGATCTCGTCGGCGGTGCCGGTCCTGTCGAGTTCCGCCTGGATCAGGCGGCGGGCATCCCCGTCGAGGAGATCGCGCGTCCTGTATTGTGTCAGGTCTTCACCGTCGTCGAGCCCGTAGAAGCGGTTGGCGGCGTCGTTGGCATCCACGATCTGGCCGTCGTCTCGGCGTGACACCACGATCGGGATCGGCACCGCCTTGAACATGGTCTCGAACAGGCGGCGGCTTTCCGCCAGTTCCGTGTTGGCACGGCGCTCGGCCTGGGTCGCCATCCATTCCAGACGCCTGAGGCGGTTCGACCGCACCACGAACAGCAGCATCGCGATGTTGGACACCAGCACCGCGAGGCAGACTCCAAACGCCGTGGAGGACAGGGGCGCGGGCAGGAGATAGCCCGCCGTGAGCGCAACCGACGCGAGCGCGCTGCTCGCCACGCTCCAGAAGAAGCGCGTCGGCACGACGATCATGTAGATCGCGGGCAGCAGGAGCATGACGAAGAGCGCGATGTCGGACCGCGACGAGCACAGGACCGCGACGCAGCCGGCGACGATGATCTCCCACGTCACCATGACGGCCTGCAGCCTGCCGAAGCTGGCGACGTTCCGGGTCGCCAGCAAACAGATGAGCGAGATCAGGATGACGCCGCCACGGGCCGGTACGGCGACCCAGAAATGGGTCTGACCCGCAAAGCGCCAGTCACTCAGGAGAAAGAGCGTGTTGAGGAAAAGGCCGCAGAGGAAGACCAGCCGGGCATGGCGCAGGGTCTCGGGCAGGCGCTCCTGCTGGAACGCCGCTTCCCGCGCGACCGAGACGAATTCGCCGCCAATGGCGCTGAGACGATGCTTCCACATGGTGCATCACACTCTCACGCAATCGTCGCGCAGGCGTTAAGAACCGGCCACAGCGATAACAATAATCACTCTTTCGCCTTGATCCTGGTCATGGCGCGCAACGCCCCGCGAAACGTCCGGACATCCTGCTCCGTCATGGCCATGCGGTGCAGCATGTCGCGCATGTTGCGGGCGATCACGTCCCGCTTCTCGGGCGGATAGAACCCGCCCGCCTCGAGGCTACCCTCCAGGCTGGCGACGAGGGAGGCCATCGCCTCGCGCGTGGCGGGCGGCGACTGCATCTCCCCGGTGAAGGGGAGCCGGGCCTGGCCCGAGGCCTTGCGCCATTCGTAGCCGACGAGGAGCACCGCCTGGGCGAGATTGAGGGACGGAAAGTCAGGGGAGACGGGAAAGGTGACGATGGCGTCGGCCAGCGACACCTCGTCGTTGGTGAGCCCGATCCGCTCCCGGCCGAACATCACGCCAACGCGCTGTCCCGCCCGCGCGGCCACATCCGCCATCGCCTCGTCGGGGGCATAGGCGCGCTTCATCTGCCCGCGCTCGCGGGCCGTGGTGGCGAGCAGATAGTTCAGGTCGGCGATGGCCTCCGGCACCGTGGCGAAGACGGTGGCGTCGTCGAGGACATGCGTCGCCCCGGAGGCGGCCTCGCGCACGCCCTTCTTCGGCCAGCCGTTCTTGGGGGCGACGAGGCGGAGTTCGGAGAGGCCGAAATTGGCCATGGCGCGGGCGACCATGCCGATATTCTCGGCCAGCTGCGGTTCGACCAGGATGACGACGGGGGCGATCATCGTCGCCCTCTGCCATGGAGCGGGCCGGACGCATAGTCCGTATGGGGAGGATGGGGAGCCGCGGGGCGATCGCCTCGAGCGATGACCCTCGGGAGAAGCGCCTTACAGCCTGTTCGATTGGATTTTTCGGCGGATTTTCGTGCCAATTGAAAAGATCATCCAATCAAATCTCCTCATCCTGAGGTGCCCTTTGCAGGAGCAAAGGGCCTCGAAGGAGCCCTCCAGCGGTCGCGGGATCCCTGGAAGGCTCCTTCGAGGCCGCTACGCGGCACCTCAGGATGAGGTAAATGCTTGGAAAAAACGACTCAGACAGGCGCTCAGATCTTACCGTCGAGGCCCATCTGGTAGTATTTGTGGATGATCTTGTCCTGGTTCTCCAGGAGCCAGTCGATCGAGGGCTCGTTGGTCATGGCCTTGCGGATCGCTTCCGTCATGCCCTTGCGCTGGATCTCGAACAGGGCCTTGTGGTCGACCGTCTCCGCCTCGATCACGCCGGGGCTGAGCCAGACCGAGCAGATGATGCCGAGATCGTTGGCCTTCTCCTTGGGGATGTAGCCGAGGCGCACGGCGTCGAGGACGCCGTTGGCGATGGCGAACTGCACCGTGCCCATGAGGATGGAGGTGTACTTGGATTCCGTGACGCTGACCTTGGAGACGCAGAGCGTCACCGGCCGCACCATGATGTCGGTGTTCAAGAGCGCGAAGACGCGGGAATGGCCCACCACCTGATCGCCCGTGAGGGTGGCGAGCGCCGTGCCGACCGGCCCGTCGAGCTCTCCGATGATGACCTCCGGCTCGGAGGCGGTGTTGGGCGGGCCGCCGGCGACCAGGGCCTCGCCGGCCCGCAGGATGATGCGTTCGCTCATGGACATGTCCTTCTCGATGTCGGAATGGCCCGCACATTCCCGCCCCGTCGCCGGATGTCCAGGGGGATCGGCGAATTTCGAGCCCGCCGACGCCCCGCCCGATCTGTAAGGGGCACGGCTTTCGCGTCCTGTTGCAGCGCGCTATGACCGCCGCAGCGGGAGCGCGGCCGGCCCCGGCCGCGTGATGAGAAAGGTTCTGAGGATCATGTCGAAGATCAAGGTGGCGAACCCGGTCGTCGAACTCGACGGCGACGAGATGACCCGGATCATCTGGAGCGAGATCAAGAACAAGCTCATCCACCCCTATCTCGACCTCGACCTCGACTATTACGATCTCGGCGTCGAGCACCGCGACGAGACGAACGACAAGGTCACCGTCGATGCGGCCGAGGCGATCAAGCGCCACGGCGTCGGCGTCAAATGCGCCACCATCACCCCCGACGAGCAGCGGGTGGAGGAGTTCAAGCTCAAGGAGATGTGGCGTTCGCCCAACGGCACGATCCGCAACATCCTCGGCGGCGTGATCTTCCGCGAGCCGATCATCTGCAAGAACGTGCCGCGCCTCGTGCCGGGCTGGACCCAGCCCTTCGTCATCGGCCGCCACGCCTACGGCGACCAGTATCGCGCCACCGACTTCAAGGTGCCCGGCAAGGGCCGCCTGACCATCAAGTTCGAGGGCGACGACGGCACAATCATCGAGAAGGAAGTGTTCAAGTTCCCCGCCGCCGGCGTCGCCATGTCGATGTACAACCTCGACGAGTCGATCCGCGACTTCGCCCGCGCCTCGCTGAATTACGGCCTCGCCCGCAAGTACCCGGTCTACCTGTCCACCAAGAACACCATCCTCAAGGCCTATGACGGCCGCTTCAAGGACCTGTTCCAGGAAGTGTTCGACGCCGAGTTCAAGGCGAAGTTCCAGGCGCTCGGCATCACCTACGAGCACCGCCTCATCGACGACATGGTCGCCTCCTGCCTCAAATGGTCCGGCGGCTACGTCTGGGCCTGCAAGAACTACGACGGCGACGTGCAGTCGGACACCGCCGCCCAGGGCTTCGGCTCGCTCGGCCTGATGACCTCGGTGCTGATGACGCCGGACGGCCAGACCGTGGAGGCGGAAGCCGCGCACGGCACGGTGACGCGCCATTACCGCGAGCATCAGAAGGGCAAGGAGACCTCCACCAACTCCATCGCCTCGATCTTCGCCTGGAGCCGTGGCCTCGCCCACCGGGCCAAGCTCGACGACAACGGCGACCTCGCCAAGTTCGCCAACACCCTGGAGAAGGTCTGCGTCGACACGGTGGAAGCCGGCTTCATGACCAAGGATCTCGCCCTTCTGGTGGGCCCCGATCAGCGCTGGCTTTCCACCACCGGCTTCCTCGACAAGGTCGACGCGAACCTGAAGACCGCCATGGCCTGAGGGCGAGGCTCGGGTTCCCCCTCTCCCCGCCGGGCGGGGCGAGGGGAATGCCCGGCCATCGCCGCTTCAGGTTGAAGACCTTGCCGCCTCGGCGTTGCGCTTGCGGGTCGCGGCGGCTTTCTTTGCCGAGGCGGAGCGCTGCTCGGCGGTGCGGGAGGCCGAGGCCTTTCCGCCGGCGGCGCCGCCCTTGTGGGCCGCCGGGTGGGAGCTCGATTTGCCCCTCCCCGATCCGCCCGGATGCTTGCCGCCGCCATCGTCCTTGTTGACGGTCGCCCAGGCGCGGGCCTCGGCTTCCTTCTCCGGCACGCCGCGCTCCTCGTAGGAGTCCGCGATGTGCTCGGCCTTGCGGATCTGCTTGTCGGTGTATTTCGACTTGTCACCCTGTGGCATGGCGCGCCTCCCGTAGCGGGCCCCGCGCCGCTGCCTCAGCTGCCGTCGGTCGGACCGTCCAGGATGGCGCGAACGCGGCGGATGAGATCGGTCCGGCGATAGGGCTTGTTCAGGAGATCGAACTCCGAACCCCCGGCATCGGTTCGCTCGAGACTCGCCTCGGCGTAGCCGGTGGTCAGCAGGACCTTCAATCGGGGTTGCCGCCGCTTGGCCTCGCGGGCGAGCATGATGCCGTTCATCCCGCCCGGCATGATGAGGTCGGTGAACAACAGGTCCACCGAACCGCTCGAATCCAGGATCTCCAGCGCCTCGCGTCCGTTCCGGGCCATCAACAGCGTGTAGCCGCTGTCGCGCAGGATGGTTCGCGCCAGTTCGGCCACGTCCTCACGGTCGTCGACGATGAGGATGGTCTCGGTCCCCTGCCGATCCACCGTCCCCGGCACGGCGCGGTTGGGCTCCCGGTCGTCCTCGGCGGCGGCGGGGAAGGACAGGCGGACGCGCGTTCCCTCGCCGACGACGGACTCGATCTGCGCCGCGCCGCCGGATTGCTTGGCGAAGCCATAGACCATCGAGAGGCCGAGCCCCGTGCCCTTGCCCTCGTCCTTCGTCGTGAAGAACGGCTCCATCACCCGCGCCAGGGTCGGCGGCGAGATTCCCGCCCCGGTATCGGTGATGGTCACGGTGACGTAGCGACCCTCACCCAGGGGTTCCGACCCGCCGAAATCCTGCGAGCCCAGATCCTGCGCGCCGATATCCCGGTTCTCGGTGGAGATCACGACGGTGCCGCCCTCCGGCATGGCATCGCGGGCATTGATGAGGATGTTGAGGAGGGCGACCTCCGCCTGTGCCGGGTCGACACGGCAGTTCCAGAGGTCTTCGCCCAGGTCGAGCCGCAGCGTGATCGCGTCACCCAGGCTGCGCGCGGCCATATCCTCCATGCCCTTCACGAGGGCGTTGAGATTGACCGCGCGGCCGTCGAGACGCTGCTTGCGCGCGAAGGCGAGAAGCTGCTGGGTCAGGGTGGTCGCCCGTTCGGCGGCGGTCCGGATGTTGTCGGTTGCGCGCCGAAGGCGGTTCCGGTCCGCATCCGGACGGTCGAGCCCGTGGCTCAGAATATCGATGTAGCCGACGATGACCTGGAGAAGGTTGTTGAAGTCGTGGGCGATGCCGCCGGTCAGCTGGCCGAGCGCCTCCATCTTCTGGGCCTGACCCAACGCCTCCTCGACGGTGCGGCGGCGGGAGACATCGAGCTGCGAGGCGAAGAAATACACGAGCTCGCCGGCCGCATTGTAGATCGGCGCGACGAACAGCGCGTTCCAGAACGTCGATCCGTCCTTGCGGTAGTTGACGATCTCGGTGGCGAATTCCCGCCGGGCCTGGATCGCCTCGCGCAGGGCGTTCACGCTGTCCCGGTCGGTGTCCGGTCCCTGCAGGAAGCGGCAGTTGCGACCGATGATCTCCTCGGTTGCATAGCCTGTGAGGCCCAGGAAAGCCTTGTTGACGAAGACGATCGGATTGTCGTCCTGCCGCGGGTCGGTGACCACCATCGGCATCCGGGTCGCTTCGACAGCCGTAAAGAAGATGTCGCTGGTGTGATCGGCGATCTCCGACACCGCTCCCGTTCTCACGCGCGGCGGTACACCAGCAGGCGGCTTCTCGGGGCTATCGGTCATCATCTGTCGGTTGTCGTGCCAGGGAATGAAGGTGGGTCAGAAATACCCAACGGCTGGCACATCATCCGTTTCCCTCGACACATCTCGCGATGACGACGCAGGCGCCCCCGTCGTCATCGATCGAAACGGCCTGGAGTTGCGCCCGACCGGCGGGGTCGGGACGCATCTCCAGGCCTTCGTCGTGCCGCGCTCGTCGTGGCCGACGCAGCATTCACCTCGGCGGAGCGCGGGTCAGGTCGCCGAGGGGGCGAAGCGCACGCTCTCGATATTGGCGCGTTCGAACGCCTGCATCACGTGCTGGTACGAGCGCTCCATCTCGGTCGCCTCGTCGCCTTCGGTTTCCTCGGGCTTCAGCACGAACATCAGCATCGAGCGTCCGGTGACGTCGTAGCGGTCGCCGATGGCCCAGGTGCCGACCTCCTGGCTGTCGGGCAGGTTGGTGTCGAGGAGCCGCGTCCAGCCGACGCCGCCGACGGAACCCGGCAGGGTGAAGGAGACGAGATCGCTATAGGCGTTGTAGAGGATCAGCAGCGTCGCATCGCCACCCCGGCGGTGGATGCCGGAAGCCTGGGCGCGGCCGTCGAGCAGGACGGCGATGGAATGCGCGCCGCCATCCGTCCAGTTCTCCGTGGACATTTCCTCGCCGTCGGGCCTCAGCCAAGTGACGTCCTTGACGCCGAGGTCTTCGTCATAGGCGCCGGAGAGGAACCGGCCGCGGGTGAGGATCGGCAGGGCCTCGCGCAGGATGGTGAGGCGCTGCGTGAACTCGGCGAGGTCCCGACCGGCATCGTCGATCCCCTCCCAATCGAGCCAGGAGATCTCGTTGTCCTGGCAATAGGCGTTGTTGTTGCCGCCCTGGCTGCGGGCGAACTCGTCGCCGGCAAGCAGCATCGGCGTTCCCCGCGAGAGGAACAGCGTCGCCATCATGTTGCGCATCTGGCGGGTGCGCACCGCCTTGATCGCCTCGTCGTCGGTGGGGCCTTCGACGCCGTAGTTGTTCGAGAGGTTGTGGGAATGCCCGTCCCGCCCGTCCTCGCCATTCGCGAGGTTGTGCTTCTCGTTGTACGAGACCGTGTCGTTCAGCGTGAACCCGTCATGGGCGGTGAGGAAGTTCACCGAGGCCCAGGGCTTGCGCCCGCGCTTGTTGAACTTGTCGGCCGACCCGGTGATGCGCGAGGCGAGGCTCGGCAGAAGACCGGAATCGCCGCGCCAGTAGCCGCGGACATCGTCGCGGAAGCGGTCGTTCCACTCCGCCCAGCCGGGAGGGAAGCCGCCGACCTGATAGCCGCCCGGACCGCAATCCCATGGCTCGGCGATGAGCTTGACCGAGTTCAGCACCGGGTCCTGCCGGCAGGTGTCGAGGAAGCCGCCGCCCTCGTCGAAACCGTGCGGCTCGCGCCCGAGGATGGTGGCGAGGTCGAAGCGGAAGCCGTCGACCCGCATTTCCGTCGCCCAGTAGCGCAGGGAATCGGTCACCAGCTGCAGGACGCGCGGGTGCGACAGGTTGAAGGTGTTACCGGTGCCGGTATCGTTGATGTAGTAGCGCTCGTCGCCCGGCATCAGGCGATAGTAAGAGGCGTTGTCGACGCCCTTGAACGACAGGGTCGGCCCCTTCTCGTTGCCCTCGGCTGTGTGGTTGTAGACCACGTCGAGGATCACTTCGAGGCCGGCGCCGTGCATGCGCGCCACCATCTCCTTGAACTCGGAGAAGGCGAAATCCGGCACCGCCGCGTAGCGCCGGGCGGGCGTGAAGAACGAGATCGTGTTGTAGCCCCAGTAATTCACCAGGGTCTTTTCCTGGAGATAATCGTCCTGCACGAAGGCATGGACGGGCAGGAGCTCCACCGAGGTCACGCCGAGGCTCTTGATGTAGTCGAGCACCGCCGGGTTGCCGAGGCCGGCATAGGTGCCGCGCAGCTTCTCCGGCACGGCCGGATGCAGCTTGGTGAAGCCCTTCACATGGGTTTCGTAGAAGATCGTCTTCTCCCACGGCACGTGGGGCTTGCGGTCCCGTCCCCAGGTGAAGGCCGGGTCGATGACGCGGCTGCGGCGGGTGAAGGGCGCGGAATCGCGCTCGTCGAAGGTGAGGTCGTCGCCCGTCTCCATCTGGTAGCCGAACAGGGCCGGGTTCCAGGTGATCGAGCCGACGAGGCCCTTGGCGTAGGGGTCGATGAGCAGCTTGTTGGGATTGAAGCGGTGGCCGGCCTTGGGCTCGTAGGGGCCGTGGACCCGGTAGCCGTAGATCGTGCCGGGACGCGCGTCGGGCAGGTAGCCGTGCCAGATCTCGTCGGTATATTCGGGCAGTTCGATCCGCTCGAGTTCCTGCTCTCCGGCATCGTCGAACAGGCAGAGCTCGACCTTGGTGGCATGGGCCGAGAACAGGGCGAAGTTGACGCCGAGGCCGTCCCAATTGGCGCCCAGCGGATAGGGCGATCCCTCTTTGATGCGCGATCGTACCGCCTTCGTCTGCGTGGCGGCTTGCGGCATCGGGGGGTTCTTGGCGACCATGATCACTCCAGGGGGGGCTCGCTGCCTGAGGCGGAGCCCGACGGCATGAATTCTGCCGAGTGAACGTTCATGCTTGACCGTAAGGTCCGCCGGCGCGGAAACTTTTTGCGGTGCGAGAGGCACTTTCGCGTCAATGCCGTACTATGGTCGGGTCGCTTTGCCGCGCTCGACATCGTCGCCGTTCTGGAGCCAGCCCATGCCCGACAGATCTTCCGTTTTGCAGACCGTCGCCGACCGGCACGGCGTCAGCGTCGACGCCGTGCGCCATCTCATGCGCGCGCTGGAAGCGGGCAATGGGACCATGGCCCAGTTCAACCATCCCGAACTCGGAGGGTTCGGCCAATGGTCGTCCGGCGGCATGACCATGATCGGCAACATGTTCGACGCGAATCTGAAGTCGCGCGTGGCGGCGATCTGCTCGGATCTCGCCCAATCCCTGCCCCCCGGCGGCTGGGACGACGGCTCGGCTTCCGCGACCTGGTGGCCCGCCGAACTCGGCCGACCGGCGACGTCCGGCTCGCAGAACGGCATGCGCTACGCCTATTTCCCGGATAGCCGGTTGCTCGCGGTGGAAACCGCGGGAACGCTCGTCCTCTACGATACCGGGCATTACGACATTTCCGGCGTCTCGCAGCAGCAGGGCGATACGCAGAGCCTCCGCTTCAGCGGCCGCAACGGTTACGTCGACCTCGAATCGCTCCAGCGGGTCAGCGTGGCCCCCACGCCGGAACGCTCCCTCGAACCGAAGCCGTTCCACCCCGAGCCGATCGTGGCCCCGCCCCGCACCGAAGACCGTCCGCGTCCGGCCCCGGAGCCGGACTTCCACCAGACCGGAGCCCCCTCGGGGGACGTGATCTCGACCCTCGAGCGCTTGTCCGAACTCCACCGCAAGGGCGTGCTCACCGAGGCGGAGTTTTCGTCCAAGAAGGCCGAACTCCTGGCGCGGTTGTAGGGGGCGCGGTCGGCGACGAGCGATTGCGCCGGGACCTCCCTCCCCACGGCGTTTCCCTTGCCGCGGGGCTCGGACCGGAACTTGGAAGTGTCGTCAGGCCCGTCGCGCGCGGCCGGTCATGCAACTGCGCGCGTCATCGCCCGACTGGGCGGAATCACCGGGGACCTGGTCGATCGATCCGACGGCATGCTTCCGGCGTCGAGAGCCCCGCCATACACGGTACGACACAACGTGCGGCGTCCCGAATACCTCCCGGCATCCGGACCCGCTCCCATTTCCGCGGCTTTTATCGTAACGAAGGCTCGATGACCGATAACGAAATGCGCGAATCACGCGCCGCACTCATTCTGCTCGCCGTCGCCGTGGCGTCGGTCCTGATATTCGGCGCGATCACGATTCTGACTCAGATCTGAGCCGAATGCCCCGGCGATCTCAGTGGGTCCAAGGCGCCGTGCGGTTGAATTTGAAATTGTCCGAATAGGACAGGCCCTTGCGGATCGCGGGCTTCTGGGGCTGCTCGACCCGGAAGGTGATGCCGTTGCGGGTGGCGTAGGCGACGGCCTCGTCCTGGGTCTCGAACGACAACCTGACCTGCTGCAGCATGTCCGACGATCCGGTCCAGCCCATCAGGGGGTCGGTGTCGCGCGGGGAGCTCTGGTCGAATTCCAGTAGCCAGGCCTTGGTGCGGGCCGTGCCGGATTGCGAGGCATCCTTGGCGGGCTGATAGATTCGAGCACTCGGCATCGTGGGGTCGATAGCTCCAGCAGGAGAGAACGGCCGATACGCACGCGATTGGTCGGGGCGATAGGATTCGAACCTACGACCCTCTGGTCCCAAACCAGATGCGCTACCAGGCTGCGCTACACCCCGACACGCTCGCGCGCAGAGCGGAGGTACGGTTTTTGGAAGCAAACAGCAAGCGCGCCGCAGAGATAAGCGCCACGATGGTGAAGGCGAGCCGAACTCTGCGGCCCCTCCCCTGTCGGCGGCTCTGCGGATCAGACGGAGAACGCCACGCCGAGCTTCCGGTCCCGTCTCCAGACGACCGTGCAGGCGCGCGGCTTGGCGTAGGCGGTCATCACCAGGATGAACTCGTCCGGAACCTCCTCGGGAGACTCGACCTCGATCTGTGCGCCGGTCTCGGACTGGTCCCAGACCAGGCAGTCGATATCCGCCCGCTCGCCCGCGAAGGAGAGCGCCCCGATGCGAAATGCACCTTTCCGCGAGGCGCGGCGACGATTGGTAGTCACGTCATGGATCCAGCTCTAACCTGACGCCGACTGTCACCCTGGCCGGTTAATTTTCAGGCTATCGGTACAATGTCAGACCAACACGTCGACGACGCGGTTCTGACCTGTCGGGCGGGCGTTCGAGGTTGGTTCGGTACGCGCGCCGACATTGACGGAGACGACGTTCGGCTCGGCCTCGCGTTGGCGCAGGGCGTCGCGTCGGGCATCCGTCACGACGTCGATGGCTTTCAGCAGTCCAAGTGAGCTCAGCGAAACCGTGATCGTCATCGGGAGGGGCCTCCGTCGATGGATGGGGGTGCTATGCCTCGAGCGCGGAGCGGTCTACGGGCGGGATGCTACACGAGGATGTCGAGGACGCGCTTCTCGGTGTCGAGGGTCGATTTCAGCACCGCCGTGTTGACCTCGAAGCTCGCCTTGCTCTCCAACAGTTGCATGGCCGAGCTCGACAGGTCGACCTGGGTCGGGCTGGGGAGGATCTGATCCACCTGGGTCGGGCTGGGCATGGTCATGCCGACCGAGGCGATCTGTTCCGCCGCGTTGCTGAAGCGCTGGGAGGCCGCCACCATCCCGCCGCCGCTGATCGAGATAGCGCTGCTCATCCTGCCGGTCTCCCGCTCGGGTACCCCCGTGAGCGATCATGCAAGCACGAGAACCCTGAAGCAATCGGTCGAACAATCCCTCGCATTCTAGTGACCTGCCACTCGACCAGCCCGGTATTCGCGTGACCGGCGCGGCTTGACCTCGGTGCCGGCGGTCGCCAACTCGACCTTCGGCGCTGCCCGGCAATCGCGGCGCGCTGAAAGGAATTTCGATGATCGATCTGCATTACTGGCCGACGCCGAATGGCCACAAGGTGACGATGTTCCTGGAGGAGGCTGGGCTTCCCTACACGATCAAGCCGGTGAACATCGGCAAGGGCGAGCAGTTCAAGCCGGACTTCCTCGCCATCGCCCCCAACAACCGGATGCCGGCCATCGTCGATCACGAACCGCCGGGGGGCGGCGCTCCGATCACTCTCTTCGAATCGGGCGCGATCCTGCTCTATCTCGCGGAGAAGACCGGACGCTTCATCGCCGCCGACCTGCCGGGTCGGGCCGAGGTGCTGCAATGGCTGTTCTGGCAGATGGGCGGACTCGGGCCGATGCTCGGCCAGAACCACCACTTCTCCCAATATGCGCCGGAGAAGATCCCCTACGCCATCGAGCGCTACGTCAAGGAGACGAACCGGCTCTACGGCGTCCTCGACCGGCGTCTGGCCGACCGGGAGTTCGTCGCCGGGCCGGATTACTCCATCGCTGACATGGCCTCCTATCCGTGGATCGTCCCCTGGGAGAAGCAGGGCCAGAACCTCGACGATTTCCCCAACCTCAAGCGCTGGTTCACCGCCATCGCCGAGCGTCCCGGCACCAAGGCGGCCTATGCTCGCGCGCCCGAGGTCAACCCCGACCACGGCAAGACCATGAGCGAGGACGCCAAGAAGGTAATGTTCGGCCAGACCGCCAAACGGGTCTGACCTATCGCCGGAGGCTGTCCAGCCTCACCGGGGCGGCGTGCGGGCGGGTCGCCAGCATGCCGTCGATGAGCGCCAGCACCTCGGCCCGGCCGCAATTGGCGGCCGGCTCGAACGGGGTCCAGGTCTGGGTGAAGTCGAGTTGGGCGAAGACGTCGCGGTAGCGGCGCAATTCGTTGGTGGTCAGCGGCACCCCGCGCACGAAGGCCTTGTGCGCCGAGATCGTCTCGGCCCGGCGGAAATCCTTCGGGTCGAGCTCGAATTTCAGGGCGTCGCCGCAGAACAGGATCTTTCGCCCCCGGTCGAACAGGATCGCGTGGCCGTCGAAATGCCCTGCCGTGCGGTGGAGTTCGAGGCCGGGCAGCGGTTCGAGGAAATCGTCGTAGGGCCAGGAGACCTGCAAGGCCGCGCTCCAGATGAAGTCGGCGGCCGGCAGGCACAGTTCCGGGTCGAACCGGTCCTGCAGCTGCACCAGCGCCCCATAGGCATGAGGGTGCGAGGAAGACAGCACCTGCATCCCGCCGAGGGACGCGATGTGCTTCAGCGCCGCCTCGCTGAAGACCGGGCAGGCCTCGAAGCCCATATTCCCGTCGGGCGTCTGGATCAGGTAGGCGCTCGGCCCGATGCCGGAGACGGGATCGTTCCAGAAACGCCAGATTCCCGGCTCCAGCTCCTCCCAATGGCAGGGGAAGCGGTCCTGCGCCTCGCGCTCGCTCCAGAACTGCCAGCCCTTCTGCGGCACCACGTGACGTGCGTCGAGGCACATCGGACACGAGGGCGGCGGCGCGAAATGGCGCTGCCAGAACCCGCAATTGTCACAGGTATAGGCGGGGAGATCGAGGGCGCCGGCGAAGGGCAGGTATCCGGGAGACACGGTGGCGTTGCTCGGGTTCGGGGCGGGAGGTCGAGGCCCAGCCATATAGGTCGTGCCGCGAGGCTGTCGCGGGTCGGATGACGAGAGGATCGCTTCGGCGCCGGCCGGAACGCATGGCTCCTGCGCCGGACGGCCCGGTTGCGAAGCGGCGGCGGCGTCGCGATCTCTTCCGGGTGGGGACGTTCATGGCCGGCGCGAGCCGGTCGCTCATGCAAACGGACACGCGATTCATGATCCCTCTTTCCGTTCTCGACCTCGCCTTCGTGCCGCATGGCGCGACGCCCGGCGACGCCCTGCGGAACACCCTCGACCTGGCGCGGGCCGCCGAGCGCCTCGGCTATCGGCGGTTCTGGCTCGCCGAGCACCACAACATGGTGGGCATCGCCAGCGCGGCGACCTCCGTGGTCATCGGCCACGTGGCCTCGGGCACGAGCCGAATCCGTGTCGGGGCCGGCGGGGTCATGCTGCCGAACCACTCGCCCATGGTCATCGCCGAGCAGTTCGGCACGCTGGAGACCCTGTATCCGGGCCGGATCGATCTGGGCCTCGGGCGCGCTCCGGGCACAGACCAGCGGACCTTGCGCGCCCTGCGGCGCTCACCCGAGACGTCCGACCAGTTCCCGCAGGACGTCCTCGAACTCCAGGCGCTGCTGGGCGACGCGCAGCCGGGCCAGGTGATCCAGGCCGTGCCGGGGACGGGCACCAAGGTGCCGCTCTGGATCCTCGGCTCCAGCCTGTTCGGGGCGCAGCTCGCCGCCATGCTCGGCCTGCCCTACGCCTTCGCCTCGCATTTCGCGCCGGATGCGTTGATCGAGGCGCTTTCCGTCTATCGCGAGCGCTTCACCCCGTCCGAGCAGTCGACGGCGCCCCATGCCATGGTGGGCGTCAACGTCGTGGCGGCCGAGACCGATGCCGAGGCATGCCGCCTGTTCACCTCGGCGCAGCAGCAATTCGCCAATATGTTCCGGGGCACGCGGGGCCTGCTGCCGCCGCCCATCGACGATATCGAGACCTATTGGTCGCCCTCCGAGAAGCGCCAGGCTTCGGGGATGCTGGCCCGCGCCATCGTCGGTTCGCCGGAGACCGTGCGTCGGGGGCTCGCCGACCTGATCGCCGAGACCGGGGCGGACGAACTCATGGTGGCGAGCGCCATCCACGACCATGCCGCCCGCCTGCGCTCCTACGAGATCCTGGCGGATGTCGCCGCGGCGCCGGTCCGGGCCGCTCCGGCGCGGGAACTCGTCGCGGGTTGATCCCGGCTGCGCCGGGCGGGGTCTCGCATCGCTTAGGAGGTGTGCCTATGGTGCGCCACCAACCTCACGGGCCGACATGATCAAGAAGACGCACCTTCCCTCCGACGCGACTCTCGCGGACGTCGTCCCCACCCTGGAGGAGGCCGACGCCTATCTGAGCCGGCTGCTCACCAACATGCGCTTCTGCCAGAAACGGCACGGCAATGCCTCGGTCCGCATCGCGGTCACGGGCAAGGGCGGCCACCCGTCCTACCGGGTCGATTACGTCAAGCCGGTGGCGCCGGACCCGGACGGCACGCCGTTCGACGCCTATGGCGGCAAGGCCCATTACAGCTTCACCGCCATCAACATCATGGAGACCAACTGGAGCAGGTGCTCGATGAGCATCGACGAGGTGCTGAAACTCCAGGCGGACTTGCGGAAGCCGAAATTCGAGGAACGGTGAGTCCGGGGGCCTCGCTCTGATCGCTCTCGGCCGAGCCTGCTGCATTTATCCCTCTGCTTTTAGGCAGGGCGCGTCCCTCTCCCCCTTGTGGGGAGAGGTTAGGAGTGGGGGTGGCTCCGCCAGCCTCCGCAGCGTGAGGGTCGCCCAACCACCCCCACCTCCAACTCCTCCCCACAAGCTCGACGGATCTCGGGCAGGCCCGAGATCCGCTGGGGAGGAGGGTCCCGCGCATCCCGCGAGATGCGTGACTCTCATAGCGCTCGACCGCAGGCGGTCGGTTCAGCCTGCCAGCGGGATGCGGGAGGCCCGGTCGGGCAGGCGCGCGGCCTTCGCCCCGCCCGCCTGACCTGCGCCGAAGCCCGGCCGGGACGCGAAGGGCAGGAATGTCCAGCCGTCTCGTGTCCGGCCCTTCGTGGCGTAGAGCGCGGAATCCGCGCATTCGATGAGTTCCTCCGGCGTGTGGTGTCTGCCGGGGACGGCCGAGGTCACGCCGATGCTGATCGTCAGCCCGATGGTCTCCCCACGCCAGAGGAAGGGCGAAGCGCGCAGGGCCGCGTTGGCCTGCTCGGCGATCTCGGTTGCCGCATCCCCCTCGATCCCGCGAAGCAGGATGCCGAATTCGTCGCCGCCGAGCCGCGCGAACACATCGGCGGGGCGGATGCTTCCCCGCACCGCGTCCGCCACGTGCTGGAGCGCGGCATCGCCGGCCACGTGGCCGAGGCCGTCATTGATCCCCTTGAACCGGTCGAGGTCCATCAGCATCACGCTGAACGGCTCGCCGGTCTCGCGCGCGCACTCCCCGGCGAGCTGCCGCATGAACTGGCGGCGATTGGGCAGGCCGGTCAGGTCGTCCTCGGCGGCCAGCCGCTCCACCGTCGCCATCAGGCTGTCGACCACCGAGACGAGGAAGCCGAAATTCCAGACGATGCCCGCCAGGATGAAGACCAGCAGGTCGATGGCCGCGAGGAAGACCAGGGAGACATCCGGTGCGATGCCGCTGAGCCTCACCGTCACCGCGCAGGCGACGATGCCATGGGCCGTGATCGCGGTCGCCAGGGCGCTCATCGTGATGAGTGCGCCGAGCTCCCGAATCCGGCGCCGGGCGAGATAGAGGACGGCGAGCGCGAGAGGAATGCATTGCGACGTGACGTAGAGCGGGTTCTGGCCCCACCAGGGTTGCCAGGTGAGCGCCATGGCGAGCACGCTGGCGGCCAGCAGCCCGGCATGGAGAGCCCAACGCGGCTTGTCCCCGTGGAAGCGGCGCAGGCCGACCGTGTTCAGGTAGAAGGCCAGACAGGCGACGGCATTCCCGCCGACGGTGGTGGCGAAATTCCCGACGCCGCCATCGAGGGCGAGCAGGATGCCGCCCGCCACCTTGGCCAGGCTGCCCGCCAGCCAGTAGCGCACCCCGGCCAGCTCCCTGTAGCGATAGAGGACGCTGGCCCAGAGCACGCAATGGGAGAGCCCGGCTATCAGCACGACCAGATACAGCGTGTAAAAATCCGGCATGCGGGACGGGCACTCTCTCTTTCGGGTCACACGCTCACTGACCAAGCTTGGCGGTTTGGATGTCTGAATACGCTATTCACCGCCGTTTGGGCGACTCGGTGTCTCTCACAAAACTCCCGCTGCGCCGTTGCGCCGTGAGCGAGAAGGGCCGTGAGCGGGAAGCGACCGGGAGTTTCGTGAGGTACTCCCAAGGCGGGCATCGACATGAATGCATCGCCCGCTCGACCATGATCTTGACTTGCGCGGGCTCTCGGACTAGTCCGCCAACCTCATATCCGACGACATGTCGTCAATACGAACGCCGACCGGCCCTGTGAGGCCGGAGGTCAACGCCCGACAGCGCGATGCGCCCTCGGGCGAGTTTCGCGTTGGAAACAGGCCGTCGCTCCGCCGATCCAGACGAGTGAGTCTCGCCCTGTCGCAAGCGCATGAACCCCTTCGCATCGAGGATGCGGTCAACGATGTCTGCCCCTGGTCGGGCAAGCCGATCGCGGCCGATTCCCTGACGCTCTACAACGGGTCCGTCGTCGGGTTCTGCAATCCCGATTGCCGGGACAAGTTCGCGTCGGCGATCAACGCCTTCGAGGCGGCGCTGCAGGTGCGGCGCGTCTCGTCCGCCGGCCTGTTCCAGTAGGTTCGGAGAGCCAGACGATGTTCGAAGGCCTGTCCGACCGCCTGTCCGGTATCCTCTCGGGGCTCACCCGTCGGGGTGCGCTCACGGAAGCCGACGTCACCGCCGCCCTGCGTGAGGTTCGCCGCGCGCTGCTGGAAGCCGACGTCGCCCTCGAAGTGGTGCGCGGCTTCACCGAGAAGGTGCGCGAGAAAGCGGTGGGCGCCGTCGTCGTCAAGTCGGTGACGCCCGGCCAGATGGTCGTGAAGATCGTCAACGACGAACTCGTGGCCATGCTCGGCTCCGAGGCCGGCCTCATCGATCTCAACGCCCCCGCCCCCGTCGCCATCCTGATGGTCGGCCTCCAGGGCTCGGGCAAGACCACCACCACCGCCAAGATCGCCCGGCGCCTGACCAACCGCGACAAGCGCAAGGTGCTGCTCGCCTCCCTCGATACCCGCCGCCCGGCCGCCATGGAGCAGCTGGCGATCCTGGCCAAGCAGGTCGGCGTCGACAGCCTGCCCATCGTCGAGGGCCAGTCGGCGGTGCAGATCGCCCGCCGCGCCATGGATGCCGCCCGCCTCGGTGGTTTCGACGTGGTGATGCTCGACACCGCCGGCCGCATCACCCTCGACGAGGCGCTGATGGCCGAGGCCGCCGAGGTCAAGGCGGCGACGAATCCCCACGAAGTCCTGCTGGTGGCCGATGCGCTCACCGGCCAGGACGCGGTGGTCACCGCCCGCGCCTTCGACGAGCGCCTGGGCGTCACCGGCATCGTGCTGACCCGCATGGACGGCGATTCGCGCGGTGGCGCGGCGCTCTCCATGCGCGCCGTCACCGGCAAGCCGATCAAGCTCGTCGGCACCGGCGAGAAGGTGGACGCCCTCGAGGAGTTCCATCCCTCGCGCGTCGCCAACCGCATCCTCGGCATGGGCGACATCGTCTCCCTCGTGGAGAAGGCGGCCGAGACCATCGACCACGAGCAGGCGCTCCGCACCGCGGAGAAGATGCGCAAGGGCAAGTTCGACCTCGACGACCTGTCGATGCAGCTCGCCCAGATGGAGAAGATGGGCGGCATCGGCGGCCTGATGGGCATGCTGCCCGGCATGGGCGCCATGAAGAAGCAGGTCGAGGGCGCCAATCTCGACGAGAACATGTTCAAGCGCCAGCGCGCCATCATCTCGTCGATGACCGCGCAGGAGCGCAAGAATCCCGACATCCTCAAGAATTCCCGCAAGAAGCGCATCGCCGCGGGGTCGGGGACGAAGGTGGAGGAGCTCAACAAGCTCCTCAAGATGCACCGGACCATGGCCGATATGATGAAGGCGATGGGGTCGGGCAAGCGCGGCATCGGCCAGGCGCTCGGCTCGATGTTCGGTCTCGGCGGCGGTGGCGGGATGGGCGGCATGCCCGGCCTTCCCCCCGGCATGCCCGAGCCGACCCCCGAGCAGATCGAGGCGATGCAGAAGCAGATGGGCGGCAAGCTGCCTCCCATGCCGCCGGGCTTCGGCGGCGGAAAGATGCCGGGCCTTCCGGGGCTCGGAGGACCGAAGGGGCCGGGCGGTCTGCCGGGCCTCGGCGGTTTCCCGTTCGGGAAGAAGAAGTAGGGGCGAATGGGGAGTAGCGAATAGCGAAGGGGCGGCAGGCCGGCCCTCTTCGCTACTCACTACTCGCTATCCGCCCAGAACGATCAGATCACCAACCTCCAGGAGCACACCATGTCCCTCAAGATCCGTCTCACCCGTGGCGGCGCCAAGAAGCGCCCGTATTACCGCATCGTCGTCGCCGATGCCCGCGCGCCCCGCGACGGCCGCTTCATCGAGAAGGTCGGCGTCTACGACCCGATGAAGGCCAAGGACGATCCGGCCCGCATCGTGCTCGAGTCCGAGAAGATCCAGGCCTGGCTCGCCAAGGGCGCCCAGCCCACCGACCGCGTCCTGCGCTTCCTCGACGCCGCCGGCCTCGCCAAGCGTCCCGCGCGCAACAACCCGCAGAAGGCCGAGCCGGGCGAGAAGGCCAAGGAGCGCGCCGCCAAGCGCGCCGAGAAGGCCGCCGCCCCGGCCGAAGACGCCGCGGCCTAAGGCGTTTTCGCGATGGCGCGCCGTCCCGGAGGCAGCAACCCCACCGGCGATGGCGGCCGTCGCGACCGCCCGGGCCGCATCGGCTCGGGCTCGGCGACCTCCGCGCATCGGCCCCGGCCGATGCCGGAGGTGCCGCTACCGTCCACCGATCCGAGCCTCGTCCAGATGGGCGAGTTCGGTCGCGCGCACGGGCTCAACGGCGAAATCCGCCTGAAATCCTATACCGGCGACCCGCAGGCCATCGGCTCCTACGGGCCGCTCATCGGCGCCGGGGGCCAGCGCATCGAGCTCACCGACGTGCGCCGGGCCGGCGGAGCCTCGCCCGACCTGCTCGTTGTGCGGGTGAAGGGCGTCTCCGACCGCAACGGTGCGGAAGCCCTGAACCGCCTCGCCATCTACCTTCCGCGCGACCGCCTCGGCCATGTCGAGGACGAAGACGAGTTCTTCACGGCCGACCTCGTCGGCCTTGACGTGGTGGATGTGTCCGGCGCGCTCCTCGGCACCGTCACCGACGTGCCGAATTACGGCGGCGGCGATCTCCTCGAGATCAAGCCGACGCTGGGCGGTCCCACCGCGCTCCTGCCTTTCACCAAGGCCTTCGTCCCGATCCTCGACGTCGCCAACGGCCGGGTCGTCGTCGATCCGCCCGAAGACCTGTTCGCGCCCGCCGGGCCGAAGCCGCCCGACGAGCCCGCCTGAGGCGGGAGCGACCCGACCGGGCCGTCGCTCAGGGCTTGACGGTCGTCATCGCCGTCCGTGCCATCTCCAGCGGCGCCGACGTCACCGGCATCGGCCCGTCGAAGGGCCGCTCGTGCAGTCCGATCATGCCCAGCGTCGTCACCGTAGCGACCGAGAACAGGATCATCGCCACGGCCTGCGGCACCGGCTTGTCCACGTGGATCAGCCCGATGGACACGAGGGTGAGCAGCGCCAGCACCATCAGCGTCAGCCATTTCGACTGGTCGCCCTGAACGTCGGCGAGGCCGAGGCGCGTGCCGCGCTCGGCCCGCAGGTTCATCACCGCGTCGAGAAGGCTCCCATGCGCGGCGGCTCCCGCCTCGGCGCTGTGCCGGGGATCGGCCACGGACTGCATCAACTCGCCCAGGGCCTCGTTGGCGGTCGCCGACGACTCGCCCACCGTCATCTTCGGCCATTCGTCGTCGATCAGCGCGTTCGCATAGGCGACCAGCTTGGTGCGGATCGCGGACATGTCGGAGGCCGTGGCGAGGCTCAGGTCATGCACGGCGAGGAGGTTGGTCTTCTCCGACTGGACGATCTTCGTCGCCTGCCGCTGACGCTCCCAGGCGTCGTTGGCCACGAAGCCCGTGAGCAGCGCCAGCATCACCGAGATGGCGTTGAAATAGGGGGCGACGACGCCGATCCCGAGCTTGTGCATGCCCGGCCGCGTCGCGGACCAGGTGGAGAGAAGGCTGATGGCACCCATGCAGACCGCGAAGACGGCGCTCAGAAGGACGAACATCAGCCAGACAGGCTGATCGAGCCAAAACGTCAGGACCACGCACTCATTCTCCCGCTCGGTGTTCGAGGAGGGGCCACCCTAGCGCTTCGCCGCTACCGAACCGTGAATCCGGGCGCGATCACCGCTGGTCGGATCGCGTCGCCACGTCCTTGCAGGGGGAGATCGCGGAGGGGACGGGACGCGCGTCGACCGTGGGCGCCTCGAAGATCGCGAGATAGCCGACCCCGCCCTCCAGCACCGAGAAGCCGGTCTCCCGGTAGCCCGCCGCCGCGAGTTCGCACCGCAGGAGGGCCGGCGGCGTCCCGTGCTGCGAGGGAATCGCGTCGGCATCGACGATCCCGACCCGGCCGCCGGGTTTCATCGCAGCGGCGAGGTTGTGCAGGAGGCCATAGGGCTGGCTGATCTCGTGATACATGTGGACCAGCAACGCCGCGTCGAGGGAGCCGGACGGGAGCCTCGGATCGTGGGGCTCGCCCCGTACCACGGTGACGTTGCCGAGCTTGGTCTGCGCGATGCGGGCCGTCAGGTCGGCGAGGTAGCGCGGCGTCACGTCCTCGGCGACGATCCGCCCCTGCGGCCCGACCCGCTCGGCCAGACGCACCGTGTAATAGCCGCTGCCGGCCCCGATATCGGCCACCGTCTCCCCGGGCGCGATCCGCATCAGCCGCGCCACCTGGCCGACCTCGTCGACCTTGTCGCGCTGGGCTTCCGATGCCCAGAGCGGCGCGATGATCTCGGCCACCGGCCTGTCCGGCTTCGGAAAGGCGGAGGCGGGGGCGCCGGGAGGTGCCAGCGGTTCTGTGGCGAAGGCCGGGACAATGAGGGCGAGGAAGGCCGCGAGGGCGAGACGAGGAGACATGGCGGGACAACGAGGCGGCCCGCCCGGAAGTGCCCTCCCCCCGGTTGCGGCGCGTTGGCGTTCGTCGGCGGAGCCCGTAGAGGCATGAGACCGGAAGGGCGTTGTTGACCCGCCCTCACCACACGCGCCATCAAGCGGCATGACGAGCGCGCCCTGGTCCGCCACGATCCTCACCCTCTACCCCGAGATGTTTCCCGGCCTCCTCGGGATGTCGCTCTCGGGCGATGCGCTCGCGCGCGGAACCTGGACCCTGGAGGCCCGGCAGATCCGCGAGCACGGGATCGGCCGCCACCGCGCCGTGGACGACACTCCTGCCGGCGGCGGCGCGGGCATGGTGCTGCGCTGCGACGTGCTGGGTGCGGCCATCGATGCCGTTGCCTCCCCCGGCGATACCCGCCCCCGCCTGCTCATGAGCCCGCGCGGCCGCCCCCTGACGCAGGGTCGCGTGCGCGAACTGGCGGAGGGGCCGGGCATCGTCGTGGT
The DNA here is from genome assembly GCF_001422125.1 of Methylobacterium sp. Leaf85. Lineage (NCBI taxonomy): Bacteria > Pseudomonadati > Pseudomonadota > Alphaproteobacteria > Hyphomicrobiales > Methylobacteriaceae > Methylobacterium > Methylobacterium sp. Leaf85. Next base: position 299,306 of record NZ_LMME01000012.1, on the reverse strand, counting down.
CTGCGGCCGGTTCGAGGGGGTGGACGAGCGGGTCATCGCGGCGCGGGGCCTCGAGGAGGTCTCCATCGGCGACTACATCCTGTCGGGCGGCGAGGTCGCGGCCTTCGTCACCATCGATGCCTGTGTTCGCCTGCTGCCCGGCGTCATGGGCAAGTCGGTCTCGGGGGAGGAGGAGAGCTTCGAGGGCGGCCTCCTCGAATATCCGCATTACACGCGCCCCCGTGAATGGGAGGGCCGTGCGATTCCCGACATCCTCACCGGCGGCAACCATGGCGCCATCGCCCGCTGGCGGCGGGACGAGGCGGAACGGATCACCCGCGAGCGCCGGCCCGACCTGATGGGTGCGAGCAAGTCTCCCCCGACAAAGGCCTGATTCTCAAAGACTTGGTCGGAAATACCCGCTCCGTTGTGCCGGGCGGGACTGAATTTATCGCCCGAGCATCTTGCTAAGTCGCCGGGACGGGTCCATTGGCAGCGCCGGGCCACTCCTCCCCAACGAGGAGCATTCATCTGTAAGGATGGACTTTGTCATGACACGTCCCACCACGCGCCCCCGCGTGCCGAATTTCTCGTCCGGCCCCTGCACCAAGCGTCCCGGCTGGACCCTGCAGGCCCTTCAGAACGCCGCGCTCGGCCGCTCGCACCGCTCCCCCGCCGGCAAGGCCAAGCTGGTCGAGGCCATCGAGCTGACCCGCACCGTGCTGCGCGTGCCCGCCGATTACCGCATCGCCATCGTCCCCGCCTCCGATACCGGCGCCGTCGAGATGGCCATGTGGTCGATGCTCGGCCCCAAGACCGTCGAAGTGGCCGCCTGGGAAGCCTTCGGCTCCGAATGGGTCACGGACGCGCTGCAGGAACTCAAGATCTCGCCCATCGTCCACGAGACCGCCTACGGCGTGCTGCCGGACCTGTCGGCCATCGACACCAAGCACAACGACGTCATCTTCACCTGGAACGGCACCGCCGCCGGCGTCCGCGTGCCGAACGGCGACTGGATCGCCGCCGACCGTGACGGTGTGACCATCTGCGACGCCACCTCGGCCGCCTTCGCCATGCCGCTCGACTGGGCCAAGCTCGATGTCGTCACCTTCTCCTGGCAGAAGGTGATGGGCGGCGAGGCCGCGCACGGCATGCTGGTCCTCTCGCCCCGCGCCGTCGCGCGCATCGAGAGCAACACCCCCGCCTGGCCGATCCCGAAGGTCTTCCGCATGGCCAAGGGCGGCAAGCTGATCGAGGGCATCTTCAAGGGCGACACGATCAACACGCCCTCGCTCCTCGCGGTGGAGGATTACCTCGACACCCTGCGCTGGGCGCAGAGCATCGGCGGTCTCGACGCGCTCCATGCCCGCGCCGACGCTAATGCCAAGGTCGTTCACGACTGGGTGGCGCGGACCCCCTGGATCGGGCACCTCGCCGTCGACCCGGCGACGTATTCGAATACCGGCGTCTGCCTCGTCATCACCGATCCGGACGTGCTGGCCAAGGGTGACGCCACCGTGGCGGCGGTCGCCAAGGGCATCGCCGACACGCTCGATGCCGAGGGCATCGCCTTCGACATCGGCGCCTATCGCGACGCGCCGGCCGGCCTGCGCATCTGGTGCGGCGGCACGGTGGAGACCTCGGATCTCGAGGCCCTGATGCCGTGGCTCAACTGGGCCTATGCGGCCGAGAAGGCGAAGCTCGCCAAGGCTGCCTGAGGCAATGCTCCCTCCCCCCTCTCCCCCCTGCGGGAGAGGGTGGCCCGCGCAGCGGGTCGGGTGAGGGGAGCGCGCTGTCCGGAGAGGTCATCCCCTCTCCCGGTCGCTCCGCGACCACCCTCCCCCGCAATGGGGGGAGGGCCGAGATCTGCCGCGCCGTCACGCCTCACCTGCGAAATAATTCCCTTCCTCAAGAGCCGGAGGCCATCATGGCTGCTCCCAAGGTGCTCATTTCCGATTCCCTCTCGAACGCGGCCGTTCAGATCTTCCGTGACCGTGGAATCGACGTCGACTTCTTCCCCAACCTCGGCAAGGACAAGGAACGCTTCGCGGCCGTCATCGGCCATTACGACGGTCTCGCCATCCGCTCGGCCACCAAGGTCACGGAGAAGGTGCTGGCCCAGACCTCGCGGCTGAAGGTCATCGGCCGGGCGGGAATCGGCGTCGACAACGTCGATGTCGCCGCCGCCACGGCGCGCGGCGTCATCGTCATGAACACGCCCTTCGGCAATTCCATCACCACCGCCGAACACGCCATCGCGATGATGTTCGCCCTGGCGCGGCAGATCCCGCAGGCGGATCTCTCCACCCAGGCCGGCAAGTGGGAGAAGAACCGCTTCATGGGCGTCGAGCTGACGGGCAAGACGCTGGGCATCATCGGCTGCGGCAATATCGGCGCCATCGTGGCCGACCGCGCGGTGGGCCTGAAGCTCAAGGTCGTGGCCTACGACCCCTACCTCTCCCCCGAACGCGCCCTCGAGATCGGCGTGGAGAAGGTCGAGCTCGATGCGCTGCTGGCACGGGCCGACATTATCACGCTCCACGTGCCGATGACCGACAAGACCCGCAACATCCTGTCGGCCGAGAACCTCGCCCGGACGAAGCCCGGCGTGCGCATCGTCAACTGCGCCCGTGGCGGCCTCGTGGACGAGGTGGCCCTCCGTGCGGCCCTCGATTCGGGCCATGTGGCCGGGGCGGCCTGCGACGTGTTCATCGAGGAGCCCGCCACCGCCAACCCGCTCTTCGGCCACCCGAACGTCATCTGCACCCCGCATCTGGGCGCCTCCACCAACGAGGCGCAGGAGAACGTGGCGCTGCAGGTCGCCGAGCAGATGTCCGATTACCTGATGACCGGGGCCATTACGAACGCGATCAACTTCCCGTCCATTTCCGCGGACGAGGCTCCCCGGTTGAAGCCGTTCGTGGCGCTGGCCGAAAAGCTCGGCTCGTTCCTCGGCCAGCTCACGGACGCGCCGATCAAGGGCATCCGCATCACCTACGAGGGCGCTGTCGCCGGCATGAACACCCGCGCGCTCACGGCGGCGGCGGTGACCGGGGCGCTGCGGCCGTTCCTGCAGGACATCAACATGGTCTCCGCCCCCGCCTTGGCGCGCGAGCGCGGCATCGTGGTGGACGAGATCAAGCGCGAGGGCGGGGCGAGCGACTACGAATCGGTCATCCGCATCACCGTGGATGCCGAGGACATGCCGCGCGACGCCGCCGGGACGGTGTTCCATGACGGCAAGCCCCGGATCATCGAGATCCGCTCCATCGCCATCGATGCCGCCTTCGCGCCGCACATGCTCTACGTGCGCAACCACGACAAGCCGGGATTCATCGGCCGGCTCGGCACCATCCTGGGCGAGGCCGGCGTCAACGTCGCGACCTTCAATCTCGGCCGCGAGGAAGAGGGCGGCAACGCCATCTGCTTCTGCGCCGTGGATGCGCCGATCTCGGAGAGCGTGAGGGCGGAGATCGAGACGATCCCGCAGGTGAAGCGGGCACGGCCGGTGAGCTTCTGACCGGGGCGAGCTTTCGTTCGGTCTCACCCTACTACCCCCTTTTGCGGGCTTTCAGATTCGCACATGTCGCGGGATGCGCGGCTCTCCTCCCCCTTGTGGGGAGGAGTTGGAGGTGGGGGTGATTGGGCGACCCTCAGCCGTCGGAGGCGGGCGGAGCCACCCCCACTCCTGACCTCTCCCCACAAGGGGGAGAGGGACGCGGTCTGCCTACGAAAGCAGGTGTGCAAATCAAGCCAGGAAGGTAGGGCGGGATTTCGAGCGGCTGGCCTTCCAGCTCGCACGTCCCTTAAGGACCGAAGCGACAAGCATGGCGCGTGGCCCCAGGACTGGCCCTTGCGCCCGGAACATGCGAGAGGCCCGCGCATGAACATCGACGGCACACCCTACCGCACCATCCTGCCCGCCGCCGACGGCGCGTCCGTCGAGGTCATCGACCAGACCCGCCTGCCCTTCGCCTTCGAGATGAAGCGGCTCGCCACCCTGGACGAAGCGGCCATCGCCATCCGCACCATGATCGTGCGCGGCGCGCCGCTCATCGGCGTCACGGCGGCCTACGGCCTGGCCCTGGGCCTGCGACGGGACGCTTCCGATGCCGGGATCGACCATGCCGTCGAGACCCTGGCCGCCACCCGCCCCACCGCCATCAACCTGCGCTGGGCGCTGGACCGTGTCGCCGCCAAGCTGCGCGAGGTCGAAGTCTCGGAGCGCGCCGCCTACGCCTTCGCCGAGGCCGGGCGCATCGCCGAGGAGGATGTGGAGAGCTGCCATGCCATCGGCCGCCACGGCGCCGCGATCCTGGCCGATCTGCACGAGGCCAAAGGTCGCCGCCTCAACGTGCTGACCCATTGCAACGCCGGTTGGCTCGCCACGGTGGATTGGGGCACCGCCCTCGCGCCGATCTATGTGGCGCACGAGGCCGGCATCCCGGTCCATGTCTACGTGGACGAGACCCGGCCGCGGAACCAGGGCGCGGCGCTCACCGCCTTCGAGCTCAATGCCCACGGCGTGCCGCACACCGTCATCGCCGACAATGCCGGCGGCCACCTGATGCAGCATGGCGAGATCGACGTCTGCATCGTCGGCTCGGACCGCACCACGGCCTCGGGCGACGTCTGCAACAAGATCGGCACCTACCTGAAGGCGCTGGCGGCCTCCGACAACCGCATCCCGTTCTATGCCGCCCTGCCCTTCTCCACCATCGACTGGACCCTCACCGACGGCGTCGCGCAGATCCCGATCGAGGAGCGCGACGGCCGCGAGGTCTCCCACCTCACCGGCCGCCTCGCCGATGGCGGCTTCGCCACGATCGAAGTGGTGTCGCCCGGCAGCCCCGTGGCGAACCCCGCCTTCGACGTGACGCCGGCGCGGCTGGTGACGGGCATCATCACCGAGCGCGGCGTGGCCTCGGCGGATGCGGAGGGATTGTTGGCGCTGTATCCGGAGCGGCGCTCGGCGGTTTAGCCGAGGGACGACTCCGTGCCGTTCCCGGCGGCTGCTCAGAGCCCTTTGTCCACTCGACCGGTCATATCGAGGCTAGACCAAGGAAAACGAAGATCGCCCGGTCGAGCCGGGCGATATCGTCCTCGTCCAAAGTTCCAATCTTGTTGCCGAGCTTAGACTTCGGAACGGTCGTCACCTTGTCGGCCATCAGGCGGGACGCAGCGCGCAGACCATTCCGCATGCTTGGCGTCAGTGGAACCCGGAATAGGGGTGCGTCCGTCGGATCGGTCGTCAATGCACAGACCGTGATGGAATCGGTCGCGTCGAAGCGATCATCCTGAATGATCACGACCGGACGTGGCTTACCGGCGTAATCCTTTCCCCCTGAGACCGTCCAAACCTCCCCTCGCCTCACGCCTCGTCCCAAGACGAGGCGGCATTGATGAAGCTCTGATCGTCCTCGGCATGACGGCTCGTGGCGACGGCCGCCGATTGCCGATGCGCTTCCTCGGCGAACGATGAGGAGCTTGGGTCCGGAATCCAGATTCTCACCGGCTTCAGACCCTGGCGGCGCAAGCGAGCGTGACGCTGACGGATCGTCTCTGTGGTCTGTTCGGACTTCGGTGGGGCGTTCATGGCAAACCTCGGGGCTTGACGGCCCATGCTAACCACGTCGGAGCACGAATGCCAAAGGCATCTGCCTTCTCGGCATCGGACCGTCTCCATCAAACGGGGGCGTCCCATTGCCAGAACACTGACCCCGTGAACTCGAACACCCGCTCCCCGCGCTGGTTCTGCGCGGTGTTGTGATGGGTCGCGACGCCCCAGCCGGGGCGTGAGGCCGACTCGCGCTTGTCGAGGAGGGTGCAGGCGTAAGAGATCGTGTCGCCGGCATAGACCGGGGCGAGCCAGCGCATGTCGCGAAAGCCGGGAGAGGGGCCGAGCTGCGGCACAGGACCGGCCCGTTCCGTCAGGGCGATATCGCGCTGGCGGGTGATGTGCAGGCGCTTCATCCACACCGCCGCCGTGTGCCAGCCCGAGGCGCAGAGGGCGCCGAAATGGGTCTTTCGGGCGGCGTCCGCATCGAGATGGAAGGCCTGCGGGTCGTAGTCCCTCGCGAAGGCGATGATCGCCTCCGGGGTGAAGGCGTGGCGGCCGAGATCGCGGACCGTGCCGAGCTTCGCCTGTTTGAGGAAGAGCAGCATTTCCGCGTCGTTGCCCTCGATCACCTCGGCCGGGTCTCCGGGCGTCACCGCGCGGGGCGGCAGGGGCTTGGCCCCGCGCCGGGCGAACATGACGGTAAACGCCTGGGTCATTACCGACTCGTCGCGCCCGTTCACGACCGTGAGGGTGAAGCGGACGAAGCCGCGATCCGGCTTCGAGTTCGAGGCGCGGCACTCCTCCACCTTGGTGACGATCCGCAGGGCGTCGCCCGGCAGGACGGGGCGCAGCCAGCGCAATTGCGAGATGCCGGGCGAGCCCATGGAGGTGGCGCCGCGAAAGACATGGGCCTGGAGCAGGCGCATGCCGAACCCGGCCGTCTGCCAGCCGGAGCCGATCAACTGCCCCGCCAGCGTCGCCTTAGCGGCCTCCTCGTCGAGATGAAACGGCTGCGGATCGAACTCCTTCGCGAAGGCGACGATCGCCTCCCGCGTCACCGTGAGCGGGCCGCCCTCGATCACGTCGCCGGGGGTGAAATCCTCGAAGGTGATGCCGGTCATTGAACCTCTCGTCTTCGGATCTGAGGATGGCGCCGCGCGAGCCAGAGTGGTGGACCCCCTCTCCCCGCTTGCGGGGAGAGGATCACGAGCACCTCGTCGTGCTTGTGATGAGCGGAGCGAGGGTGAGGGGGCCGGCCCGGAAGAGGCGCATTCCGGACGAGCCCCCTCACCTTCGGCTGCCGCCTTGCCGCGCCGACGACGAGGTCGTCGCGGCCCTCTCCCCGCGTGCGGGGAGAGGGGATGCACACCGTCCTTTTTGCAGAGGCGGCCAAGCGCCGGCCGAGGCTGTTTTGGCCGCTCAATTGGCGAAGCGGAAATGCAGCACGTCGCCGTCCTGCACCACGTATTCCTTGCCTTCGAGGCGGAACTTGCCGGCCTCCTTGGCGCCGCTCTCGCCCTTCAGCGTGGTGTAATCGTTGAACGCGATGGTCTCGGCGCGGATGAAGCCCTTCTCGAAATCCGTATGAATCACGCCCGCCGCCGCCGGGGCGCGGGTGCCCTTCTCGATGGTCCAGGCGCGCGCCTCCTTCGGACCCACGGTGAAGTAGGTGATGAGGCCGAGAAGCTCGTAACCGGCGCGGATGACCCGGTTGAGGCCCGGCTCCACGAGCCCCACCGCTTCGAGGAAGTCGCCCTGGTCGGCCAGCGGCATCACCGCGATCTCGCTCTCGATCTTGGCCGAGACCACCACCGCGCGCGCACCCTCGGCCTTGGCCTGGGCGATCACCGCCTCGGAATAGGCGTTGCCCTTGTCGGCATCCCCCTCGTCCACGTTGCAGACGTAGAGGACGGGTTTGGCCGTCATCAGCCCGAGGGTCTGGAACAGCTTTTCCTCCTCCGGCTTGCGGCTCACCAGACGGGCGGGCTTGCCCTCGCGCAGCAGCGGCAATGCCCGCTGGACGAGGTCGAGCATCTCCTTGGCTTCCTTGTCGGCGCCCTTGGCCTTCTTCTCGAGGGCGAAGAGGCGCTTCTCCAGGCTGTCGAGATCGGCGAGCATCAACTCGGTCTCGATGGTCTCGATATCGGCCTTCGGGTCGACCTTGCCCTCCACATGGGTCACGTCACCATCGGTGAAGCAGCGCACCACATGGGCGATGGCATCGACCTCGCGGATATTGGCGAGGAACTGGTTGCCGAGCCCCTCCCCCTTCGAGGCGCCGCGCACGAGGCCGGCGATGTCGACGAAGGTCAGCCGCGTGGGGATGATCTCCTTCGACGTGGCGATCCGCGCCAGATCGTCCAGGCGCGGGTCCGGCACCGCCACCTCGCCGACATTCGGCTCGATGGTGCAGAACGGGTAATTCGCCGCCTGTGCCGCCGCCGTCTGCGTCAGCGCGTTGAAGAGGGTCGACTTGCCGACGTTCGGCAGGCCGACGATGCCGCATTTGAAGCCCATGATCGCGTGTCCGTCAGGTGAGTGCCAGCGTAGCGCTGGCGTGAGGCGTGAACGGGTTGATGACCCGAACCGTGTCGAGGATCTGTCCATCGGACAGGTCTTCGGACACGAAAGATTTGCACCCGGCCTGGATGGCCGATGCGATGGCCAGGCTGTCCCACCAGGAGAGGCGATACTGCATCTCCATCGCGATCGCCGTGCGGTGGGTCTGCGTATCCAGCGCTGCCGTGCAAGCAGGATAGAGGGTCGCCAGATAAGCGGCGGCGGCGCTCGGCGTCACGAGTTTACGCTTGTGCACCAGGACGGCGTAGCACTCGTTGAGGATTTGCGGACTGATCACGAGCCGGCGTTGACCGAATGCCAGTTTGATCAGGCGCACACTCGTCGCCCGCCTGTCAGCCGCCGCCGGATCCATGGCGTAGACCAGCAGGTTCGTATCGAAGAACAGCCGGTCGGTCATAGAGCTCCTCGCGCCTGGGCAGGTTTTCGGACACGCCCGACCAGCCGGGACCGTCGAGAAAGGCGCTCAAGGCGGCCAACTGATCCGCGACCTCGGGTGTCCTGCGATCGGCCAAGGCCTGGCTCACGAAACGCGACAGGCTTTGCCCGCGCTTCGCCGCCTCGACCCGTGCCCACGCGAAAAGGTCTTCCTCCAGCGTGATGGTGAGGTTCTTCATGATGTCCACCTCCAGGACCGGAGATATCGTGTTCCCGTGTTTTCGTGTCAATCACGGCCGGTGGCCGCCGCATTGACCTGCTTGACGTCGTCCCAGCCCCGGCCCGCCATGGCGAGGTGGACCTTGTTCTGGAAGCTCGCATCCTCGCCCTGGGCCAGCAGCGGAGCGTGGTCCGCCACGGCGCGGCAGAGATCCTCCACCCAGGCCCGCTCGCCCTTGCCGAAATCGTTCAGCACGTAGGCATGAACCAGGGCCTTGTCGCCCGGATGACCGACGCCGAGGCGGACGCGCCGGTAATCGTTGCCGCATTGAGCGGTGATCGAGCGCAGGCCGTTATGGCCGGCATTGCCGCCGCCGAGCTTCACCCGGAGCTTGGCCGGGGCGAGGTCGAGTTCGTCGTGCAGGACGATGACGTCGGCGAGGGCGATCTTGTAGAAGCGCTGCGCTTCCGAGACCGAGCGGCCGGATTCGTTCATGAAGGTCTGCGGCTTCAGCAGGACGACCCGTTCGCTGCCGAGCGTCGCCTCGGTCACCTCGCCCTGGAACTTGCGCCGCCAGGGCGCGGCGCGGTGGACGCGCGCCATCTCGTCGAGGGCGAGAAAACCGATATTGTGGCGGTTGCCCGCATAGCGGGCCCCTGGATTGCCGAGCCCGACGATCAGGCGCATGGCATCATCTCCAAGACGAGTTCGTCACGAGAGCGCTCTCCGCCGAAGTGGATGCCGGTTCGGCGGAAAAGAGCGCGGCAAAGCAGAAGATCTGGAGCTGCGCCCGACCCAACGTGGGCGGGCGCAGCTCCAGGACGGACGACGAAGAGGCGACGTCAAACGAAAAGGTGCCCCGACCTCGCGGCCGGAGCACCCGTGGAGAAAGACGAGACCGGGGCGCGAAGCCCCAGGGCCTCAATCCTCCTTCTTGTCTTCCTCGGCCTCGGCGGCCTCTTCGGCCTCAGCCTCGGCCTTCTCCTCGGCAGCTTCCGTCGACTGCGCCTCGGCGATCGCGGCCTCTTCGGCCTCGACCTCGGCGCCGAGCACGGTCGGCGGCACGACGTTGGCGACGACGGCCTCGGCCTCGCCGGTGAAGGTCGTGTTGGCCGGCAGCGTCACGGCTTCGATATGGATCGAATCGCCGATCTCGAGACCGGTCAGATCGACCTCGACCGCGTCGGGGATCGCGTCCGCCGGGACTTCGAGCGAGAGCGTGTGCAGCACGACGTTGAGGGTGCCGCCGTTCTTCTTGATGCCGGGAGCCTCGTCCTCGTTGATGAAGTGCACGGGCACTTCGACGGTGAGGTTCTGGCCCGCGACGACGCGCAGGAAGTCCACGTGCAGCGGCACGCCGGTCACCGGATCGAGCTGGAAGTCGCGCGGGATCGCGCGGGTCTTCTTGCCGCCGGCGTTGATCTCGAACAGGGTGGTCTTGAAGCCACCGGCGTAGATCAGGGTGCGGGTGCGGACGAGGTCGATGGCGATGGCCTGCGGAGCCTGACCGCCACCATAGATGACGGCGGGAACGTTGCCCTGGCGACGAACTTCCCGGGCGGCCCCCTTGCCGACCCGGTCGCGTGCCACGGCCTCAAGCGGCTTTACTGCGCTCATGGCGTGATCCTTCAAAAAAACAGAAAAAAGCCGCGCAACGCCAAAGGCCGCCCGAAACGGACGGCCCTCACCGATCCACGACGCGCCCGTGCCTCCAAGGGTGTCTGGCGAGCGCGTGAGGTGCATACCCGCAAGAGCCGCGAAGCGCAATAAGAGCCGCGACGCGATGGGGTGAATGCCCGGCATCCCACCAAGGCGGCGTTCATCATCCGAACGGTCCCCTCCCCGCCTGCGCGGACAAGCGAAGACTTCGTTCATTCGCTCCGCCGAGGATCGTACCCCGTGTGGCGAGGGATCCATCGATGACGCAGCCGGTCCTCTGGGCGCTGGGAGTCACCTCCGTCGCGGCGGCGGTCAGTTTGACCCTGGTGACGCGCTTCGAGAACGCCGCCCGCCCTCGGGAGCGCGGCGACGCGGTCCTCAACCTCGACAGCGCGAGCCTCGGCGGGACGAACCCGACGCGTTTCGCGCCCAACTCCGTCATTCTGGCGGCCGATACCCTCGGGCATTTCTCCACCGAGGTCGACGTGGCGGGGCGCAGCCTGAGAATGCTGGTGGATACCGGGGCGAGCATCTGCGCCTTCAGCTACGAGGACGCGCAGCGCCTGGGGCTCCACGTCTACGAGCGCGACTTCAACCGTCGCGTCGACACCGCCAACGGCTCCGTCTCCGTCGCGACCGTACGGATTCCGGTGATGCGGGTCGGGACGATCGGCATCCGCGACGTCGAGGCCGTGATCCTGCCCAAGGGGCGTCTCGGCAAGAGCCTCCTCGGCATGTCGTTCCTGCGGCGTCTCGACGATTTCAAGATGTCCGACGGCCGGTTGACGCTGCGCGGCTGACGCGACCTCGCACCGCGCGCCGCCCTACTTCTGGCCGCCCCCGCCCCCGCCCCCGCCCCCGCCCGTGGCCAGGTTGCGGCGGGCATCGGCCTGTCCGCTCACGTCTCCGAAATACTTCGTCGCGTCGCCCAGCTGCATCGACGGCATGCAGTTCGGGGTGCAGGAATAGGATTCGCGGTCGAGTCCGCGCTGGACCGTGACGATCGACCCCTGCGCGGCCTGCACGCTGATGGTGGTTTCGGCGAGCATCGCACCGGACGCGTCGAGGGCGATGAGGTTGGTGGAGCCGAAGCTCTTGCCGGTGAGGATGACGATCCCGTTCCGCTGAAGGGCGACATCCGCCACGAGGGGGTTGCCGACGATGACCGTCTGCGTCCGCTCGGGCAGGCGAATGACCTTGGCGTTGTCGACGCTCACCGCCACGATGGCCGGCGCCGTCTCCGCTTGGATCGGCGCCGCACCGAGGGCGAGGAAGAGCGCGATTCCCGCCGCTCGGGCGCAACGCTGCAAGGGCGAGGGTGTCGGCATTGACCGGTGGCCCATGGCTCGGGTGATCTCGGCTGCGACGGCGAGGTTTCGACAGGAGCGCGCGCACCGGAGGGGTCGGCCGCCCTTGTCGTCATGACAGTCTTATCGGCGTGTTGGTAAACGAAGATCTAACACCGGAAGGTGACGCGCAGCCGTCCTTCCGGCTTCGCCCATGTCCGCTGCTGCGTCTCGAACGCTTATTGCCCGCGCGACAGTTGCAGCCCGTAATATTTCCCGGATCTCCGCCTGTAACGCTGTGCCGGATCTACTGAAAAAGTGTCCATTTTCCATTTAAAGTTTTTTTACCAAACCCCAACCGAGGGGCGTGTGAGGCCGTTTTCGGGCCCGGATTAACGTAATTTCAAGACAGAACAGGCCATCTTCATCCTCAGTCGCCGGTCGAAATACACCGCTCCTCGACGGCCACTTCGCAAGACGAACCATCAAGGAATACGATCATGTCGAACCTCTTCAAGCGTTTTGCCGCCGACGAGTCGGGTGCAACGGCGATCGAATACGGCCTCATTGCTGCGCTCATCGCTGTCGCGGTCATCACCGTACTCACCACCATCGGCACCAACCTGAATGCGACCCTCACCAAGGTTGCAACCGGCGTTAACAAGTAAGATGGTTTGAGGCGGTCCGGGTTCGGACTGCTTCCCTTAATCTTGCGCAAATGGTCGTCCACGCAGGTGATGCGTGGATCGGACACCTCGCCGGACGATCCGCCCCGATCGTCCGGCAGAGCTCGTTGAAGTCGTCCTGCTCGACGTGGACGGTGCGACAGCGAGCGTCCACCTCCGGCGGGGTCCCGACACGGCCTTTGCCGCCGCGACCGAACACCCTGCGGCGACGGCGTTTCACGGGCGACGATCCGACCTTCGACTCCAGACCGAGACGTCCCCGATGGCGAGTGTCACGCTCCTGATCGTCTTCCCGTTCCTGATGGCCTATGCGGCCGCTCGGGACCTGCTGACGATGACGATCCCGAATGCGGTCTCCCTGCTGCTGCTGCTCGGATTCGCGGCCTTCGCCGGCGCGACCGGGATGTGGGGGTGGGATCTCCTCAGCCATCTCGGAGCCGGCGCGGCGACGCTGGTCGTGACGTTCACCCTCTTCGCGCTGGGCAAGATCGGCGGAGGCGATGCCAAACTCGCTGCCGCCACCGCGGTGTGGATCGGGTTCGACCAATTGGCGCAATACCTGGTCGTCGCTTCGCTTGCCGGTGGCGCTCTCTCCGTGGCGATCCTCGTCGCGCGGGCGCATCCCCTGCCGTCACTCCTCGGTCGCCTTCCCTTCGCCATCCACCTTCACGATGCGAAGACCGGCGTGCCCTACGGCATCGCCCTCTGCCTCGGAGCGCTGATCGTGATTCCGGAAACGGTGACCTGGGCAAGAATGATGGCATCGTGAGGCCGGACACACGTAGCGGGTGAAGTTGCCGGGCCGGGTCCGAAGGTTGACGAACCCTGTGCTTTATCGACCTGACCTATCGTGGGTCGAACAAGATTCGCATGCGTTAGTTTTCGTTAACCGTAATTTGAGGAATCCCGGCGAAGCCTGGACGGCGACGGCAGCAGGCCGTCCTGTCAGGTTCGAACACGGCGATGAAACCAGCCCGCCTTGCCGTCATCGCCATCGCGCTCGCCGCCGGTTCGGGCGCCGCCTTTCTGATGAGCGGCAGCGATGCGCCGCCCCCGGTCCAGGCCGTGGTCGAGGCGCCCCCTCCTCCCCCGCTCCCCGTCACGGATGTCCTGGTGGCCGCCGCCGACCTGCCGATGGGGCAGAATATCCAGGCCGCCGACCTTCGCTGGCAACCCTGGCCGGACCAGGCCATCACCGCCGGCTACATCACGCGCACGGCCTCGCCCAACGGCATGGACACCATCGTCGGCTCGATCGTCCGCACCGCGTTCCTCGCGGGTGAGCCGATCCGCCCGCAGAAGCTCGCGCGGTCCGACGGCGGCTTCATGGCCGCGATCCTGCCCTCCGGCATGCGCGCGGTCGCCATCGTCACCGATACGCGCGGGTCGAGTTCGGCCGGCGGCTTCATCCTTCCCAACGACCATGTCGACGTCATCCGGACCTATCGCGACGAAGACGCCTCGCGTTCCGGGGGCGGCGAAGTCCAGATTTCGGAGACGCTGCTCACCGACATCCGCGTGCTCGCCGTCGGCCAGATCGTTCAGGAGCGGAACGGGACCAACGTCGTCACCGGCGAGACCGCGACCCTCGCTCTGACACCCGCCCAAGCCGAGACCGTCACCCTGGCCCAGAAGGTGGGACAACTCTCCCTCTCCCTGCGCAGCCTCATGGATGCCGGCCGGACCGTGGATGCCCCGCCGGAGACTCAGCAGGACACGGCCCTGACGGTCGTCCGCTTCGGTGTCGCCAAACAACAACCGCGTCGCTGAGATGCCGAACCGCGCGATGATGAAGGATTCTCAGATGACCACGAGACACCGGGTCCGCGTGGGCAGCCTGTCCGTTCTCGCGACCCTCGCCGGCCTGGTCCTCGCCGCCACCGCCGTGGCTGCGCCGCGGGATGGGTTCACGGCCGCCCCGATCGTCGATGTCGGCGGCAACGAATCCGGGACCTCGCGTCGCGTCGAGCTCACGACCGGGCGCTCCCTGGTGATCGACCTGCCGCGCGACGCCAAGGAGGTCTTCGTCGCCAATCCGAAAGTCGCCAACGCCGTCGTGCGCTCGACCCGCAAGGTCTTCGTCATCGGCATGGAGGACGGCGCGACCTCGATCTTCATCATGGACGCCGAAGGCCGCCAGATCACCGCCCTCGACGTCACCGTGGCGCGGGACCTCAAGCTCGGAACCCTGCGGCAGATCCTGCTCCAGAGCATCGCGGGCGGGCGGTTCGACATCCGGACCGCCGGCGATTCGCTGATCCTGTCGGGCTTCGTCGGCTCTGCGGCCGAGTCGGCCCAGGCCATGGACATCGCGACCGCCTTCGTCGGCCAGGCCGGCGGTACCCCCGGCGGAGCCGGGGCCCGGGGCGCCGTCATCAACAACCTCACCATCCGGGGCAAGGATCAGGTGATGCTCCGCGTCACCGTCGTCGAGGTGGCCCGGACCGTGCTGAAGCAGTTCGGCGTCAATCTCAGCGGCAACTGGTCCGGCCTCAACCTCGCGAACGTCGCGCCCTTCGGTCTCAATGGCGGCCAGTTCCCGAACGGGAACGAGATCAAGGCGACGATCAACGGAGGCGGCGGAGCGAGTGTTTCGGCCACCTTGCGGGCCTTCGAACAGGCCGGTGTCTCACGCATTCTCGCGGAGCCGACGCTCACCGCGATCTCGGGGGAATCCGCGAAATTCACCGCCGGCGGCGAGATTCCCGTCCCCGCCTCGCAGAACTGCACGGGGGGCGTCTGCTCCATCGGCATCGCGTTCAAGACCTATGGCGTGACCCTGAACTTCACCCCCGTGGTGATGGCGGAGAACCGCATCTCCGTGCGCGTCGCCACGGAAGTCTCCGAGATCGACCAGACCAACTCCTTCACCTTCGTCCAGGGCGATTCCACTGTCGCGGTGCCCGCCTTCACCCTGCGCAAGACCGAGACCACCGTCGAACTCGCCTCCGGCGGGACCATGATGACCGCCGGCCTGATCCAGCAGCGCAGCAAGGCCGCCGTCGGTGGACTGCCCGGCCTCGTGAACCTGCCCATCCTCGGTGCCCTGTTCCGCTCGCGGGACTACCAGCGGCAGGAGACCGAACTCATGATCATGGTCACGCCCTACATCGCCAAGGCGATGGAGGCGAAGCAGGTCGTGCGGCCGGATGACGGCTTCATCGATGCCCAGGACGGTCAGGGCATCCTGCTCGGCCGCCTGAACCGGGTCTACGGCTCGGGCCGCGCCGCGCCGCTGGGCGCCAATTACCGTGGCCGCGTCGGCTTCATCACGGACTGACGCGGCGATCTAAGATCGCGACGCCACGATCTCGCAGGACGAAGCGGCCCAGGCACCATCAGGACCCGACCCCTCAATGTCACTCCTTCCCTTCCGCTCCCCCGTCGCACTCCTCGCGTCGATCGCCCTGGCCACCGCTTTGGGCGCATGCCGTGCCGACCGCGCCGAGACCACCGGCTCGCTCTATCCGGCCGATTACCGGGTCCGCCATCCCATCGTGCTCGCCGATGCCACGCGCTCGCTGGACGTCTTCGTCACCGGGACCGGCCATGTCGATCCGCGACAGCGCGCCGATATCGAAGCCTTCCTGCTGGAATTCCGCCGCTACGGGCGCGGCACCCTCATCCTCGACATCCCGCGCGGGGTCTCGCCGTCGCAGGGTGCCGCCGTGGAGCGGACCGGGGCGGCGATCCGCAGGCTCGGCGCCGACAACGGCATCGGCGGACGGCAGATGATCGTCACCGGCTACGCGGTGGCGGACCCGTTCCTCGCCGCTCCGCTGCGGCTCAGCTTCCAGCGCATGGAGGCGAAGGTCGCCAGCCAATGCGGCGTCTGGCCCCAGGATCTCGGCGTGGGAAGCCCGGGCTTCTCCTCGCGCAACGAGGCCCACTGGAATCTCGGCTGCGCCATGCAGGCCAATGTGGCGAGCCAGGTGGCCGATCCGGTCGATCTCGTTCGCGGCCGGCCGGAAGGGCGCATCGACTCGATCCGGCGCACCGTCGACATCAATAAGCTGCGCGAGGGCAAGGATCCATCAACCATATGGCGTCAGGATGGGAAGACGTCGGTGAAGTCAGCCATCGAGAACTGATCGGCGCGTCCCTTCCCGTCGTTCGACAGAGCTTCGGCCCTCGTTGTCACCCACAGCCCGGACCCCGCCCCATGCCTGACTTCAACGAGTCACCCGAGCGCGTCATCGCTCCGGTGCCGCGGATCACGATCCAGGCATTCTGCGAGACGGGCGAGACGGCCGCGTCGATCGAGGCGGCGGGAAGCGACAGGCGGCTGCAGAAGGCCCAGATCAAGATCCAGATGGGCGGCGGCCCCGCCGCCGTCGAGGCGTTCCGCCACGCGCCCACGCCCAACGTGGTCATCATCGAGACGCAGGGCACGAAGTCGCGCCCCCTGGAGATTCTCGATTCCCTGGCGGAGGTCTGTGACGAAGGGACGAAGGTCGTCGTCATCGGCCACGTCAACGATGTGCAGCTCTACCGCCAATTCATCCAGCGCGGCGTGAGCGAGTATCTCATGGCGCCGGTGGAGCCGATCGTCCTGATCCAGGCCCTGTCCGACCTGTTCACGGCGCCCGGTGCCAAGCCGGTCGGCCGCACCATCGCGGTGGTCGGCGCCAAGGGCGGCGTGGGCTCCTCCACCATCGCCCACAACCTGGCATGGACCGTGGCGCGCGAGCACGGAATGGCGACGGTCATCGCCGATCTCGACATCGCCTTCGGTACGGCGAGCCTCAACTTCAACCAGGACCCGCCGCAGGGGATCGCGGAAGCGGTCTTCGCGCCCGAGCGCCTCGATTCCAACCTCCTCGACCGCCTGCTCTCGAAATGCAGCGACAACCTCTCGCTGCTCTCCGCGCCGGCCACCCTCGAACGGACCACGGACCTCACCGAGCCGTCCTTCGACAACCTGATCGACCTCCTGCGCGCCGCCGTGCCCTGCGTGGTCCTCGACGTGCCCCATACCTGGTCGGCCTGGACCCGGCGCCTGCTGATCTCGTCCGACGAGATCATCGTCGTCGCCCAGCCGGAGCTCGCCTCCCTGCGCAATCTCAAGAACCTGCTGACCCTGCTGCAGCAGAACCGGCCCAACGACGCCCGGCCGCGCATCGTCCTCAACAGCGTCGGCGTGCCGAAGCGCCCCGAGATCTCGGCCGGTGAGTTCGCCAAGGCCCTGGACGCCACGCTGACGGCGGCGATCCCCTACGATCCGGCCCTGTTCGGCACGGCGGCCAACAACGGTCAGATGATCGCCGAGGTCCAGGCGGGCGCCAAGGCCTCGGACGTGTTCTCGGAGCTCGCCGCGCGCATGATCGGGCGTTCCGAGACGCGTCGTGTCCGCGGGAACCTGTTCGAGCCTCTCCTGTCGCGGCTGTCCCGACGCAGGGCGTCGTGATGGCGGCGCGCTGCGTGGAGGTCCGTCATGTTCGGTAGGAGGAGCCCGGCCTCGGAGATCCCGAAGGCGGTCGCGGTTCCGTCCGCGCCAAAGCCGCAGGTTCCGATTCCCGTCCTCGACGACCAGCCGGGCGTGGCGAAGACCCAGCAGGTGGAACGGCTCGTCCCCGTCCGGGAGGCGGTGAAGTCGGAGGATTACTTCCGCACCAAGAGCATGATCTTCGGTGCGCTGATCGAGGCCATCGATCTGGCGCAGCTATCTCGCCTCGACGTCGAATCGGCGCGCGAGGAAATCCGCGACATCGTCTCGGAGATCATTGGCCTCAAGAACATCGTCCTGTCCATCGCCGAGCAGGAGGAACTCCTCGACGACATCTGCAACGATGTCCTCGGCTACGGACCGCTGGAGCCGCTGCTGGCCCGGGACGACATCGCCGACATCATGGTCAACGGCGCCAACCGGGCCTTCATCGAGGTCGGGGGCAAGATCCAGCTGACCAACGTGCGCTTCCGTGACAACCAGCAGCTGATGAACATCTGCCAGCGCATCGTCAGCCAAGTCGGCCGGCGCGTCGACGAATCCTCGCCGATCTGCGACGCGCGCCTCCCCGACGGGTCCCGCGTCAACATCATCGCGCCGCCGCTCGCCATCGACGGGCCGGTGCTCACCATCCGCAAGTTCAAGAAGGACAAGCTCACCCTCGACCAACTCGTGACCTTCGGGGCGATCTCGCCCGAAGGGGCCCGCATCCTGCAGATCATCGGGCGCGTCCGCTGCAACGTGGTGATTTCCGGCGGTACGGGGTCCGGCAAGACCACCCTGCTGAACTGCCTGACGCGCTACATTGACGAGGACGAGCGGATCATCACCTGCGAGGACGCGGCCGAGCTGCAGCTGCAGCAGGCCCACGTCGTCCGCCTCGAGACCCGGCCCGCGAACATGGAAGGGTCGGGGCAGGTCACCATGCGCGACCTCGTGAGAAACTGCCTGCGCATGCGGCCGGAGCGGATCATCGTCGGCGAGGTGCGCGGCCCGGAGGCGTTCGACCTGCTCCAGGCCATGAATACCGGCCATGACGGCTCGATGGGCACCCTCCACGCCAACTCGCCGCGCGAGGCGCTGGCCCGTATCGAATCGATGATCACCATGGGCGGGTTCAGCCTGCCCTCGCGGACCCTGCGGGAGATGATCGTCGGGTCGATCGACATCATCGTCCAGGCGACGCGCCTGCGCGACGGTTCGCGCCGCATCACCCACATCACCGAGGTGATGGGGCTCGAAGGCGACGTCATCATCACCCAGGACCTCTTCGTCTACGATGTGCTCGGCGAGGACGCGAACGGCAGGCTGGTCGGGCGCCATCGCTCCACCGGCATCGGCCGTCCGCGCTTCTGGGAGCGCGCACGCTATTACGGTGAGGAGAAGGCCCTGGCCGCCGCCCTCGATGCGGCGGCCGACAGCGCCGGCAGCTCATGAACGCGCTGCAGATGCCCCTCGCCGTCGGGCTCGCGGCGGTGGCGGCCGGGGCCATCGCCTATGTGGTGCTGACCCCCCTCCTGTCGGGGGAGAACCGCGCGGCCAAGCGCATGCGAGCAGTCAGCGTGGTGACGTCTCCCGGCAGTCGCGCGGTCACGGCCAGCCGGCGCGAGCAGGTGGCCAGGAGCCTGAAGGAAGTCGAAGCCAAGCGCGGCGGGACGAAGGTCACGCTCGAACTCAGGATCGCCCGGGCCGGCCTGGATTGGACGAAGCAGAAGTTCCGTCTCGTCTCCGTGCTCATGGCCATCGTCGCCGGCCTCTTCGTCTTCGTCCTGACCTCGCACAAGCTCGCGACCCTGGCGGCCCTGTTCGCCGGCGGGTTCGGCCTGCCCCTGTGGATGCTGAGCGTCCTGCGCAAGCGGCGCATCGCCGCCTTCATCGCCGAACTGCCCACCGCCATCGACATCATCACCCGCGGCGTGCGCGCCGGCATCCCGGTGGGCGACTGTTTCCGCATCATCGCGCGGGAAGCCGAGGAGCCCATCCGCAGTGAGTTCCGCCAGGTGGTGGAATCCCAGACCCTCGGTCTCAGCCTCGGCGATGCCATGGTGCGGATGTACGAGCGGGTGCCCGTCTCCGACGTCAACTTCTTCGCCATCGTCATCGGCATCCAGGGCCGGTCCGGCGGCAATCTCTCGGAAGCCCTGAGCAACCTCTCCAAGGTCTTGCGCGAGCGCAAGAAGATGGCCGGGAAGATCCAGGCCATGAGCATGGAGGCCAAGGCCTCGGGCGGCATCATCGCGGCCCTGCCCTTCATCGTGGCGGTGCTGACCTACCTGTCGAGCCCGGCTTACGTCTCGCTGCTGTGGACGACGGATACCGGCAAGATGGCCCTCGTCGCCTCCGCGATCTGGATGTCGATCGGGGTCTTCGTGATGAAGAAGATGATCAGCTTCGAGGTCTGACCGCCCATGTTGTCCCTCATCGGCGAAAAGCTCATCGATCCGCGCTTCATCGGCATGGTTCTGGCCGGGGTGGCGGCCGCGGCGACGGCCTTCGCCCTGCTGCAGCCGCTTCTGGAGCCCGACAAGCTCAACAAGCGCATGAAGCTGATCGGCGACGAGCGCGAGGAGCTGCGCCGCCGCGAGCGTGACCGGCTCAACAATCGATCCACCCTGCGCGTGGCGCCGAAGGCGTACATGAAGCGGGTTGTGGACCAGTTCAACCTGAGCCGCTGGCTCGGCACCGATACCGCCCGGCGACAATTGGTCATGGCCGGATACCGCTCGCCGGGCGCGGAGACCGGGTTCCTGTTCTTTCGCATGATCACCCCGATCGCGGTCGGACTGGCGGCGATCTTCTATCTGTTCGTCCTGAAGGTGCTGGACTACTCCGTCACCGTTCGTCTCATGATGGTCATCGCGGCCCTGCTGCTCGGCATCAAGGGACCGGAACTCTACCTGCTCAATGCCACGAAGAAGCGTCAGGCCGAGATCCAGGCGGCCTGGCCCGATGCCCTCGACCTCGCCCTGATCTGCGTCGAATCCGGGATGTCGGTGGAGCACGCCATCCGCCGGGTCAGCATCGAGACCGTGACCCAGTCGGTCGCGCTGGCGGAAGAGCTCGCCGTCACGGCGGCGGAACTGTCCTACCTGCCCGATCGCCGCATGGCGTTCGAGAACCTCGGCAACCGTGTGGGCCTCGATGCCGTCAAGGCGGTCACCACCGCCTTGATCCAGGCCGAGCGCTACGGCACGCCCGTGGGCCAGGCCCTCCGCGTGCTGTCGCAGGAGAGCCGCGACCACCGCATGAACGCCGCCGAGAAGAAGGCCGCCGCCCTGCCGCCGAAACTGACCGTGCCGATGATCCTGTTCTTCCTGCCGGTGCTGTTCGTCGTGATCCTGACCCCGGCGATCATCCAGATCTACCGCTGAGGCGGCGCTCAGCCCCGCGGCATCTCGCCGGCGAGCGAGCGGCTGGAGGATCGGGGGGCTTTCTGCGCCCGGGCCTGGGCGGTCATCGCCCGCAGGGAGGCGGCGTTTGCGGCTGCCTCCTCCGGGGTCAGGTCGCCCCGGGTCAGTTCCTCCGCCTCCGCGAGCTTGCCCCTCAGGCCGAGGACCAAAGCGAGGTTCTGGCGCACCCGTGCATCCGCGCGTGGCTGGGCCACGGCGTTGCGCATCACGGTCTCCGCCTGATCGAGCTGCCTCGCCAGAGCGTAGGAGAGGCCGAGATTGGACAGGACCGTGGGATCGTCCGGCTGGATCTTCAGCGCGGCCTCGTAGAAGCCCTGCGCGCGGGCATGGTCGCCCATCTGGTCGGCCACCGCGCCCTGAGCGGACAGCACGCGCCAGTCCGGCCGGGCCGGGGTATGGGCGTTCTGGAGCACTTCGGCGGCCTCGGTGAACCGTCCGACCTCCGCCAGGGCCTTGCCGTAGGCCGCCAGCACGGCCGAGTTCTTGGCGTTGCGCAGGGCCGTCTGCTGCAGCACGGCCACGGCCTGCGGCTTCTGGTTCGTCGCCTTCAGCGCCTGCGCATAGCGCAGGGCGAGGCCGACATCGTTCTGATCGGCGTTGTATTTCTGGCCGAGCGCATCGACGTCGCGCAGGGTCACCACCTCGCGGCCCGGCGCACGCCCGAACGTCTTGAGGGAGAGCCCGCCGATCGAGCCGGTGGTCTCCGGTGAGCCCGACTGGCAGGCGCTCGCCAGGAGGCCGAGCAGCGTCACGCCGGCTAGACGCAGCGGGAGCGTCATCCCCGTCCGGGCCGGCCGCGATGACGAGGGCTGGTTTGAACGCAACGACACCATGACGTGCTCCGCACGAGCCTGCCGGTCGACGCTTCACGTCGCCGGTCGTGCGGTGATAGACCGTTAACCCTAATCGCCGGTTAACCCCACTTCAGGGCTTCCAAGGGTCAGCCGGCCGCGCCACGCAATGCCCCCGAGATCCGACCCTGCCCCATCTCAGCGCCGACGATCCCGCCGCCCTCCCGATCTTCTGCATCCGGAGCGAGGACTGGAGCAGCTTCGAAGCGGAACTCGGCGCGAGGCACAGGGCCTTCGCCAAGGCGACCGACTTTCAGCCGAAAGCCGGGCGTGTGGCGCTGCTTCCCGCCGAGGATGGCCGCGTGGATCGGGTCCTGTTCGGCCTCGGGGACGGAGCCGATCCGTTCCTGGTCGGCAAGCTGCCCGCGCTGTTGCCCCCCGGAACCTACCGGCTCGAACCCCGGCCCTCCCTCGACGGGCAGGCCGCTTGCCTGGCCTGGCTGCTCGGAAGCTATCGCTTCACGCGCTACCGCAAGCCGCAGCCGAAGGCCCCCGTCCTCGTGACACCGGAGGGTGTCGATGCCGCCGAGATCCGCCGGATCTCCGAGGCGGTCGCCCTCGGGCGCGATCTCGTCAATACGCCCGCCAACGACCTCGGCCCCGAGGAGATCGAGGCCGTCGCCCGAGCCCTGGCCGATCGCCACGGTGCGGCGATCTCCGTGACCGAAGGCTCGGAGCTCGCCCGCGATTTCCCCCTCGTCCACGCGGTCGGCGCGGCCTCCCCCCGCGCGCCCCGCCTCATCGACATGATCTGGGGAGACGCGGACGCTCCGAAAGTGACCCTCGTCGGCAAGGGCGTGGTGTTCGATACGGGCGGCCTGGACATCAAGCCGTCGAGCGGCATGCTGTTGATGAAGAAGGACATGGGCGGTTCCGCCGCCGCCCTCGCCGCCGCCGCGATGATCATGGGCTCCGGCCTGAACCTGCGCCTGCGCGTCATCGTTCCCACCGTCGAGAACGCCATCGCCGGCAACGCGTTCAGGCCCGGCGACGTGTTCCGGAGCCGCGCCGGGCTGACGGTGGAGATCGGCAATACCGATGCCGAGGGGCGCCTGATCCTCGCCGACGCCCTCGCTTTGGCCGACGAGGAGAAGCCCGATCTCCTCATCGATTTCGCCACCCTCACCGGAGCGGCGCGGGTCGCGCTGGGGCCGGATCTCCCGGCCTTCTTCACCGAAGACGACGCCCTGGCCTCGGCCGTCTACGATGCGGGACAGGTCGCCGCCGACCCGGTCTGGCGGCTGCCGCTCCACAAGCCCTATGCGAGCCTGCTCGATTCCAAGGTCGCGGACCTCAACAACGTCTCCGGCGGCCCCTTCGCCGGGGCGATCACCGCCGCTCTGTTCCTGCGGCGGTTCGCGCCGGGTACGCGGGCGCATGTGCATTTCGACCTGTACGGCTGGAACCCGTCGACCAAGCCCGGAAGGCCGGAAGGCGGCGAGGTCCAGACCGCCCGCCTCGTCTACGCCCTCCTGAAGGAGCGCTATCCGGCCCGGTAGCGGGCGACTTCAGGCCGCGAGCTGCGCCTTCTCGGCGATATAGGCGACGCGCACCACGTCCTTGCCATAGGTCCGTTCCAGGCGGCGCACAGTAAAATGGGCGCGTGCCATCGCCTGGAAATGGTTCATGAAGGCGGTGTTCACGGCCGCCCCCCCGACCGCGCCGAGGATCGGCACCGCCTGCGCCGCGACCTTCTGCGAGACGACGAGGCCGAACCGCGCCGCGATCTGCGTGGAGAAGCGGATCAGGGCCGGGGCCGCCTCGTCGAGCAGGGCGCGGTTGCCGGCATAGCGCGCCGCTTCCGACATGGTCTTGGCGAGTGCGGCGCGCACGGCGAAATACCCGCTCTCCGTCAGCGCCGTCTCGGCGCCGCTGCGTCCGCCCAGCGCGAAGACCTGGACGCAGGCCAGGGCGTTTTCCGGGTCCGACAGGTCTTCGCCCTCTTCCCGCGCGATCTGCGCGATGGAGCGCAGCATCAGCGTGGTCGAGACCGGCAGTTCCACCGGCAGGGTCGCGATGCCGAAGGCACCGCCCACGGCGCCGGACAGGGCCGCCATCGCCTTGTGTCCGAAATCGCCGGTGGGCAGGAAGCGCGCGAAGCGCTCGCCCGCCGTGCTCGCCGCCGGCACGGGGAGGTCGTCGAGCACCGGCACGGCGGTCGCCCCGGCGGCCGAGGCCGGGACGATGGTCTTCTCGGCCTCCGGCAGGGTCGCGAGGGCCACGCGCAGGGCCGTCCGCATGGCCCCTTCCGTGGCGCGCGACACCGCGTCGGTCACGGGCGCCGGAAGGCTGCGGCTGATCATGTCGAGGGGAGCCCCCGCCACCGCGGACAGGCGCGCGGCGAGGCCGGGCGTCTCCAGCGTGCGGACGGCACGCACGAGTGCGGCGCGGTCGGCATCGTTGAGGTCCGGGCCGGCCGACGCTTCGGCCGGGATGGAGCGGGTATCGTCGACGAGGGAAATGTTGCTCACGTCTGCGGTCTCATCCGTGTTTCGGGCGCCGGCGCGCCGGGTCGATCGCTGGAAGCAAGCGTGAGGCCCGCGGGATGGTTCCCGCTCACGGTCTCGGTGTCGCCCGAGGCGGCGGTCTCGGCGGCGGCGCGGGCCGCGCTGCGTTCACCGGCGCGCCCGACGAAGAAGCACAGGATCAGCACCGGGATGCCCACCGCCGCCGTGAAGGCGAAGAAGACCGGGTAACCGTAGCTGGCGACCATGAAGCCGGACGTGCCCGCCACGAGCTTTCCCGGCAGGGCGTAAAGCG
This sequence comes from Methylobacterium sp. Leaf85, assembly GCF_001422125.1. Taxonomy (NCBI): domain Bacteria; kingdom Pseudomonadati; phylum Pseudomonadota; class Alphaproteobacteria; order Hyphomicrobiales; family Methylobacteriaceae; genus Methylobacterium; species Methylobacterium sp. Leaf85. Next base: position 274,494 of record NZ_LMME01000012.1, on the reverse strand, counting down.
AGGAGAACAACGCGTATTGCGTGGCCGCGAAGCCCGGCGCCGTGAGGCTCGACATGTAGGCGATCAGCGCCATTCCGGCGAAGGATCCGCAGAAATTGTCGATGGAGATCGCGGCGGTCAGGCGCCACACCTCCGGTCCGCCATAGGACAGCCACGAGAAGGAGAGGTTGGAGGCCGCGCCCAGGAATGCGCCGGTGACGAGGGTGGGGAACAGCCCGAACCGGGTCATCGCCCAGCCGCCGACGAAGGCGCCGGCGATGCCGATCCAGATACCGTAGAGCTTTGACACCGCGCCGATCTCGGTCAGGGTGAACCCGATCTGCCGGTAGAGCGGGCTCGCCATCACGCCTGAGATGAAATCCGGCATGCGGTAGAAAGCGACCAGGATGAGGATCGCCCACAGGCCCGGGCCGAGGCGGGTATGCAATTCGGTGAGGGGTTCGAGCACGGCGGCGCGGAACGACCAGGCCTTCGCCGGTGCGCCGGCCGGCTGCGCCGATGCGGCGTCCAAAGCCTCGGCGTGCTCCCTGTCGAAGGCGGGAGCGAGGAGTGCGGCGATCATGCCGACGCCCATGAGCCCGGCCATGCTGAAATAGGCCACCGACCATCCGGCCCAGTCGGCGATGAACAGGGCGCCCGCCCCGGCGCACATGAGCGCCAGCCGGTAGCCGAGGTTCGAGGTCGCCGCCATGACGCCCTGGAGATCGGTGCCGGCGGCATCGATGCGCCATCCGTCGATGACGACGTCCTGCGTCGCGGCGCAGATCGCCACGAGAAAAGCCCCGAGGCCGAGGAGGACGAGGCTGCTCGCCGGGTTGGCCGTGGCCATGAGCGAGAGCGCGAGGGCGACGGCGACCTGTGTGGCGATCATCCACGAGCGCCGGCGGCCGATGCGGGCGCTCAGGACGGGCACGTCGAAACGGTCGATGAGCGGCGCCCAGAGGAATTTGAGGGTGTAGGGCAGCGCCAGATAGCTGAAGAGGCCGATCGCCTTGATGTCCACGTCGGAATAAGCGAGCCGCGTGGAGAAGGTGCCGAGCACGAGCAGCAGCGGCAGGCCGGACGAGAAGCCCAGGGCCAGCATCAGGACGATGCGGGGATCCTCGACAATATCCCGCAAGGCGAGCTTGGTGCGCGCCTTTCCCGATACCTCTGCACTCTGAGCCATTCGTGGAACTCCTGAAGGCTTATGACCCTTTAGGGTCGGCTGCCATGTTCGCCGGACGCCGGTTCGTCCAAGGGGTCGTCACGGCGCGGTACGGCCAGTGCCGCCTCGTGTGACTGGAATGAAGAATGGTAACCAGGAACTTAATGAATGCGCATACTTTGTAGGTAGCTATTGGCTCGCAATGAGACATATTCCTTGCCGGCGAGTCGACGTAACGAGGAAATATCCTCCCGATCTATTTGCCGAGGCGGTCGTTTCGGTCTGTGCCGTCGAAGTGCTGCTGTCATCGGATGAGGGCGGTGGTACAAGCGTGATGTCAGGATGATGGGCAGCAGCAACAATCAGGTTTCGGCCGGACTTCGCCCGGTGGGGAACGCCTCCGTGGATGCCAAGATGTTCGCCATGGCTTTCGACGCCAGTCCCACGCCCATGGTGGTGACTGACCCTCGCCTTGCCGACAACCCCATCGTCTGGGTCAACGACGCTTTTCTGACGCTCACCGGTTATGCGCGCGCGGACCTGCAGGGCCGCAACTGCCGCCTGCTCCAGGGGCCGGACAGCGATCCGCGGACGATCGATGCCATCCGCGACGCCTTGAGGCGGCAGGCACCCGTCGAGGTCGAGCTGTGCAACTATCGGAAGGACGGCTCCTCTTTCTGGAACGCCATGACGATCTCGCCGGTCCGCAACGACTCGGGCGAGCTGGTGTATTACTACGCCGCCCAGGCCGACATGACCGAGAAGCACGCTCTCGAACTCGCCCTGCAGGAAACGAACGACGAGCTCGAACGGCAGGTTCACGAGCAGACCGCAGACCTGCGGGCCGCCCTGGAGGAGAAGACCGCGCTGCTCCACGAGGTCGATCATCGGGTCAAGAACAACCTGCAGGTCATCTCCTCCCTGGTTTTGCTGAAGGCGCGGCGAACCCCTCAGGGCGAGGCGCGCGATGCCCTCCAGGGCATGGCCGAGCGCATCGGCGCGCTCTCCATGGTGCACCGCATGCTTTACTCGGCCGGGGACGTGACACGCTTCAATCTGGAAGAGTTCGCCGACGATTTCATGTCCGACCTCACCGCCGGCATCGACCCGGCGCGCACGGCGGTCACCGCCGAGGTCGACCCGATTTCCCTGCCGGCCGCCATCGCGGCACCCCTCGCCCTGATGCTGCACGAACTCGCCACCAACGCCGTCCGCCACGCCTTCCCGAACGATCGCGAAGGACGGGTCAGCATTTCAGCCCGCCGGTGCGAGACCGGCCTGCGCCTCCAGATCGAGGATGACGGCATCGGACGGAATGCCGCGGTGCCGAACCCGGCCGGGTTCGGCTGTTCCCTGGTGGAGATGGTGGTGAAGCAGCTGCGCGGGGTCATCACCTGGCACGAACCCGGTTCGGGTACGCGCGTCGAGATCGTGATTCCCCTTCAATCGGAGAGCCCCAGACCCGCCACGTCCGCGCCGCGTGAAGCCACGCTAGGGCAGGCAGGGTGAGCGGCGCGGAAGGACTTCGTATCCTCGTCGTCGAGGACGAGGCGCTCATCGCCCTCGAACTCCAATGTCTTCTGGAAGATCTCGGCCACGTCATCGCCGGGGTGGCGGCAAGCTCGGCCGAAGCCATCGAACTCGGGCGGGCGACCTCCCCCGACATCGCCCTGGTGGACATCCACCTCATCGACGGCCCGACCGGGGTCGAGGTGGCGAGGATCCTGAGCCTCGACCCGCGCACCAGCGTCGTGTTCATGACCGCCAACGACAAGCGCATCCCCGCGGATTTCGCCGGTGCGTTGGGCGTCATCGCCAAGCCCTATTCGGAACGCGCGGTCGCGGGTGCGTTGCGCTACGTGGCGGCGATCCGGGCCGGGGGGCAACCCGAGCCACACGGATCGGACGGGTTCCGGCCGGCGTCGGAGGGCGTGGCGGAGGATGCCCTCTGGTCGCAGAAGCCCTGGGCCGGGGCGAGGCCCTGACGCCTCCGGGCCTCAGTTCATGTCGTCGCGAGCCGTCTTCTTGAGGCGATAGAGCACCTCCAGCGCCTCGCGCGGTGTCAGGGCGTCGGGATCGATCCGGTCCAGCTCCTGCCGCAGGGGATCGTCCGCCGCTGGAGCCTGCACCTCCGGCAGGGGCGGCGGGGCGAGGCTGGCGAAGAGCGGCAGGTCGTCGATGCGCGGACGGGTCGGGCGGTCGCGCTCCGCCTTCTCCAGGTTTTTCAGGATCGAGCCGGCCCGGGCGATGACCCCGGCGGGCAAGCCGGCGAGGCGCGCGACCTGAAGGCCGTAGGACCGCTCGGCCACGCCCGGCACGACCTCGTGCAGGAACACCACTTCGCCCTTGTGCTCGGCCACTTTCAGCGTCGCATTGTCGAGCCGCGTGAGACGCTGGCTCAAGGCCGTGAGTTCATGGAAATGGGTGGCGAAGAGCGCGCGGCACCCGTTCTGTTCGTGGAGGTATTCGAGGCAGGCCCAGGCGATGGAGAGACCGTCGAAGGTCGCAGTGCCCCGGCCGATCTCGTCGAGGATGACGAGGGAATGCCGGCTCGCCTGGTTCAGGATCGCGGCCGTCTCCACCATCTCGACCATGAAGGTCGATTGCCCGCGCGCCAGATCGTCGGCGGCGCCGACCCGCGAGAACAGCCGGTCCACCACGCCGAGATGCACGCGGGTGGCCGGTACGAAGGCGCCCATCTGGGCGAGGACGGCGATGAGGGCGTTCTGGCGCAGGAAGGTCGACTTGCCGCCCATGTTCGGTCCGGTGATGAGCCGGATGCGGCCGCGCCCTTCGCCGGACAGGTCGCAATCGTTGGCAATGAACGGCTCGCCGGACCGCCGCAGGGCGGATTCCACCACCGGATGGCGGCCGCCCTCGACGACGAAGCTGAAACTGTCGTCGACGAAGGGCCGGCGCCAATCCCGCTCCACAGCCAATTCGGCATGGGAGGCGGTGACGTCGAGGCTGGCCAGGGCGTCGGCGATGGCGGCGACGGTCTTGGCCTGGGCCATGATCCGAGCGGCCAGCGCATCGAAGACCTCGGTCTCGAGGGCCAGCGCCCGGTCGGCCGCCCCCGAGATGCGGCTCTCCAGATCGTTCAGTTCCACGCTCGAGAACCGCATGGCATCGATCATGGTCTGGCGATGGATGAACGTCTCGCGCAAGGCGCCCTTGAGGCAGGTCTCGCCCACCGCCTGCGGCACCTCGATGTAGTAGCCGAGCATGTTGTTGTGCTTGATCCGCAGGGTGCGGCAGCCGGTCTCCTCGGCATAGCGCGCCTGCAGCCCGGCGATGACCTTGCGTGAATCCTGGCCGAGCAGCCGGGCCTCGTCGATCTCGGCATCGTAGCCGGCGCGCACGAAGCCGCCGTCGCGTCGGTTGAGGGGAAGGTCGTCGGCGAGCGCCGCGCGCAGATGCTCGACGAGATCGGCATCCACCGTGCCGAGGCGCTGGACGATGCCGGCGAGATCCTCCGGCAAGGCTTTCACCTCTCCGCAACGCTGCGAGATCGCCAGGGCCGCGTCGAGACCGTCGCGCAGGGCCGCGAGATCGCGCGGCCCTCCGCGCCCGAGGCCCAGCCGTGAGAGGGCGCGAGCGATGTCGGGCGCCCGCGCCAGGGCGTCGCGCAGGCTCCGGCGAAGGGCGCCATCCTCCACCAGGAACGACACCGCTTCGTGGCGGCGCGTGATCGCCGACAGGTCGGTGAGAGGGCCGGCCAGATGCTCGGCCAGCAGCCGCGCGCCGATGGCCGACACGGTGCGGTCGATGGCGTCGAGCAGGCTGCCGGTGCGCTCGCCCGAGAGGGTCCGGGTGAGTTCGAGATTGGCGCGGGTCGCCGCATCGATGGCCAGCGTCGCCCCGCTCGTCTCCCGGGTCGGCGGCGACAGGGCGGGCCGCGCGCCGATCTGCGTGCGCTCGATATAGAGCAGGGCCGCTCCGGCGGCGGCGAGTTCGGCCCGCCCGAACTGCCCGAACCCGTCGAGGGTCGAGACGCCGAACTGTTCCTTGATCCGCCGTTCCGCCGAGGCCGGTTCGAGCTCCGCCTGCGCCAGGGGCGTGACCGGGGCCTTCACCTCGCGCCAGAGGCCGGCGAGCGACGGGTCGGAATGGATCGCCTCGGAAAGCACGATCTCGCGCGGATCGTGCCGTGCGATGGCAGCACCCAGCTCGCCTTCGGGAACCTCGCTGAGCGAGAACCGGCCGGTGGAGATGTCGACGGCGGCGATGCCGTAGGCGTAGCCGGATTCCGAGAACTTGCGGCGTCCGAGTGCCAGGAGGATGCTGGCGCGCGACGGGTCGAGCAGGCGGTCCTCGGTGATCGTGCCGGGGGTGACGAGGCGGACGACCTCGCGGCGCACCACGGATTTCGGTCCCCGCTTCTTGGCCTCCGCCGGGTCCTCGGTCTGGGCGCAGACCGCGACGCGATGGCCGAGGGCGATGAGGCGGCTGAGGTAATCGTCGGAGCGCTCCACCGGAACGCCGCACATGGGGATGTCCGCCCCGCCATGCTTGCCGCGCTTGGTCAGGACGATGCCGAGGGCACGCGATGCGATCTCCGCATCCTCGAAGAACAGTTCGTAGAAATCCCCCATCCGGTAGAACAGGAGGCAATCCGTGTTGGCCGCCTTGATCTCGATGTACTGCGCCATCATCGGCGTCGCGCCGGCGATGTCGAGGGGCGAGGCGCTCACCGTCTCCTCGGCCGGGACGCTGGTCTTCGGGCTGGAGCGGGCGGCGCGTTGGGACATGCGCCATCATAGCAGAGGCCGCCGGACCGGATCAGCGCCCCTGCCAGCATCATCTGGGGAGAACCGTGATCCCACGAAAAAAGGCCGATGCGTCTCCGCACCGGCCCTTCCGACGATGAAGCCGAAGAACGGCTCAGTAGCGCGGGCCGCCCGACGTGGTGCCCTTGCGCTGCATGTAGCCCGGCTGCTGCGGGTTGCGCGAGTTCGGATCGCCGTGGCTGTAGGCGGCCGGGGCGCGGCGGTGGCGCATGCCGTGACGGTGATGGTGGTGGCGATGGCGCATGCCGCGATGGCTGGCGTAGCCCGGGTGATGACCGCGGCTGACGACCTCGGTGGCGAGCGTATCGCCGGCGATCACGGGAGCGGCCGGCATGGCCGGGGCGGCGGAAGCGGCGCCGAGGCCGAGGGCGCTGAAAAAGGTTCCTGCCGCCAGGGCAAGTGCAATCTTGGTCATCGAGTAGTCCATCCGTTCGGATCGCGCCGCGCGCGTCGAGGCAACAAGTCGTTTGCCCGGACTCCGTTCCCATTCTTTTCGATGCACGATTACGCAGCGAAAAGCCGCCGAACGCATGAGGATCATGGGATGATTTTCGCATCGCGCACGTGATCCGCGCCGGCATGGCGAAACGGGGTTGCGCATCCTCCCGCTTGCCCGCACCACCACATCCGCGATGGCGACAAACCCCTCCCCCTCCGCTGCCCTGCCGATCGATGCGGCCCTGCCGGGCCTTCTCGCGGCCCTCGACGCCGGCCCATCGGCGGTGCTCGTCGCGCCCCCCGGAGCCGGCAAGACCACCCGTGTCCCGCTGGCCCTTCTCGACGCGCCGTGGCTCGGCGCGGCCGGCCGGATCATCCTCCTCGAACCACGGCGCCTGGCTGCCCGCGGCGCGGCCGAGCGCATGGCCGCCACCCTCGGTCAGCGCGTGGGCGAGACCGTGGGGCTGCGCGTCCGCCTCGGCTCGAAGATCTCGCGGGCGACGCGGATCGAGGTCGTCACGGAGGGGGTCTTTACCCGCATGATCCTGGACGATCCGGAACTGTCGGGCATCGGCGCGGTGATCTTCGACGAGTTCCACGAGCGCTCCCTCGACGCCGATCTCGGGCTCGCCCTCGCCCTCGACGCGCAGTCCGGCCTGCGCGACGACCTGCGCATCCTCGTCATGTCCGCCACCCTGGACGGTGCGCGGGTCTCGCGCCTGATGGGCGACGCGCGGATCGTCGAATCCGAAGGCCGGGCCTATCCGGTCGAGACACGCCACACGGAGCGCGATCCCAACCGGCGGATCGAGGATGCGATGGCCGACGCCATCCTGCGCGCCCTGCGGGCCGATCCCGGCTCCGTCCTCGCCTTCCTTCCCGGACAGGGCGAGATCCGTCGGGTCGCGACGCTCCTATCCGAACGGATCGACGAGAGCACCGAGATCGCGCCGCTCTACGGCGCCCTTCCCCCGGCCGAGCAGGACCGCGCCGTGGCGCCCGCCCCGCCCGGAACCCGGAAAGTGGTGCTCGCAACCAGCATCGCCGAGACCTCGCTCACCATCGAGGGCGTCCGGATCGTGATCGATTCCGGCCTGTCCCGCGTGCCGCTCTACGAGCCCGGCATCGGCCTGACCCGCCTCGTCACCGCCCGCGCCTCCCGCGCGTCTGTGGACCAGCGGCGCGGTCGCGCGGGGCGGACCGAGCCGGGCATCTGCCATCGCCTCTGGTCGGAGGCGGCGACCAGTGCCCTCGAACTCTTCACGCGGCCGGAGATCCTGGCCGCCGACCTGTCCGGCCTGCTGCTGGACTGTGCCGCCTGGGGCGTCTCCGACCCAGCCACCCTGTCGTTCCTCGATGCCCCGCCCGCTCCCGCCCTGGCGGAGGCGCGCGCGATGCTGCGCGATCTCGCCGCCCTCGATGCCGACGGGCGGCTCACCGAGACGGGGCGGGCCTTGCGCGCCATCCCCCTCCCCCCGCGCCTCGCCCGGATGGTGGTCGCGGCGGCCGGGTTCGGGCGGGCGCGGGAGGCGGCGGATCTCGCCGCGATCCTGGTGGAGCGCGGCCTCGGGGGCGACGATGCCGACCTTGCCGTCCGCGCCGACCGGTTCGCCCGCGACCGCGGACCCCGCGCCTCCGACATGCGGCGTCTGGCGCGCGGCTGGGCCGAGCAGGCCGCCGGATTCGCGGGCGCGGTGCCGACGGCCGATGTTTCCGGGGCCGGAGCGCTCCTTGCGCTGGCCTATCCCGACCGCGTCGCCCGCTCGCGGGGGCGTGACGGCGAGTTCGTCATGGCGAACGGACGCGCCGGGCGCGTGGACCCGGCCTCGGCGCTCGCCCGCGAACCCTTCCTCGTGGTGGCCGACATCGCCGGCACGGCGGCCTCCGGGCGCATCCTCGCCGCTGCCGCGATCACCCTGGACGACATCGAGGCCGCGCTCGCGGAACGGATCGACTCCGTCACCCAGGTGGTGTTCGACAAGGGCTCCCGGTCCCTGAGGGCGCGCGCCTCCCGCCGCCTCGGTGCCGCGACCCTCGGCGAGCGGATCCTGCCGGTGCCGTTGGATGCGGCATCGGCCGTCATCCTGGCGCGGGGCATCGCCGGGCTCGGCCTCGACAGCCTGCCCTGGACGCCGGCCCTGGCCCAATGGCGGTCCCGCCTGAGCTTCCTGCGCGCGGCCGAGGGCGAAGCATGGCCCGACCTCTCTGACGCGGCCCTGAGCGCATCGGTGGAGAACTGGCTTGCGCCGGAGATCGAGGGACGCACCGGCCTCGACGCCGTCACCGCCGACGATCTCGGCCGCGCCCTCAACGCACTCCTCCCCTGGGACATGCGTCACCGCCTCGACGCGGAGGCGCCGACCCATGTGGAGGTGCCCACGGGATCGCGCATTCCCATCGACTACGATGCCGAGGGCGGTCCGGTCCTGGCCGTCCGGGTGCAGGAGCTGTTCGGCCTCGACCGCCATCCCGCCATCGCCGGCGGACGGGTGCCGCTGGTTCTCCACCTGCTGTCACCGGCCTCGCGGCCGATCCAGATCACGAAGGACCTGCCCGGCTTCTGGCGCGGCTCATGGAGTGCCGTGCGCGCCGAGATGCGCGGGCGTTACCCGCGCCATCCCTGGCCGGACGATCCGTTGACCGAGCCGCCGACCCGGCGGGTGAAGCCGAGGGGGACATGATGAACACGCTTGATTCGTTCGCGGCGCTCTTCGATCCGCGAGGCCGGATGTCCCGCCGGAGCTATCATCGCCGATTGATCGGGATGCTGCTGCTTTTCTTCGTCTCCGGCAGCGTCGCTATCCTTGCCGCGTCGCTGGATGCGCGGTTCACGGGCCTCGCCATCGTCGGTGTCAGCGTGGCCGGAATAGCTGTCCTGCTCATGGTGGCGACGATCCGGCGCTTGCACGACCGGGGCCGGACGGGATGGTGGATGCTGCCCGACGTCATCACCACCCTGGCTGGCTTCGCGCCACTCGAGACTCTCGCCGACGTCTATCCGTGGCCCGTGATCGCCGCCACGCTGGCCATGACCGGGTTCAATCTATGGTTCTTCGTGGAAACCATCTGCCGGCGGGGTACGCCCGGCCCGAACCGCTACGGGCCGGAGCCCGAGCGGTAAGCGGGTGTCAGTGGACGCGCGCCCGGTCCACCACGGCACGGGCCGCCTCGAAGGCCTCGTCCGCATCGAGTTCGGTGGTGTCGAGGAGGACGGCGTCGGCGGCCGCCTTGAGGGGCGCCGTCGAGCGTTGAGCATCGCGCGCATCGCGGGCGACGATGTCGGACAGGATCGCCCCGAGGCTCGCCGACTCGCCGCGCCGCAGGAGTTCGAGGTGTCGGCGCCGGGCGCGCTCCTCGGCGGCGGCGGTGATGAACAGTTTCACCTGGGCCTGCGGACAGACCACCGTGCCGATGTCGCGCCCGTCGAGGACGGCACCGCTGGCACCGCCGGCGAAACGCTGCTGCCAGGCGAGCAGGGCCGCGCGCACCGCCGGGATCGACGAGATGCGCGAGGCCGCGTCTCCCATCGCCCTCTCGCGCAGCCTCGGGTCGGCGAGCCGGTCGGCGATCAGCGTCGCGGCGGCCCGAGCGGCGGCGGCGTGATCGTCGAGATTGCAGCCGGCATCGATGACGGTGAGGGCCACGGCCCGGTAGAGCAGACCCGTATCGAGATGCGGCAGCCCGTAATGCGCGGCGAGGCGCTTGGCGAGGGTTCCCTTGCCCGAGGCGGCGGGTCCGTCGATCGCGATGACCATCGGCATGGGGCTCACTCCGCGATGCGGCCGCCGAGTGCCCGCATCGTCGGCAGGAAGCTCGGGAAACTGGTGGCGATCATCGCGCCGTCATCGACGGTCACGGGTTGCTTCGTCGCGAGGCCCATCACCAGGAAGGCCATGGCGATGCGGTGGTCGAGATGGGTCGCCACGGTGCCGCCGCCCCGCGCGGCGGAGCCGTCGCCCTCGACGATGAGGTCGTCGCCCTCGATCCGGTAGGTCACGCCGTTCTCGCGCAAACCATCCGCCACGGCGGCGAGCCGGTCGGATTCCTTCACCGTCAGTTCGTGCAGCCCGTTCATCCGGGTGACGCCCTCGGCAAAGGCGGCGGCGACGGCGAGGACGGGATATTCGTCGATCATCGCCGGGGCCCGCTCGGCCGGCACGTCGACGCCCTTGAGGCGGCTGGCGCGGACATGGAGATCGGCCACGGTCTCGCCGCCCTCGTCGCGCTCGTTGCGCCGCTCGATATCGGCGCCCATCTCCAGAAGCGTCGTGATGAGGCCGATGCGCAGGGGGTTCATCATCACGCCCTGGATCGTCACTTCCGAGCCCGGGACGATGAGGGCCGCCACCAGCGGGAAGGCCGCCGAGGACGGGTCGGCCGGCACGATGACGTCGGTGCCGCGCAGGGTGGGCTGGCCGGTGAGGGCGATGCTTCGGCCGTGGCCGCCGGGTCCATGCGGGCTCACCAATACCTCGGCCCCGAAGAGGCGAAGCATCCGCTCGCTATGGTCTCGGGTCGCCGCCGCCTCGATCACCGTCGTGGTCCCCGGCGCGTTGAGGCCGGCGAGGAGCACGGCGGATTTGATCTGGGCCGAGGCGACGGGAGTCTCGTAGGTGATCGGAATGGCTTCCCTCGGCCCGCGAAGGGTGAGGGGCACGCGGCCGCCCTCCTCCTCGCTCAGAACCTGCGTGCCCATGCGGATCAGCGGATCGAGGATGCGGCGCATGGGGCGCTTGCGCAGGGAGGAGTCGCCGTCGAAGGTCGCGGTGACGTCCTGCCCGCCGACCACGCCCATCATCAGGCGCGAGCCCGTGCCGGCATTGCCGAAATCCAGCACGCCGGCCGGATCGGTCATCCCGCCGATGCCGACGCCGCGCACGACCCAGCGCCCCTCCCCGAGACGATCGATCCCGGCCCCGAGGGCTCTGGCGGCGTCGGCCGTGCGCAGCACGTCGTCGCCTTCGAGCAATCCCTCGATGCGGGTCTCGCCGATGCTGAGGAGACCGAGGATCATCGCCCGGTGGGAGATCGACTTGTCGCCCGGCGGCCGCAGCGCGCCGCGCAAGGGCGAGCCGGCGGAAGCGGTCAGGGGCTGCGGTTCGGAAGTGTGCGACACGGGAATGATGACTTTTCGGCTTCTGGCGCAGTCGGGCCGTCGAAGCCGGCCCTTCGGCCGGCGGCGACGTCATGGGGCCGGTTACCACGCAGGCGGGGCGGCGTCATCCGACCCGTCGCGGCCTCGGCGCGGTCGAATCCGGACGAGGTTCGGGCCGAACGCGGCGGATCGCCGGCGCGGGAGCATTTGACAGGACGGTTTCACCCGACTAACGGGGCGCCTCTCCCAAATCCCTATCAGAGGTTCGCCCGTGGCCAGACCGGAACTCGGCTTGAAGCGTCAATGCATGAGCTGCGGCGCGAAATTCTACGATCTCGACAAGGATCCCGCGACGTGCCCGAAATGCGGGACCATCTATCAGGCCGCCGCGACGTCGCGCATCGCCGCTCCCGCCCTCGCCTCCCGCGCCGCGGCCGTTCCGGCTGACGACGACGAGGATACGGACGCCGAGAAGGGCGGTCCCGAGATCGTGTCCCTCGACGAGGTCGAGGCCGCCGAGGACGAAGCGGATACCACGACCGGCGACGACGATGCCGATTCGACCGACGCCGACGACACCTTCCTCGAGGAGGAAGATACCGGCGACGACGACGTGGCCGATCTCATCGACGGCGATATCGAGAACGACGAAGAAAGCTGAGGCGCGTCCCCGCCTCGCTTTGCCTGTCCCGAGGCCCAGCGCCGAAAATTCTCGGCGATGAATGCGATTAGGGGCTTGAGTCCGGGCAACGGCCCGAATATAGAACCGCCTCCGCCGGACGCCGCGAGGCAGATTGGCGGAACGACCATCGCGAGACGTGTTGCGGTGGTCCCAGAAGTGGGGCCTTAGCTCAGCTGGGAGAGCGCTTCCATGGCATGGAAGAGGTCATCGGTTCGATCCCGTTAGGCTCCACCATTTCTTTTCATCCGGTTCGCGGATGTCGCCCCGAGGGGCGCCGTGGAACGAATCGGACAAGACCAATCTCGGTGAGGTTCACCGATGATGACGACAATCGCGAGACAGCGTCGCGATTGTCCCGGAATGTGGGGCCTTAGCTCAGCTGGGAGAGCGCTTCCATGGCATGGAAGAGGTCATCGGTTCGATCCCGTTAGGCTCCACCATTCGATCTTCGCGGCCACGCCCCGGATGCCGCCAGCCGGCCCGGTCAGGATTGTCATCGGTCATCCCCCTCTTCGATCGTCATGAAGACATGGCTCCGCTGTCGCCTGGCGTGAGGCCTCGCAGGCGCGCGGCCGAAGCGTTCGGCTGATCGGGCCATCGTGGTCCGCCCGGCGCATCAGCCGACCGATCCGTCCTCGCCGCCGCTCACCTCCGCGATGACAGAGACTTCGAACGAAGCGCTTTGGCCGCTTGCTACCATAGGGGCGCCGGTCGATGGCCCTCCGGTGGTACCGGTGGAATTGCGTTCGGGAGGGCGGAGTTCGGTTTCGCTCAGGCCCGCGCTCGTCCCGTCCCTCGCATCGGCCATACCATCACCTCGCATCGAGATGGAGCACCATTCTGCACTATCGCAGACGTTGAGCCCGGAGATGCATTTGACGAGAGGTCGAAGATTATCAATCGATTCACGGAAAGATTGTATCTTGCCTCCGCAGTTCAATCGAAAGGCCTATGGGTTTCCCGATGAACGCGCGGCGAGGCCCGAATTCTACAAGGTCTGACGATGTCTTCGATACAATACACCCGCGATTCGAATTACAACGATGTCAACAGCGATGAAGTATTTTTCCCTTTTCCAATAAACGAAATCTATAAGATAGCGACGCGTTTTGGTGACTTCATAGCCGAAACTCCCACCGAGGTCGGGAATCTGCAGGGTTTCGGGGGAATCGACATGCTGTCGGTCGACAATGCGAGCATCTTCGCGGATTTCAGCGATTCGTCCGCTGCGTTGGATTTCACCGGGGGGAATTTCGGCGACATCCTGGTGACCGGAAGCGGCGACGATATCCTCAACGGCGGCAGCGGTAACGACACCCTCGACGGCGGTGACGGCAATGACATCCTCAACGGTGGCGATGGCGGCGACACCCTCTACGGCGGCGACGGCAACGACATCCTGGAAGCCGGTCTGGGCACCAACACGATCGACGGTGGCGGGGGGACGAACACTCTGAGCTATGCATCGTTCACGGAAAGCTCCGAGTATCAACCCGGCCGTTTCTTCGGCGTCTCTGTCGGTATCGGGAGTGGCAGTAGCATCGATAATACTGGGGCGAAACTTCAAGACACTTTCAGCAATATTCTTAATCTGCGCTTGACGGATTTCGACGACAGCGCGAGCGGCGATGGTAACAACAACGTCATCGAGGGCGGCGCGGGAGGCGATAGCCTCTACGGCGGTGCTGGCATCGATACATTGAGCTATGCCCATTCGGCGAGAGGCGTAGCCGTGAGTTTCGCGGAAAATATCGCCGCGAGCGGGGACGCGGAAGGAGATACGTTCGGCGGCTTCGAGAACCTGCTCGGCAGCGCCCAAGGCGATATCCTCGGCGGAAACTCCGGCAACAATACCATCAACGGCAATGGCGGTACCGATCGGCTCTACGGCGATGGCGGCAACGACCGTCTCGTCATCAGCGAATCGCCCGATATCGTGGATGGCGGCGAGGGGACCGATTTCCTCTTTCTGATGGGTACCGGCTCCGTCAGACTCTCCGACGACCGGTCCAGCGGGAACTTCACCGGCATCGAGGCCATCTACATCCGCGGCGACATGGACCTCGACATGTCGGGCTCGACCACGGGCATCAGGATCGTGTCTCAAACCTCGGCCGACGTGGAGATCATCGGCACGTCGGGCGCCGACCGCATTGTTGTCAGCAGGGGCAGCAACGTCATCGAGGGCGGGGCCGGCGGCGACAAGATCATCGCGAGCGGTCGTGACAACACGTTCCACTTCGAGGCCGGCTTCGGCCGCGACAACCTCTACGGATTCAACATCGACGTCGACCACATCTCCGTGGATATCGATGGCGTCGTCGCGAGTGACGTCATCCTGCGCGGTCTCAATAACGGCCGAGACACGCTGGTGACCTTCAAGGACGTCGCCTCCTCCAACAAGATCATCCTGCACGATGTGGCGAGCGCAGACGTGCAGGACGCGATCAACGAGTTGTTCGTCTTCGGCGCTTGACGCGGGCGCCTCTGCCGATGGGCTCCGTTCCCGGTCGCACCGGGAGCGGAGCCCGGCATTCGGTTCCATGGGCCCGGTGTGAGCGGACGATCCGGTGGTCCTTAATCGGTCGGGCACGAAGAAGGATGATGGCGTGTGTCGCCTTCGGCCCCATGATAGGTCGGAGCCATGACCCTACCCGCCGGACGGCATTCCCTCACCACCCCCACCTCGGACGCCGAGGCGCTGATCGAGACCCTGAGCGCACGGCTCCTGAACGGCGACAGCGCGACGACGGTGCTGGAGGGCTGGTGCGAGGAGCGTCGGCTCGCGTCGGAGGCCCGTCTGGTGGCGACGCGAGTTCCGGGTCCCGAACGGCTCCCGAGCCCGGTGCAGAGCCGGCGGCTGGCTTTGTCCGACGGAGAGGCGGTTCGCTACCGGCACGTCCGCCTGAGTTGCGCCGGCTACGTCCTGTCGCAGGCCGAGAACTGGTACGTCCCGGCGCGTCTGACGACGGAGATGAACCTGTCCCTCGACAGGACGGAGGCTCCCTTCGGCCGGGTGGTCCACACCCTGTTCCCGAAACGCAGGAACCTCCGGCTGCTGAGATTGTGGCCGCGGGATGCGGGCGTTCCCAGCCCGTCGGATCTCGTCTTCGCCATCGAGGCGATCCTCTCGGACCGGTCGGGGCGTCCGATCTGCGAGGTCAGCGAGACCTATACGGGCGCCATCCTCGCCAGGGGCGAGGTCTAGGCGAGCGGCTCACTCGTCGAGGCGGGATTCCGGGTCGAGCTTCGACAGTTTCAGCAGGTTCTGGCCGTAGGCGGTCTTGGCGAAGAGCTCGCCACGGGCGATCAACTGCGCCTTGTCGATGAAGCCTTGGAGATAGGCGATTTCCTCCAGGCAGGCGACCTGGAGGCCCTGCCGGTTCTGCAGCGTGCGCACGAACTCGCCCGCCTCCAGCAGGCTGTCATGCGTCCCCGTATCGAGCCAGGCATAGCCGCGCGACATGCGCTGCACATGGAGTTCGCCCAGGTCGAGATAGGCTTGGTTGACGGATGTGATCTCCAATTCGCCGCGCGCCGAGGGCTTCACTGCGGCGGCGATGTCGAGCACCCGGTTGTCGTAGAAGTAGAGGCCGGTCACGGCCCATGGGCTTTCCGGCTCCGTGGGCTTCTCGACGATGCGCAGGGGCCGCCCGTCACGGTCGAGGGTGACCACGCCGTAAGCCTCCGGGTGGTCCACGTGATAGGCGAAGATCGTCGCGCCGGTCTTCCGTTCGCGCGCCTGTTTGAGCATGGCGCTCATGCCCGAGCCGAAGAACAGGTTGTCCCCCAGCACGAGGGCGACGTCGTCCGTGCCGACGAAGTCGCGACCGATGGTGAAGGCCTGGGCGAGGCCTTCCGGGCGCGGCTGAACGGCGTAGCTGAAGGAGAGGCCGAACTGCTCGCCGGTGCCGAACAGACGCTCGTAATTGCCGAGATGCTCGGGGCTCGAAATGATCAGGATCTCGCGGATGCCGGCGAGCATCAGCACCGAGACCGGATAATAGATCATCGGCTTGTCGTAGACGGGCAGCAGCTGCTTGTTGATCGACAGGGTCGCCGGATGGAGGCGCGTGCCGGACCCACCGGCGAGAACGATGCCCTTCATGACTGTGCCTCTGCTGAATGATGCGCGGGGCCGACAAGCCGGTCGAGGATGTCGTCGAGGGCGGCCTGCCAGGGGCGCGGCGCCAGCCCGTAGGCCTTCGTCAGGCTCTCCGTCGACAGTTCCGAATTGGCGGGCCGCCGCGCGGGCGTCGGATAGGCGCTGGTGGGGATGCCGTTGACCGGAACGCTCCGCCCGCCGCGCGCGGCCGAGCCGGCGACGATGGCTTGCGCGAAACCGTGCCAGGTGGTGGCGCCCGCATTGACGAAGTGATGCGTGCCCGTGGGCGCGTCGCTGTCGGCGGAAAGACGCAGGGCGATGTCCGCGAGGGCGGCGGCGAGATCGGCGGCCGAGGTCGGGCAGCCGCGCTGGTCGTTCACCACGTTCAGCGCATCCCGCTCGGCTGCGAGCCGCAGCATCGTCTTCACGAAGTTGCCCCGGTGCGGGCTCACGACCCAGGCGGTACGCAGGATGGCGTGGCGCGGATTGGCGGTGCGGACCGCCATCTCGCCGGCGGCCTTGCTGGCGCCGTAGACGCTGGTCGGACGGATCGGCGCGTCCGGCGCATAGGCGCCCGATGCGGCGCCGTCGAAGACGTAATCGGTGGAGACGTGGACGAGGGGGATGCCCCGCCGCGCCGTCTCGGCCGCCAGGATGGCGGGGGCCAGGGCGTTGAGGCGCCAGGCTTCCACCACCTCCGACTCGGCCTTGTCCACGGCGGTGTAGGCGGCGGCGTTCACCACCGCCCCGATGGTGCGCTCGGTAAAGATCCGCGCCACGGCTGTGGCATCGGTGACGTCGAGTTCGGTACGGGTCGGGGCGACGAGGGTCACGCCCGCGCCCCAGTGCCGGGAGGCCTGCAGTTCGGTGCCGACCTGGCCCGCCCCGCCGAGGATCAGGATATCCATCTCAAGCCTTCGCCGCTTGCGTGCCGAGGCCGAGGCGCTCGCCGGTATAGCGGCCCTCGCGGATCGGACGCCACCACGCCTCGTTGTCGAGATACCAGCGCACGGTCTCCTCAAGCGCTTCCTCGAAGGATTTGGTGGGGGTCCAGCCGATCTCCCGCTCGGCCTTGCCGGGATCGATGGCGTAGCGCCGGTCGTGGCCCGGCCGGTCGGCCACGAAGGAGATCAGGCGCTCGTGCGGCCCATGCTCCGGCCGCAGCCGGTCGAAGGCGGCGCAGAGCGCCTTCACCACGGCGAGGTTGTTGCGCACCGAGCGGCCGCCGAGAAGGTAGGTCTCCCCCAGCGATCCACGTTCCAGCACGGCGACGAGGCCGCGTGCGTGGTCCTCCACGTGGATCCAGTCGCGCTCGTTGAGCCCGTCGCCATAGACCGGCAGCGGACGGCCTTCGAGGGCGTTGAGGATCATCAGGGGGATCAGCTTCTCCGGGAAATGCCGGGGGCCGTAATTGTTGGAGCAGTTCGTGACCAGCACCGGCAGGCCGTAGGTCTCCCCCCAGGCCCGTGCCAGATGGTCGGAGGCGGCCTTGGAGGCCGAATAGGGCGAGCGCGGGTCATAGCGGCTGTCCTCGGTGAAGAACCCGTCCGGCGGGAGCGAGCCGTAGACCTCGTCGGTGGAGACGTGGAGGAACCGGAACGCCGCCTTCGCTTCGCCGCCGAGGCTTTCCCAGTAGGTGCGGGCGCCATCGAGCATCACCTGCGTGCCGACGACGTTGGTGCGGATGAAGGCGCCCGGGTCGGTGATCGAGCGGTCCACATGGCTCTCGGCGGCGAGATGCATCACCGCGTCAGGCCGGAACTCGGCGTAGAGGGCGTGTACGGCGGCGGGATCGCAGATGTCGCCGGTCACCAGCCGGTGCCGCGGATCGCCATCGAGGGGAGCCAGCGAGATCGGATTGGCCGCATAGGTCAGCGCGTCGAGGGTCGCGACCTCATGGCCGAGATCCTGGACGAGGTGCAGGACCAGAGCCGAGCCGATGAAGCCACAGCCGCCCGTGACCAGAATGCGTTGGGATTTGGCCATGTTCATAGATCCTGGTGGTCACGCATGGGCGGTTCGGTATCGCGTCGTTCCGACGTGCCTTCGCCGAGGGGGCGGGCGGTACGTCAGAACACCGCGCCCAGATCGGCGAAGGACGGTGCCACGCGGTCCTTGTCGGACAAGACCGCCTCGTCCTCGCCGACCGGCCAGTCGATAGCCAAGTCCGGATCGTTCCATGCCAGATTGCGGTCGTGCTCGCGGCTGTAATAGGCCGACACTTTGTAGGCGACCATGGTGTCGGGTTCCAGGGTGCAGAACCCATGGCCGAAGCCCACCGGGACGTAGAGTTGTTCGCCCTCGGCGGCGTCGAGCCGGACGGCGACATGCTGTCCATAGGTCTCGGATCCGCGCCGCAGGTCGACGGCGACATCGAGGATGGAGCCCGACAGGACGCGCACGAGCTTGGCCTGGCCCGCCGGTGCGAGCTGGAAATGCAGGCCGCGAACGGTCCCGCTCTGGGCGGAGAAGGATTGGTTGTCCTGCACGAAGGCGTCGGCGATCCCGGCCCCGGCCAGGACATCGGCCCGGAAGGTCTCCGAGAACCAGCCCCTGTCATCGCCGAAGCGATTGGGCACGACCCGCTTCACCGCGGGAATCCGTGTCTCGACCACACGCATCGCGATTCTCCATTCAACTTCGGCGGTCTCTAGGCGCGTGCCGGGGCGCCCTGTCAAGGCATGCGGTGGCGTATCGGGCCGGTCTCGACCCTGCGCTTGCCCCTCCCATGCCGGAGGGCTAACTCCCGCTTCCCGCGAGGCGGGGCCGCCCCGGCGGTCGCCGGAACCGTTCGAGAGGACGAAGGATGACGATGAAGTTCACAGCGATGCCAACGCGATCCGCCGTGGCCGTCATGGCCCTGATCGCGATGACGGGAGGGGGCTTCGCCCAGAAGGGGGCCGACCCGAGCGGGGTCTGGCTCACCGAGAACGGGGATTCGAAGGTTCGGATCGCGCGCTGCGGCGGTGGCTATTGCGGCACCCTGGTGAGCGTGCCGGGCAAGGGCCTCGATTCCAAGAACCCGGATGCCTCGCTGCAATCCCGCAGCCTGATCGGCGTCCAGATCATGAACGCGGCGACCCCGTCCGGGGACGGCTACGAGGGCTCGCTCTACAACCCCAACGACGGCAAAACCTATTCCGGCAGTCTCACGGTGAAGGGGCCGAACGTGGTCGAGGTCGCCGGTTGCGTGATGAGCGTGTTCTGCAAGCGCCAGACTTGGAAGCGCGTCAACTGACGGAGAGCGCCTGGGCGATGGCGTCGATCGCCGCCTGGGCGCCGGTTCCCTCCGGGCCACCGGCCTGGGCCATGTCGCGGCGTCCGCCGCCGCCCTTGCCGCCGAGATGCCCGGCCCCGGCGCGGACGAGGGAGACCGCGTCGAACCGGTCGGTCAGATCCTCGGTGACGCCGACGACGAGGCCGGCCTTGCCGTCCGGCGACACGCCCACCAGGGCGACGATGCCGGAGCCGATGCGGCTCTTGCCGGCATCGGCGAGACTCTTCAGGTCGCGCATCTCGACGCCCTCGACGACCTTGGCCATCAGCTTGACGCCGCCGACCTCGACGATGCCGTCGTCGTTCCCCGACGAGCCGCCCATGGCGAGCTTCTTCTTGGCGTCCGACAATTCGCGCTCCAGGCGGCGGCGCTCCTCGATGAGCGCACTCAGCCGCTCGGGGACATCGGCGCTCTGGACCTTGAGGAGCCCGGCGATCTGGCCGAGGGTGCGGCTCTCCTCGGAGCGGTGACGACGGGCCGCCCCGGCGGTGAGGGCCTCGATGCGGCGCACGCCGGCGCCGACCGCACTCTCGCCGAGCACCGAGATCTGCCCGATCTCGCCCGTGCGGCCCGCATGGGTGCCGCCGCAGAGTTCGATGGAGAAGGCCGGAAGCCGGCCCTCCTCCGCGAGCTCGCCCCGATCGTCGACCGGGCGTCCCATGGAGACGACGCGCACCTCGTCGCCGTATTTCTCGCCGAACAGGGCGCGGGCGCCTGAGGCGACGGCCTCGTCCTGGGCCATCAGCTTCGTCACCACGGGCGTGTTCTGCAGGAGCACCGCATTGGCGATGTCCTCCACGGCGCGGAGCTCGGCCTCGTCCATGGGTTTGGGATGGCTGAAATCGAAGCGCAGGCGCTCGGCCGAGACCAGCGAGCCCTTCTGGGCCACATGGTCGCCGAGCACCTGGCGCAGGGCCTCGTGCAGAAGATGGGTGGCCGAATGGTTGGCGCGGATCGCCGACCTGCGGGCGTGATCGACGGTGAGCTCCGCTGCCTGCCCCAGGGTCAGCCGCCCCTCGTCGACGGTGACGTGATGCACGAAGAGATCGCCGAGCTTCTTCTCCGTGGCGGTGACCCGCGCGGTCAAGCCCGACGCGGACAGGCGGCCGGTATCGCCCACCTGACCGCCGGATTCGGCATAGAACGGGGTCTGGTTGAGCAATACGAGGCCGGTCTCGCCGGCCGACAGGCTTTCCACCTCGGCCCCGTCGCGCAGGAGCGCGGTGACGATGCCTTCCGCGCCCTCGGTCTCGTATCCGAGGAACTCGGTGGCGCCGACGCGCTCCTTGATGCCGTACCAGACCGTCTCGGTGGCGGCCTCGCCCGAGCCGGTCCAGGCGGCGCGGGCGGCTTTGCGCTGGCGCTCCATCGCCTGGCCGAACGCGTCGGTGTCGACGCCGATGCCGCGGGCCTTCAGGGCGTCCTGGGTCAGGTCGAGGGGGAAGCCGTAGGTGTCGTAGAGGGTGAAGGCGGTCTCGCCGGACAGGTTCTGGCCGGAGACCAGGGTGCGGCTCTCGGAATCGAGGATGGCGAGGCCCCGCTCGAGGGTGCGACGGAAGCGGGTCTCCTCCAGGCGCAGGGTCTCCGAGATCAGGCTCTCGGCGCGGGTCAGTTCGGGATAGGCCTGCCCCATCTCGCGGACCAGGGTGGGAACCAGGCGGAACATCACGGGCTCGCGGGAGCCGAGGAGTTCGAGGTGGCGCATGGCCCGGCGCATGATGCGGCGCAGGACGTAGCCGCGGCCCTCGTTCGACGGCAGCACGCCGTCGGCGATGAGGAACGAGACGGAACGCAGGTGATCGGCGATGACGCGGTAGGAAGCGACGGTGCCGGGCTCCGGCGGCCGGCCAACCGCGTGGCTCACCGCATCGATGAGGGCCTTGAACAGGTCGGTGTCGTAATTGCTGGTGACGCCCTGGAGGATCGCCGCCATGCGCTCCAGCCCCATGCCGGTATCTATGGAGGGGCGCGGCAGGGCGAGGCGGTTGCCCGGCTCGATCTGCTCGTACTGCATGAAGACGAGGTTCCAGAATTCCAGGAACCGGTCGCCGTCCTCGTCCGGCGAACCGGGAGGACCGCCCTGGAGGCCGGGACCCTGATCGATGAAGATCTCCGAACAGGGACCGCAGGGGCCTGTATCGCCCATCTGCCAGAAATTGTCGGAGGTGCCGATGCGGATGATCCGGTCGTCGCCAAAACCCGCGATCTTCTTCCAGAGATCGGCCGCATCGTCGTCATCCGCATAGACGGTGACGAGCAGCCGGTCCTTCGACAGGCCGAATTCCTTCGTGATCAGGCTCCAGGCCAGTTCGATCGCCTGCGGCTTGAAATAATCGCCGAAGGAGAAGTTGCCGAGCATCTCGAAGAAGGTGTGGTGGCGGGCCGTGTAGCCGACATTGTCGAGGTCGTTGTGCTTACCGCCGGCGCGGACGCATTTCTGCGCCGTGGTGGCACGGTTGTAGGGCCGCTTCTCGACGCCGGTGAAGACGTTCTTGAACTGCACCATCCCCGCATTGGTGAACATCAGGGTCGGGTCGTTGCGGGGGACGAGGGACGACGACGGCACCACGGCGTGGTCCGCCTTGGCGAAATAGTCGAGGAAGGCCGACCGGATCTCGTTGACGCCGCTCATCGTGAAATGACTCTGTCGTGCGCTTTGGGCCGTCGAGACGACGACCCGAGGCTTCTTCGTGGCTTGCGCCCTCATAAGGAGGCCGGACCGTCGAGTCACGCCCGGTCGATTGCGGTGGGTTCCGCTTTTTCACGACGTGGGCTGCAAAACGGCCGCGGCGCCCGTTGCGTCCCCTCGGAATGGCGGTTCGAGGGTGGCTTCGTAAGTCCGTCGCGGGCCACGCGAAGGTAGTGCGTGCGAGCCGTTCGGGCTCTCGTCGAGGTCAAGCCGGAGGGCGGATCGATACTGCACCGATCCGATCATCAAAAAAGGCCGCCGCAGGGAGCTGCGACGGCCTCTTCGATGACCTGCGAGGCGATCAGGCCTCGCCTTCGTCCAGATCGTCCTCGGTGGGCTTGGCCGTCTCGAGGATCTTGTCTGCGAGCAGGCCGGAATTCTGCCGGATCGCCGCTTCGATCTTGTTGGCGATGTCCGGGTTGTCGCGCAGGAAGCCCTTCGAGTTCTCGCGGCCCTGGCCGAGGCGCTGGCTCGCATAGGAGAACCAGGCGCCGGACTTCTCCACGATCCCGGCCTTCACCCCGAGGTCGATCAACTCACCGACCTTCGAGACGCCCTCACCGAACATGATGTCGAATTCCACCTGCTTGAAGGGCGGCGCGACCTTGTTCTTGACCACCTTGACGCGGACTTGGTTGCCGATGGCCTCGTCACGGTCCTTCAGGGTCGAGATGCGGCGGATGTCGAGGCGCACCGACGCATAGAACTTGAGCGCGTTGCCGCCCGTGGTCGTCTCCGGGCTGCCGTACATGACGCCGATCTTCATCCGGATCTGGTTGATGAAGATGACCATGCACTTGGAGCGCGAAATCGAGCCCGTGAGCTTGCGCAGGGCCTGGCTCATCAGGCGCGCCTGAAGACCGGGCTGGCTGTCGCCCATCTCGCCCTCGATCTCGGCGCGGGGCGTCAGCGCCGCCACCGAATCGACAACGAGCACGTCGATGGCACCCGAGCGCACCAGGGTGTCGGTGATTTCCAGGGCCTGTTCGCCGGTATCGGGCTGCGAGATCAGGAGATCGTCGAGCTGGACGCCGAGCTTGCGCGCATAGACCGGATCGAGGGCGTGCTCCGCGTCCACGAAGGCGCAGACGCCGCCCTTCTTCTGGGCTTCGGCGATGGTGTGAAGGGCAAGGGTGGTCTTGCCCGAGGATTCGGGGCCGTAGATCTCGATTACCCGGCCACGCGGCAGGCCGCCGACGCCGAGCGCGATGTCGAGGCCGAGCGATCCGGTGGAGATGGTCTCGACCTCCGCCACCTTATCGTTCTTGCCGAGCCGCATGATCGAGCCCTTGCCGAAAGCACGCTCGATCTGGGACAGCGCGGCATCGATCGCCTTCGCCTTGTCCTTGTCCACCATCGGGGAATCCACAACTTTCAGCGCGGGCTGGGCCATTCGTCGGCATCCTTATGCATGGGGAGAGCTCAAGGCTCAATGTGCCTCGGATGCGAATGATGTACTTGGTTTGTTCTCTTTTCGCAAGGTGCCGGGCGCCAATTTCGCATCATTCGGTGGGAGAACGTCGCCCTAACGGGCGATCGTCTCCTTCACCGTTTCCACGAGCTGCTTGAGGCTGAAGGGCTTGGGCAGGAAGTTGAAATCCTCGCCCTCGGGGAGGTTCTTGCGGAACGCGTCCTCGGCATAGCCGGAGACGAAGATCACCTTCAGGTCCGGGCGGTGCTTGCGCAATTCGCGCAGCAGCGTCGGACCGTCCATCTCCGGCATCACCACGTCGGAGACGACGAGGTCGATGGTCTGGTCGACATCGCTGATGAGGGCCAGGGCGTCGAGGCCGGAGGCGGCTTCCAGAACCGTGTAGCCCCGTGCCGACAGGGCTCGGCTGTTGACCGCGCGCACCGGATCCTCGTCCTCGACCAGCAGGATCACGCCCTGCCCCGTATGATCCGGCGAGGGTTTGCGCGGGGCGGATTGCCCGCTGCCGGGCTTTTCGACGTCGCGTGCTCCCCGGAGCCGGCTGGCGGCGATCTCCGCGTTGCTCTGCGGGGCGGCGGATGCGAGGGCGGGCTCGGGGGCGGGCTCGGCGGCCGGTTCGTGACGCGGCAGGTAGATTCGGAAGGCCGTGCCGCTGCCCACGGTCGATTGCACGTCGATGGTGCCGCCGCTCTGCTTGACGATGCCGAACACGGTGGAGAGGCCGAGGCCCGTCCCCTTGCCGATGTCCTTCGTGGTGAAGAACGGCTCGAAGATCTTCTCCATCACGTCGGGCGGGATGCCCTCGCCGGTATCCAGCACCTCGATCAGGACGTGGTCGCCCGCCGGTGCGCCTGGCCGGCGCTCGGTGTTCTCCAGACCTTCGAGGATGTTGGCGGTGCGGATGAGCAGGCGCCCGCCATTGGGCATCGCATCGCGGGCATTGACCGCGAGATTGACGATCACCTGCTCGAACTGGTTGACGTCGGCCTTGATCGGCCAGATGTCGCGCCCGTGCTTGAGGTCGAGGTCGACCCGCTCGCCGAGCAGACGCTTGAGCAGCAGCGTCAGGTCGGACAGCGCCTCGCCGACATTCATCACCTCCGGGCGCAGGGTCTGGCGCCGCGAGAAGGCCAGCAGCTGCCGCACCAGGCTGGCTGCCCGGTTTGCGTTCTGCTTGATCTGCATGATGTCCTGGAAGGCCGGATCGGTGGGCCTGTGGCTCGCCAGCAGCAGGTCGGAATAGCCGATGATGGCCTGGAGGACGTTGTTGAAGTCGTGCGCGATGCCGCCGGCGAGCTGGCCCACCGTGTCCATCTTCTGGGTCTGGGCGATCTGCTGTTCGAGCTGGCGCTGTGCCGTGGTGTCGAGGGCGTAGAGGATCACGCGCTCGCGGTCGGGCTGGGAGGACCCGTCCTCCGCAGCCGCGGTGTCGCCGCCGGCCGGGCTGAGCCAGACCCGCGCCGAGCGGTTCCCCGGCCCCGCCAGTGCGACCTCGATGGGTTGCACCTCGATGGTCCCGTCGGCGGCCTTCACCAGGGCGCTCTCGAGGGCGGCCCGGTCGCGGTCGACCAGGGCCTCCCACATGGTCGGCTCTGTGCCGAGTTCGCCGCGCCCGTCCGGCACGGCCTGGCGCGGCGTCCCGCCGAAGAGCCTGGCGAAGGACGCGTTGGCGCGCGCGATGCGCCCGGTGGGGTCGAGGGTCGCGATGGCGATGGGGCTGTTGTTGAGGAAGCGGGCGAGGCGCACCTCGGCGGCGCGCTGCGGCTCGTCGCTCTCGGCCCCGGCCGAGCGGTTGAGTACGAAGGTGCGCGACGGCCCGGGCTTGCCGTCCTGGCCGAAGGCCACGCGGTGATAGAGTCGGGTCGGCAGGGGCTGGCCGTTGCGGCGCCGCAGGTCGAGGTCGAAACGGTCCGTGCGGACCTCGCCGGGTAGTCCCTCGGTGGCGGTGAGCACATCGGCGCTGGGCGCGATATCGGGCAGGCGCAGGCCGCCCGAGCCGACCGTGGCGAGGTCGTAGCCGAGCCAGAAGGCCAGCGTCGCGTTCATGTAGACGATGGAGCCCGACGGATCGATGGAGAGGAAGCCGGCCGGCGCATGATCGAGGTAATCGATCGCGTGCTGGAGCTCCTGGAAGACGTTCTCCTGGCGCTCGCGCTCGTGGGTGATGTCGGTGACCGTCCACAGGGTCGCCGGGAGCCTCGGCCGCTCCACCGCCCGCACGGCGATGCGGAACCAGGCGAAGGCGCGCTCGGTCTCGCCCTGGGGCGGGGGCGCCATGCGGATCTCCTCCACATGGCCGCGCCCGTCATGGGCCGCCTGGGCGAGGCGGTAGACCGCCTCCGACACGTCCGGCGAGCCGACGAAGACGCGCTCCACCGGCCGCAGGTTGGAAAAGGTCTCCCCACCGGAAATACGCAGATAGGCCTCGTTGGCGTAGATCAGGCGGCCGCCATCCTCGACGACGATGGCGCCTTCGGGCGAGGCGTCGACGATGGCCTTGGTGATGTCGTCGCGGCCGGTCTGGCCCGCGAGTTGGAGCGCGCCGATCGCCAGGGCGAACAGGCAGAACACGCCCGCCATGGCGAGCAGGGCGAGAAGCCCCAGGATGAGCGGCTGCGCCTGCTCGTTGGCGACGAAGGAGAGGCCCACCGCCGCGCCGACGAGAAGTCCGGCCAGGACGAGGAGCAGCCCGACCCGCCCAGGCCTTTCCGACCGGTCGATGGCGCTCGACACCGGTTTCGTTGGTCCGCTCACCTCAGCCATCTCGGCGCCATTCCACCCTCGAGCGATCCCGGTTAGCGCCCAGGCCGCGTCGGCAGCAAGGGTGTCCGCCGGACGTTAGGGACAAGTCTCGTCAAAAAAGGTGCATAAAGCGTGGCGCTTTCACGCCGCCCTGCGCTTCAGCCGCATGACGAAGCCGATCACCTCGGCCACGGCGCGATAATGCTCGGCGGGAATCTCGGAATCGATCTCCACCGTCGCATGGAGCGCCCGCGCCAGCGGCGGGTTCTCCATGATCGGCACATCGTGCTCCTTGGCGACGGCGCGGATGCGCAATGCCAGGGAATCGACGCCCTTGGCGACGCAGATCGGCGCCGCCATGCCCGCCTCGTAGCGCAGGGCGACGGCGTAGTGGGTGGGGTTGGTGACGATGACCGTGGCGGTGGGGACGTCGGCCATCATGCGCTTGTTGCCCCGCGAGGCGCGGATCTGCCTCATCCGGCCCTTCACCTCCGGATTGCCCTCGCTCTCCTTGTGCTCCTGCTTCATCTCCTCCTTGGTCATGCGCAGCTTCGAGCGCCAGCGGAAGCGCTGGTACAGGGCGTCGCCCATGGCGATGACCACGAAGATGGCGAGCATGCCGCCGAGAAGCTTGAGGGCGATGCCGAGGATCGCGGGCAGCATCGCCGCCGGATCGAGCCGGGCGAAGACTTCGAGCCGGTCGCGCTCGTTCCACAGGATGGTGCTCGCGACGACCCCCACCAGCATCAGCTTGGCGAGCCCCTTGAGGAACTGGACCAGTGCCTCGACGCCGAAGATGCGCTTGATGCCCGCCATCGGCGAGATCCGATCGAATTTCGGCATCAGGGCATCGGTGGAGAAGACAAGCGGGTGCTGGACGAGACCGCCGGCGAGGCCTGCGATGACCACGAGGCTGACCGGAATCACGAGCGCCTGGGCGCAGATGAGCAGCATCCGCATCCCCATCTCGGTATAGGCGGTGGGGTCGGAGGGGACCTGATGCGCGTTCATCAGGAAGGCGCGCAGGCTCACCACGAGATCCTTGGCGATCGTTCCCGATGCCAGCAGCAGCGCCATCGTGAAGGCTGCCAGGATGAAGAAGGTGTTGACCTCGATGCTGTTGGCGACGTTGCCCTGCTCGATCGCCTTTTCGATGCGCCGTTGAGTCGGCTCTTCTGTCTTGTCTTCCTGGTCGCTGTCGTCGGACACGGCTCAGCGCTCCCCTGTCCGGCGCATCGTCGGACCGTTCGACACCGCCTTCATCGCCCGGTCAACTCGCCGAGGTAGCGGCCGATATCGTCGAGGAAGACGCTCATCATGATGCCGAGGCTGCCGAACAGGATCAGCATGCCGATGAGCACGGAGGCCGGCACCGCGATGAAGAACACCTGCATCTGCGGCATTAGGCGCGAGAGCACGCCGAGGCCGACATTGAACAGGATACCGAAGGCGATGAACGGCGCCGAGATCTGGACCGCCAGGAGGAAGCCGCGCGCCATGGCCCGGAGCGCCAGCTGGGCCGCCTCGCCCATGGCCAGAACGCCGTCGGGCGGCAGCATCACGTAGCTCCGGCCGATGGCGTCGAGCGCCACATGGTGCAGGTCGGTGGCCAGGATGAGGGTGATGCCCAGCATCATCAGGAAGTTGCCGAGCGCCGCCTGCTGGCCGCCCTGCGTCGGGTCCACGGTCATCGCGTAGGACAGGCCGAGCTGCTGCGAGACGATGACGCCCGTGGTCTGCAAGGCGGCCAGCACCATGCGGACGGTGAGGCCCAGGACGAGCCCGATCAGCAATTCGCCGATGAGGAGCGATATCAATCCGGGGGCCGCTAGGGCCGCGCCCTGCATCGGCAGCAGCGGGCGCACCATCGGGAACAGGATCAGCGAGACGAGGAGCGCGAAGGCGAGACGGATGCGCGGCGAGACGGATTGTTCGCCGAGCCCCGGCAGCAGCATCATCAGCGTGCCGATGCGCGCGAAGGTGAGCAGGTAGGCCGCCGCGATGCCGGGCAGGAGCAGGTTCATGATCCTGCATAGCAGCGCCCGGCCCGGCGCGTCATCCGCCCGATACGATGCGGGCGGCGATGCGGGTCATGTAGCCGGCGAGCGCGTCGCCCATGAAGGGCAGCATGAACAGGAGCGCCGCGAAGACGGCGACGATCTTGGGCACGTAGATGAGCGTCTGTTCCTGGATCTGCGTCAGCGCCTGGAGCAGCGACACGATGAGGCCGACCACGAGGGCGACGATCATCAGCGGCCCCGCGACCTTGAGGAAGACGAAGATTCCGTCCCGGGAGACGTCGAGGATGGCAAGGCCGGTCATGGACTGATGTCTCGTTGTGGGTGGAATGGCAGCGTCTGGTGCGCATCCCCCTCCCCACTGAGGCTACTGGATTCGCACATTTCGCGGGTTGCGCGGCCCTCCTCCCCCTTGTGGGGAGGAGTTGGAGGTGGGGGTGGTCGGGTGACCTTGATGCTGCGGAGGCTGGCGGAGCCACCCCCACTCCTGACCTCTCCCCACAAGGGGGAGAGGGACGCGATTTACCTGAAAGGAAAAACGGGTGGATCCAGTCGCCCGGTGAGCTGAGGGGATTCTCGCGCTAGATCTGCATCCGCATGATTTCCTCATAGGCGGAGATCACGCGGTCGCGGACGGCGACCAGGGTCTGCAGGGCGGTCTCGCTCTCGGCGACGGCGGTCACCACGTCGACGACGTTGGCCTTGCCGCCCGCCACCGACAGGGCCTGGGCATCGGCTTTCGCGCCGCTCTCGCCGATCTTGTCCATGGCCGAGGTGAGCAGCGAGGTGAACCCGCCATCCGCCCCCGAGGTCGGGGCGATTCTGGGCGTGCCGCCCTTCATCCCGCCGATGTTCTGGACGGCGGCGTAGGCTCCTGCGGCGAAGGCGTTGGTCGGCATGGCGGCGGACTTTCGGGAGAGGAAGAGCGTCAGGCCTTGAGGATGGCGAGGGTGGCGTTGATCATCTTGCGGGTCGCGGTGACCATGTTCAGATTGGCCTCGTAGGAGCGCTGGGCCTCGCGCATGTCCATGTTCTCGATCAGCCCGTTGACGTTGGGCATCCGCACCTCGCCGCGCGCATCGGCGCTGGGATTTCCCGGATCGTACTTGGTGCGGAACGGCGAGTTATCCCGTCTCACCCGCCCGGCCTCGATCATCGACGCGCCGGTCTCGCGGTCGATATGCTGGGTGAAGGTGGGGATCTTGCGCCGGTAGGGCTCGGCGCCGACCCCGCTCGGGGCCGAATCCGCATTGGCGATGTTCTCGGCGATGATCCGCATCCGGCCCGACTGGGCCTTGAGGCCGGATGCCGCGATGGTCAGGGATTTCAGGAATTCCACGGCGCGTACTCCGCAAGCTCAGGGGGGGCGGTACGATCAGCGCTTGCCGATGGCGATCTTCAGTTTGTCGAGGCTCTTCTGGTACATCGTCGCGGCGAGCTGATAATCGGCCTGGTTGTCACCCGCCTTCATCATCTCCTCCTCGAGATTGACCCCGTTCCCGCTCGGCCTGATCTCGAACCCGTTGAACCGGCGCGGCTCCGCGCCCGGGCCTTCGGGGCCGCCGTTGAGGGCGATGTGAGCCGGGCTGGTGACGGCGAGGCCCGAATTGCCACCCGTGGATCCGGAGGGCTGGGCGAGATCGCCGGTCCCGCCGCCGAAGCTGGGGCTCGCGAGATCGCGCGGCTTGAAACCCGGCAGATCGGCGTTGGCGACGTTCTCGGCGAGAAGCTTCTGGCGCGTCTGATGCCACTGCATCCGCGTGCGAAGCATGGAGAGAATGGGAAGATCGGTGACGGACACGGTGCTCGGAGCCCCTCGGCGCCGCCGGACGACCCCGGAGCGATGGGCAAAATCTGCCGCCTCCATGGTTAACGTCCGGTTAAGAGCCTGTCTGTCAGCAGCGGATGCTCGGCGCGGAAGTTGCCTGTTAACGAACTCTTAACGTTATTGCCTTCCGCCGCTGCGACCGTGATATCAGGACAACCTGTGCTGCGTAGGGCCTCCGGCCCGAAACCCGAAAGAGCCCGATCTTGTCAGCGTTCTTTAATTCGGACGGCTCCTTCCCGCTCCAGTTCCTGATCATATTCGCCGTCATTTTCGCCGTTCTGGCCGCCATCGTCCTGATCTTCCGGCGGTTCTCCGGCAGGGGCATGGCCCTGTCGAAATCCGGTCCGCGCGGCCGTCAGCCCCGTCTCGGCATCGTCGACATCTACGAACTCGACCGGCAGCGGCAGCTGATCCTGCTGCGCCGGGACAATGTCGAGCATCTGCTCCTCGTCGGCGGTCCCAACGACGTCATCGTGGAGCGCAACATCCACCGGGGCGCGGGAGCCCGGCTCCCGCTCGACGAGTCGGCCCGGGCGGAGCCGCTCCCCGAAGAGCCGGTCTTCGAGCCGGCGCGGCCCGCCGATCCGCCCGCGCCGCCGGTCATGCAGCCTCCCGTCTTCCACGAGCCCAGGGCGCCGATTCCGGAACCGGCCGCGATCGTCAACGCGCCCGCCGAGCCCCCTGGCGAGGGCCTCGCCGAGTCGAAGCCCGCTCCCCGCTTCACCAAGGCGGATCTGATTGCGGCGAAGGCGGCGCGGCGGAACCCGCCGCCGTTGGCCAACCTGAAGCCCGAAGCTCCGGACCTGCCACGTCCGGCGCTCACCGCGCCGGACGTGGTCGCCGAACCGATCGTCCCTGCCGTCGAAGCGCAGAAGCCAGTCAAGGCGCCGGAAGCCCCACCCGCACCGGTGGCGCCCGCCGTGATCGAGGCGCCGAGCCCGGAGAAGGCCCCGGAGAAGGCCCCGGAGAAGGCCCCGGAGAAGGCGGTGCGGCCACAACCTCCGGTGAAACCCGCGCCCGTCGCGGAGGCGGCTCCCGTCGTTCCGCCGACCCTGGCGCGGCCGACGAGTTCCCGCCCCGTGGACGCGGCCATCCTGTCCGACATGGCGCGGCAGCTCGAAGAGGCCCTGCGCCGGCCATCGGCCGCGATCTCCCCGTCCACGCAGGCCGTCCCGTCGACACCGCCAAAGGCGCCCCCCGTGCCCCCCGCCGAGCCGAAAGCGGCGGCGGCGAAGCCCGAACCGCGTCCCGAACCCGTTGCCGCGGAGAAGGCAAAGGCGGACCAGCCGATCGACCCGATGGCGGCCGCCATGGCCACGCCCGTGGAGATCGCCCCGGACGAGTCGCCCGTGATTCCTGCGAAGGACAAGCTGACAGCTGCAAACCCGACGCCTGCCGAACCGGTCTTCGCCGATGCCGTGTCGAGCGAGCCCGCACGGAGCGAACCGGCGACCACCGAACCGGACGTGTTCCTTCCGGCCCCGCCGCCTCCGCCCGCTCCCAAGAAGGTGACTGCCGCGAGCCAGAATCCCTTCTCCGTGGAGGAGATCGAGGCAGAATTCGCGCGGTTGCTGGGACGTCCCCTCGACAGGAAGGGCTGACCCCGCCGCGGCTATTCCGCGGCGGAGCGTGACGGGAAGCCCTTTCCGTCATTGGCGAGTGTGGTCGGAAGGGCGAAGGCCCCCTCGGTGGGCTCGTCCTTGCGCCCGATGAAGCGACCGAAGAGCCGGACGAAGAAGCGCGACAGGTCGTCCACCAGGACGAAGATCGCCGGCACGAAGATCAGGGACAGGCCGGTCGAGACGATGAGGCCGCCGATGACCGCGACGGCCATCGGCGCGCGAAATTCGCCGCCGATGCCGAGCGCCATGGCCGACGGCACCATGCCCGCCGCCATGGCGATGGTGGTCATGACGATGGGGCGGGCGCGCTTGCGCCCTGCATCGATGATCGCGGTGGCGCGGTCGACGCCCCGCGCCATCTCCTCGATGGCGAAATCCACCAGCATGATCGCGTTCTTGGTCACCACGCCCATGAGCATCAGGATGCCGATCACCACCGGCATCGAGATGGGCATGTGGAAGATCAGCAGCCCCAGGATCGCGCCACCGATGGAGAGGGGCAGCGAGAACAGGATGGTGAGCGGCTGAAGGAAGTTGCCGAACAGCAGCACCAGAACGCCGAACACCATCATCAGTCCCGCGCCCATGGCGAGCGCGAACCCTTCGAACACCTCCCCCATGATTTCCGCGTCGCCGGTCTGGCTGATGCTCACGCCCGGCGGCAGGTTCTTCGCGGTCGGCAGCGCCATCACGGATTCGATGAGGGTGCCCAGCGCGTCCGAGCCCTCCATGTCGGCCTCCAGGGCCACGCGGATCGAGCGGTCGTAACGGTCGATCGCCGTGGGACCACGCCCGAGGCTGAGATCGGCCACCGTGGAGAGCGGAACGGAGGCGCCCCCCTTCACCGGGACTTTCAGGCTCTCCAGCTGGGACAGGTCTCCGCGCAGGGCGAGGGGCAGCTGAACCCGGATCGGAACCTGCCGGTCGACGGCGTTGAACTTGGCGAGGTTGGCGCCGATGTCGCCGATGGTCCCCACCCGCACGGTCTCGGCGATGAGGTCCGTCGAGACTCCGAGATCGGCCGCGACGCCGGCCTTCGGGCGGATGCGGATCTCGGTGCGGTCGAGGGGTGCCGTGGAGAGCACGTTGACGAGGTGGGGCACGGAGGCGGCCTCGCGCTGCAATTGCGCCGCCGTCTCCGAGACGAGGCGCAGGTCCGGCCCCGAGACGATGAGGGCGAGATCGCGCTGGCCGCTGTCGCGCAGGGACCAGAACCGGATGTCCGGCTCCTCCCGCAGGATCGCGCCGATGACCCTGTCGAGCTGCTTCTGGGTGCGGTGACGGGCGTTCTTCGGAGTCAGGTTGATGGTGAAGCTCGCGAGCCGCACCTCCTTCTTGGCGGGCAGCTGGCGGCCGCCATCCACGAACACGCTGCGCACTTCGGGCAGCGCCTTGATCCTGTCGACGATGCCGTCCGTGACGCGGGTGGTGTCGGCGAGACGGGCACCGGGCGGCAATTCGACCACGAAGATCGTCCGTGCCGCATCCTCCGCAGGCAGGAAGCCGGCGGGCAGCAGACCGGTGGACATGATCGATCCGGCAAAGCAGGCGAGCCCCACCACCAGGGTGATGAACTTGTGCCGCACCGACCACGCGACCACGCGGGTATAGGCCCGCATCACCGGCCCCTCGCGCTCGTGATCCGGTCCGTGATCGCGCAGGAAATAGGCGGCCAGCAGCGGCGTGATGAGGCGCGCCACCAGCAGGGACATGAACACGGCCGCCGCGATGGTGAGGCCGAACTGCTTGAAATACTGGCCGGCGATGCCGCTCATGAAGGAGACGGGTGCGAAGATCGCGATGATCGTGGCGGTGATCGCGATGACGGCGAGGCCGATCTCGTCTGCGGCCTCGAGAGCCGCCCGGTAGGCGGATTTCCCCATCCGCATGTGCCGGACAATATTCTCGATCTCGACGATGGCATCGTCCACCAGAATGCCGGTCACGAGGGTGATGGCGAGCAGGCTGACCGCGTTGAGCGAGAAGCCGAGGGTGCTCATCACCCAGAAGGTCGGCAGCACCGAGAGGGGCAGCGCGATGGAGGCGATGAGGGTCGCCCGCCAATCGCGCAGGAACAGGAACACCACGATGACGGCCAGCGCCGCGCCCTCGATGAGGCTCAGCATCGCCGAGTGATAGTTGCCCACCGTGTTGATGACGGAGGTGTCGATCAGGTCGAACCGCACACCGGGATGCTTGGCGGCGAGATCGGCGATCTTGCGTGCCACGGCGCTGGCGACCTCGGCATCGCTGGCGCCCGTCGCGCGTGAGATCGCGAAGGCGACGACGGGCTCGCCGTTGAAGCGCGCGAAGGTGCGCGGCTCCTCCGACCCGTCCACCAGCGTCGCCAACTCGTCCAGGCGGACCTTGCGGTTGCCCGGCACGACGATCGAGGTCTGGGCCAGGGTGTCGAGGCTGGCGGCACCGGCCAGCGTCCGGATCGACTGTTCCTGGCCGCCGAGTTCGCCGCGCCCGCCAGCCATGTCGGCCGAGGTGAGGCGGAGCTGGCGGTTCACGTCCGCCGCGGTGATGCCCAGCGCCAGGAGCCGGTCGGGTTTGAGCGTCACGCGGATCTCGCGGGCGACACCGCCCAGGCGCTCGACGCCACCGACGCCCTTCACGCCCTGGACCTGCCGGGCGATCACGTCGTCGATGAGCCAGGACAGGTCCTCCGGCGTCATGGCCGGTGCCGAGGCGCCGTAGACCATGATCGGCAGGCCGGCGATCTCGACGCGGCTGATGATCGGCTCGTCGATGGTGCGCGGAAGCGTCACCCGCACCTTGGCGATGGCGTCCTTCACGTCGTTGACGGCGCGGTCCACGTTCACTTCGAGCCTGAACTCGATGGTGGTGGCCGAGACGCCCTCCGAGATCGTCGAGATGATGTGCTTGACGCCCTTCACCCCGGCAACGGCATCCTCCACCACCTTCGTCACCTGGGTCTGCAGCTCGGAGGGAGCCGCGCCGGCCTGGGTGACCTGGATCGCCACGATCGGGATGTCGATGTTCGGGAACTGCGTGATCGGCAGCGAGCGGAAGCTGACGAGCCCGAGGATCATCAGGACGAGGAACAGCACGATCGAGGTGATCGGCTTGCGGATCGCCCAGGCGGAGATGTTGAGGCGCATGGGCTGACGGGTCCGATTCTCAGCGCGACGTCACGGAGGCGGCGGCTTCGGCCTTCGGCTGCACCGGTCTGACCCGGTCGCCATGGCGCAGGAAGCTGCTGGCCCGCGCGACGACGGCCTCGCCGGATCTCAACCCCTCGCGGATTTCCATGAACCCGTCCGCCGCGAGGCCGGAGACGACCTTGCGGGCCTCCACCGTGCCGTCATTCACCACGTAGACGAGGGCCGAGCCATCGATCCCGTAGAGTACGGCGGAGAGGGGAACGGCCACGGAGTTGCGCCGCGCCACCTCAACCTTGCCGCGGGCGAAGGCACCGATACGCAGGGCCGGGTCGCGGTCGAGGCTGATGCGGATCTTGCCGAGGCGCGTCAGCCGGTCGATCTCCGGGTCGATCCGGCGGACCTTGCCCGTCACGATCCTCCCCTGGTCCGCTTCGAGACGCACGATGTTGCCGCGCTCGATCCGGGGCATCCAGGTTTCCGGCACCTCGCCTTCGAGTTCGATCTCGCCGCGCGCGATGAGCCGGAACAACGGTTCGCCCGTGGAGGTCGCCGCCGCGCCGATCCGGGCGGTGCGGCGGCTGACGATGCCTCCGTCGGGTGCCTTGATGTCGGTGCGCGCGCGCCTGAGGGCGATCTCGTTGCTCTGCGCCCGCGCCGCCGCGAGATCCGCTTCGGCGAGTTGCAGGCCGCCCTTCGCGGCAGCGAGCCTGCCTTCGCCGCCTTGAGCGGCCGAGACCCGCTGCTCCAGCACCGCCGCCGTGGCGTTCCCGGTCTTGATGAGGGAGCGGGCACGCTCCAGCGAGAGGTTGGCCTCGATCTGCGCGGCCTCAGATTGGACGATCTGGCTACGGGCCTGGACGATCGCCGCCTGCGCCTTGGCGATGGCGGCGACGTTGGCCGCCTCCTGCGTGGCGATCATCTCCAGGGAGAGCCGGGCCAGAACCTGCCCTTTCTCGACCTCGGCGCCTTCCTCCACCAGCAATTCGGTGATGCGGTAGCCCTCGATTTCGGGCGCCACCAGGATCTCGTCGCGCGGGACCAGGGTGCCGGTGACCACCGCCTGCTCGACGATCTCGCGATCGGCGGCGGCGACGATGGTCACCGCCGGCGCGGGCGCGGTGGAACCGCTCGCCGGCGGGACTTCCGCCGCGTGGATCACATGGGACGACACGAGTAGCGGAAGGATCGAGAAGAGCCGAAGCAGGCGCATGAAGAGGTGGCTCACCGTTCGGCGGATCGATCTGGAAGACATCGTCGGCGCGGAGCCGCTTTATACGCTGATGCAACGTGACACCGGCGTTTTCGTGACGCTCGACGCATTGCGTGTCGCAACGCTTTGACCTTCGACGGTGCGACCCGCCGAAATGTACCGGCGTCCGGACATTCGGGACGACCTCATGGCCTGTCGGTGAAAGCTTTCTCCAGGAATTTTGCCGCCGCGAGCGCTCGCGCATCGTCTCCGAAGCGGGCGATGACCTGCACCCCGAGCGGCGGGCCCTCCCCCGGCACGGGGACGGTGACGCACGGCACGCCCATCATCGTCCAGAGGCGGTTGAAGCGGGAATCGCCGGTGGAGGCGTAACCCTCCGGCGCTCGGCCCGGGGCCGAGACCGTCAGCAGGACGTCGAGGTCGGAATTGCGCAGGATGTCCCTCAGGCTGCGCCTGGCGTGATGCGCCACGCGCCGGGCCGCGTCGTAGGCGGCGGCCTCGATGGTCCGGGATGTGTCGAGATGGGCGCGCAGGAGCGGGGGCAGCGAATCGCGGTGGGTTTCGTATTCCCAGGCGAGGGCTTGCGCGGATTCGAAATCCTGGATCGTCGCTTGCTCGTCGAAGGCATGGCGGAACTCGTCGGGCAGGGTGAAGGCGCGGATGCCGGCGCCCGCCGCTTCCGCCATCGCCCGCGCCCGGTCGAGGGCCTCCAGCGCCTCGGGTTCGGCAGCCTCGCAATAATCCGGGATGAGCAGCCCGATCCGCGGCACTGTGGCGGGCTGGTCGATCTCCGGCCGGCCGGCGATGAGGGCGAGGGCATGGGCGGCATCGGCCGCGCTCGCGGCGAACAGGCCGAGCGTGTCGAGGGTCCAGGAGAAGCACTTCACCCCCACCGTCGGCAGGAGTCGGAACGACGGTTTCACGCCGACGACGCCGCAATAGGCAGCCGGACGGATCACCGAGCCGCCGGTCTGAGTTCCCAGCGCCAGCGGCAGCATGCCCGCGGCCACGGCCGCCGCCGAACCGGCGGAGGATCCGCCCGGCGTCCGGCCCGGCGCACGGGGATTGCGGGTTTCGGTCGGATCGATGAAGGCGAAGGCGGTGGTGGTGGTCTTGGCCAGGGGCACCGCGCCGAGGCGCTTCAGCCGCGCCACGATGGGGGCATCGGCGCGCGGCTGCCAGTCACGATAAATCGATGACCCCATCTGCGTCGGCAGGTGGGCGGTGTCGATGATGTCCTTGATGCCCACCGCGATTCCAGACAGCGGTCCCGTGTCGGGAACGTGCGGATCGGGATCGGTCGCCACGAAGGCGCGGATCGATGGTTCGTGCTCGGCTATCGCGTCCCGGGTCAGCGCCACGGCCTCAGCGGGGGTGAGCGACCCGGCTTCGATACGGGCGCGCATGGACAGGAGCGAGAGCATCGTCATCGGGTGGCTCGCGGGGACGCGGTTGATGGGAAGCGGGTGGCTCGTTCTAAGCAGGTTTCACCTAGACGGTCACCGGTTTGGCGTTCCGAAACCTCTGACACCCCAAAGGTAGGAGCGAGGTGAAACCTCGGCCTGCCGACGCGAACCCGCTCAGGGGGCGGCGAGGAGCGTCTCCGGCCGCCCGTTAGGATCGTCGAGGTGATGGCAGTTGCGCCGGGGAACGTCCAGCGGAGCGCCGTTCCGCGAGGCGTCGGCCTTGCAACTTCCGGATGAGCCATTCATTGCCGCTCAGCTTTGGTCTCTGTCATGCATGGCGCGTCGGCCGAGGGAGAGCGACGACGGAAAGCGTGCCCGAGACACGCCCGTGGCCGGAGCACTTCGAGAGTAGGGATGTGGGAGACGATGGCGGGAGTCGAGACGCAGGCGGCCAAGGATCGCGTGGGCATGATATGCCAGTCCCTGCGCCGCGCCATCGTCGAGCGTGCGCTGGCGCCCGGCGACCGCCTGCCGGAGGATGCCCTGGGCGAGCGCTTCGGCGTGAGCCGCACCATCGCGCGGCAGGCTCTGGGGCAACTCGCCGGTGAGGGGCTGGTGGAACTGCGCCGCAACCGGATCGCCATCGTGGCGACCCCGAGTTGGGAAGAGGCGCGCGACACGTTCGAGGTCCGCATTTCCCTCGAGCGCCTCGTGGTCCAGCGCTTGGCCGGTCGCCTCACCGCCGAGCAGGAAGCGAGCCTGCTGGCCCATATCGACCAGGAGGACGCGGTTCGCGGCGGACCCGAAGCCCCGTCGATCCGCCTCGCCACCGAGTTCCACCTGCTTCTGGCGCGGATGACCGGCAGCCCCGTCCTCGTCCGCTACGTGGCCGAGCTCGGCTATCGCTGCGCGCTGACCCTCTCGCTCTACAGCCGGCCGCATTCGTCGGATTGCGCGGTCAACGAACACCGCGAGATCGTGGCCGCGCTGATGGCCGGCGACGTCGACCGGGCGACCCACCTGATGGATCACCACCTCGATGCCGTGGCGGTGCGCGCGCACATCGTCGCCGAGCCGCCGCGAGACCGCGACCTCGGCCGGGTCCTGGCGCCCTACGTCACCGAGAAGAGTACTTTGCGACGCAGGGCTGGTTGAAGCGGCGCAAATGCGATTCCGCGCCGGCTTGCGACATGCGCCAATCCATCGGCTTTAATCTCTCGGCAACCCTGAAAGCCTAGGCCCCTCTCCTCGGACAGCCGGCCCTGACAGGAGAAGCCCGACTTGCGCGAACCGTTCGTTCCCGATGCGCTGGCCGAGCGGCTGCGGGCCAAGCGGCGCAATACGAGGCCGGTGGCGGCCCTGGTCTGCGAGCCCGCCAAACCCGTCTTCGCCGAGTTGCTCGATGGGCGCGGGCATGGCACCGGGCAGTTCGTCCGGCTGTCGCAGGGCATGGTGGAGCGCATCGCGCGGGTGATGCGCGATGAGGTCGTCGGCGGAGGGGCTTGAACGGCCGGCGAGGCCGCATCCCGCTGGACTGCTGTTCCGGTTCGGCGAGAACGGCCGTACAGAGCCGGCGATGGATCTCAGACCCTACCAGCGTGCCAGCCTCGATGCCCTCTATGCCTCGTGGCGCGACGAGACCGGCGATGGGCTGATCGTCCTGCCCA
The DNA here is from genome assembly GCF_001422125.1 of Methylobacterium sp. Leaf85. Lineage (NCBI taxonomy): Bacteria > Pseudomonadati > Pseudomonadota > Alphaproteobacteria > Hyphomicrobiales > Methylobacteriaceae > Methylobacterium > Methylobacterium sp. Leaf85. The sequence continues at coordinate 235,215 of NZ_LMME01000012.1, read as the reverse complement.
CGGGGGCGGGCAAGGCCTTCGTCATCGCGGCCCTGGTGCGGGAGGTGATCGCCGAGCGTCCCGAGGCGCGGATCGCCATCGTCACCCATACCCGCGAGCTCATCGCCCAGAATCATCGTGAGCTCATGACCTACTGGCCGGATGCGCCGGCCGGCATCTACTCGGCGGGGCTCAACCGGCGCGAGACCGCGACGCAGATCCTGTTCTGCGGCATCCAATCGGTCTGGAACCGCCTCGACGCCATCGGTGCCTTCGACGTCGTGGTGGTGGACGAGGCCCATCTGATCCCGCGCGATGCCGAGACCCGCTACGGCCGGTTCCTCTCGGGCCTGCGCGCCGCTCGGCCGGACCTGCGCGTCGTCGGCCTCACCGCGACCCCGTACCGGCTCGATAGCGGCCGCCTCGACGTGGGCGAGGGCCGGCTGTTCGAGCGGATCGTCTACGAGGCCAATGTCGGCGACCTGATCCACCAGGGCTACCTCGCCCCCCTGATCTGCAAGGCCACCGCCACGGCGCTCGACGTCTCGGGTGTCGCCAAGCGCGGCGGCGACTACATTCCCAGCGCCCTCGAAGCGGCGGTGAACCAGGATTGGATCACCCGCGCGGCGGTGGAGGAAATGGCCGGTTTCGGCCGCGACCGCCGGGCGTGGCTCGCCTTCTGCGCGGGCATCGCCCATGCGGAGGCGGTGCGCGATGCGGTGCGGGCGGAAGGCTTCAGCTGCGAGATGGTGACAGGCGAGACCGGCAAGCGCCAGCGCGACCGGATCGTGCGCGATTTCACCGCCGGGCGCCTGCGCTGCCTCACCTCGGTGGGCGTCCTCTCCACCGGCTTCAACGTGCCGCGCGTGGATCTCATCGCCCTGTTGCGGCCGACCCAGAGCACGGGGCTCTACGTCCAGCAGGTGGGCCGTGCCTTGCGCACCGCGCCGGGCAAGTCCGATGCGCTGATCCTCGACTATGCCGGGCTGGTGCGGATGCACGGGCCGGTGGACATCGTCACCGCGCGCAGTGCCGCCGCGATCAAGGGCCGTGAGGGCGAGGTGCGGGCCAAGCCCTGCCCCGGCTGCGGCGCGCTCATCGCCCTCAATGCCAGCACCTGCGAGGCGTGCTGGGTGGAGCCGGACGAGACCGACGAGGATGGGCCTGGCCACGAGGCGGCGGCCGACGACGAGCATCCGATCCTGTCCCGCACGGTTCCGGTCTGGCAGGGTATCTCCCGATGGCGGCTCGGTCGCCATGCGGCGTCCGGCAGCCTCGATGTCGAGTTCCGGACCGAGGACGGATCGAGCCACAGGGTGCGGATCGCCCTGGAGCAGGCCGGCTATGGCCGCGAGAAGGCGGTGCAATGGTGGCGTCAGCTCGGCGGGGGGCGCGACGTGCCCATGACCGTCGTCGAGGCCCTGGCGCGGACCGAAGAACTCACCCGCCCCGCCGCCATTCTGGTCCGCGCCAACGGCCGATTCTCGGAAAGCGTCAGCTATCGCTTTGCGGACGGCCGCACCTTCGTCGATACGCGGCGGCTCGCCGGAGCCGACGCCTGAGCGCGCTCGCTTATGCCGAGACGCCGTGCTTCGTGAGCAAGCGTTCGGCGCTGTCGTTCCAGACCTCCATCGTCACGATCAACCCGCCGCGGACGGTGAAGCGGTCGACGTAGCGGTTGCCCTCGAACGGGGTGCCATCCGGCCATTCGCCGTAGAGGGTGCCGAGGCTGTAGACCGTGGTGAACCCCTCCCCCGGCACCACGTCCAGACGCTCCATGCGCTTCTTCACCCAGGCATAGCGGCCCGCGTTGAACGCCGTCACCTCGCGCGGATGCCGGAAGACGCGGGCGCCGGTGAAGACGATCTCGATCCCCGGTGCCATGTAGCCCGCCGCCCTCTCCGGATCCGGCACCATGGAGGCTTCGAGATAGGCGGTGACGATGGCCGCGTCGGTGCCGGTATCGGTTTTCGGTGTGTCGCTCATGCTTCCGCTCCCCATTCGATCGCGAGCCTGCCCGAAGCTCGACCGAAGTGCATGCAATTAGTGTATGCAGTTTGGCGTGAAAGCAGGCAGCGGGATTCCTGTGCGCAGGAATTATCTATATATTTCAATTGCCTGGGAAATGGCATGGCGGTTGCGGCGACGGATGCAATTCTTCCGGAGTTCCGATCCATGCGCAAGCACAGCCCATCGCCGATGACCCGCCGCCTCGCCCTCGGGGCGACAGCCCTGTTCGGGCTCTCGCTGATCGCTCCGGTCCAGGCGGCCGAGTCGATCAAGATCGGCCTCGTCACCGCCCTGTCCGGTCAATCGGCGAAATCGGGCGAAGCGATCTCGCGCGGCATCGGGCTCGCCATCGACGAGATCAACGCGGCCGGAGGCGTCCTCGGGCGTCCCCTGGAACTCGTGGCCCGCGACGACGAAGCCAACCCGTCGAAGGGCGTGCTGGCCGCCCGTGAGCTGGTCCAGCGCGTCGGCGTCGTCGCCCTGGTCGGCGGTCTCGATACCCCGGTATCCATGGCGATCGTGCCCATCGCGAACCAGATGAAGGTGCCCTTCCTCGGCCCCTGGGCGGCGGGCACCGGCATCACCCGCAACGGTGCGGCCGACAATTACGCGTTCCGGGTCTCGGCGGTGGACGCCCTGGTCGACGAGGCCCTCGTCGCCTACGCCGTCAAGACCTATCAGGCCAAGAAGCCCGGCATGATCCTCGTCAACAACGCCTGGGGCGAGTCGAACCAGCAGGGTCTCACGGCCGCCCTGAAGGCCGCGGGCCTGCCTGCCGCCGGCATCGAGAAATTCGAGGCGTCCGATGTCGACATGGTGCCACAGCTGACCCGGCTGAAGGAGGCCGGCGCCGATACCCTGTTCATGGTGGGCAATGTCGGTCCCTCGGCCCAGGTGGTCAAATCCCTCGACCGGATGGGCTGGACCGTCCCCGTCGTGTCGCATTGGGGACCGGCCGGGGGGCGGTTCGACGAACTCGCCGGCCCGAGCGCGGCCAAGGTGCATTTCATCCAGACCTTCACTTTCGCGGGCAACGCCTCGCCCAAGGCCGTCGCCGTGCTCGATGCCCTGAAGGCGAAGTACCCGGCGATCAAGTCCATGGCCGACGTGACCCCGGCGGTGGGCATCGCCAACGCCTACGACGCGACGCATCTCCTGGCCCTCGCGATCGGCGAGGCCAAGTCCACGAAGGGGCCGGACGTGCGCGACGGCTTCTACAAGATCGCCACCTATCCCGGCCTCATCAAGACCTACGACAAGCCCTTCGCCCCGGACCGTCACGACGCGCTCGGGCCGCAGGACTACGTCTTCACGCGGTTCAAGGACGGCGAGATCGTCGCCGTGTCGAACTGAGGGAGCGGCCATCGCCGTTCATCCCACCCGCCACCTCATTCTGAGGCGCCGCGAAGCGGCCTCGAAGGAGGTCTCCAGAACTCACTGTGCGAACTTGACGCCTCCTTCGAGGCCTCCGCTTCGCTGTGGCGCCTCAGGATGAGGTGGCTGGGTGGGATGGACGACATGATACGGTGAAAGTGAGAATTCCATGCTGACCGGCTCCCTCGTGAGCGGCCTCGGTCTCGGGAGCATGTACGGGCTCATCGCCCTCGGCTTCCATGTGACCTATGCCGTCTCCGGCACCGTGAACTTCGCGCAAGGGAGCGCCGTCACCCTCGGGGCGGTGCTCGGCTACATGCTCGGCATCACGCTCGGCTGGCCGATGCCCCTGGCGGTGGCGGCGGCCCTGGCCGGCTGCGCGCTGCTCGGCATCGTGGTCGAACGCATCCTGGTGCGGCCCTTCGTCGAGCGAGGCTCCGATGCCTGGCTGCTGGCCACGGTGGCGGGCGGCGTGGTGCTCGACAACGTCATCCTGTTCACCTTCGGCAAGGAGCCGCGCAGCCTACCCTCGCCCCTGGCGCGTGACCCGATCGACCTGTTCGGCACCGGAATATACCCGCTGCAGATCGTGATTCCGGTAGTCGGCCTCGCCGTCGCCTTCGCCATCCGGACGGTGTTCCGCCGGACCGATCTCGGCCGCGTTCTCCTGGCGGTGGCGCAGAATGCCGACGCCGCGCGGCTGATGGGCATTGATGTGCGTCGCACGGTGGCCTGCGCCTTCGCGCTCTCCGCCCTGCTCGCGGGGGCGGCGGGCCTCCTCATCGCCCCGCTGTTCTCGGTCTCGGCCGAGATGGGCACCCTGTTCGGCATCAAGGCCTTCGCCGTCGCCATTCTCGGCGGGATCGGCTCCGCCACCGGCGTGGTCCTGGCCGGGCTGCTCTACGGCGTCGTGGAGGCTCTGGTCACCGGATATCTCGGCTCCGGCTACACCCAGATCGTCGTGTTCTCGGTGATCATCCTCGCGCTGGCGCTGCGCCCCGACGGCCTTCTCGGCCGGGCCGCCGTGAACAAGGTCTGAGCCGATGCGCGCCGGAAGCTCCGCCCTGCCCCTCGCCATTCTCGCCCTCACCGTCGCGGGGATCGGCCTCGTGGCCGCCACCGACGGCTACAGCCATTTCATCATCGCCCTCGTGGCGTTGACGACGCTGGCCGGAACGGGGCTGAACGTCCTCCTCGGCCTCACCGGCCTGATCTCCTTCGGCCATGCCGGATTCTACGCGATCGGCGCCTATGCGAGCGCCATACTGACCCTTTCCGGGGTCAGCTTCTGGCTGGCGCTCCCCGCCGCCGGCCTGCTCTCCGGGGTTCTCGGCGGCGTACTCGCGATCCCCGCCATGCGGGTGAAGGGCCCCTATCTCGCCATGGTGACGATCGCCTTCGGCTTCATCGTCGAGCATGGGCTGATCGAAGGCGGCGCGCTCACCGGAGGCCAGAACGGCCTCGTCATCGCCACCGGCCCGACCCTGTTCGGATTCCCGTTCCTGGAGCGCGAACTCGCGATCCTGTCGGTGCTGGGTGCCGGCCTCGCCCTCTACGGCTTCCACCGCCTCGCGCGCAGCCGCCTCGGCCTCGCCATGCGGGCGGTACGGGACGCGGATGTCGCCGCCGCCTCCCTCGGCTTCGATCCGGTGCGGGTGAAGACCCTGGCCTTCATGATCTCGGCGGCGCTGACCGGCCTCGCCGGGGCGGTGCTGCCGCCGTTGATGCTGTTCATCGCGCCGAGTTCGTTCCCGTTCACCCAGTCGATCCTGTTCGTGCTCTCGGTGGTGGTGGGAGGCGCCGGCACGGTGCTGGGGCCGCTCTTCGGTGCCCTCGTCACCGTCCTCTTGCCGGAGACCCTGTCGGGTCTCGCCGAATACCGCCTGCTGTTCTTCGGCCTCGCCACGCTCGTCGTGTTGTGGCTGGTGCCGGCGGGCATCGTCGGCAGCCTCGCGAGGCTGCTGCCGCGCCGCCTCACCGGAACTGCGTCCGGAACCGGCGGCGACGTCGCGTCCTATCTGGCCCAGCCACAGCCCGAGGCGCTCGCGGTGGAGGGGATCGGCATCAGCTTCGGCGGCATCAAGGCGGCGCAGGACGTCTCGGTAACGGCCGCCCCCGGAGCCGTCACCAGCATCATCGGCCCGAACGGGGCCGGCAAGACCACCGTGCTCAACATGGTCTCGGGTTTCTATCGGCCCGGTGCCGGGGCGATCCGACTCGCGGGTCGGGATCTGGCCGGACTGTCCGCCCACCGCATCGCCCGCGCCGGAATCGCGCGGACCTACCAGACCACGCGGCTGTTCGGCTCACTGTCTGTCATCGACAACGTGACCCTCGCCATCGCCCCCGGACGCCTGTTCAGGGCGGGCGCAGGAAGCGACGTCGATGCTGCCACCGCGCTCCTCGCCTTCGTCGACTATACCGGGGGCCTCCACCGGCCCGCCGCCGAACTGCCGCATGTGGACCGCCGCCTCGTGGAGATCGCGCGCGCTCTGGCGGGCCGACCGCGCGTCCTCCTTCTCGACGAGCCGGCGGCGGGCCTCACCCGCGCCGATACCGACCGCCTGGGCAGCCTCCTGCGTCGGATCGCGGAGTGCGGAATCGTGGTGGTCCTCGTCGAACACGACATGCCCCTCGTCATGGGCATCTCGGATCATATCCTCGTCATGGATGCAGGACGACCCATCGCGCTGGGGGATGCCGCCACGGTACGGGCGGATCCCGCCGTTCTGCGGGCCTATCTCGGAGGCGCCGACACCCCTGCCCGGCCGCGTCCGTCCCCATGGACGGGCCCCGCCGACGCGGTCCTTTCGGCCCTCGACCTGACGGCAGGCTACGGTGCCGCTCCGGTCCTCGACCGCCTCTCCCTCGATGTCCGGCCCGGTGAGACCGTGGCGCTCCTCGGGGCGAACGGGGCCGGCAAATCCACCGCCATGCGCGCGCTCAGTGGCCTGCTGCGTCCGGTGGACGGATCCGTCATCTTGGAGAACCGCTCCGTTGCCGGCCTGCCGGCCCATGCCATCGCCCGCCTCGGCCTCGCCCTCGTGCCAGAGGGCCGGCAGGTCTTTCCGGAACTGTCGGTGGTGGAGAACCTGCGCCTCGGCGCGCATGGACGGAAGACCGCCATCGATCCCAGCGAGGTGGAGGCCCTGCTCGACCGGTTCCCCCGCCTGCGCGACCGGGCGACGAGCCGGGCCGGCCTGCTGTCCGGCGGAGAGCAGCAGATGCTCGCCATCGCGCGCGGGATGATGGCGCATCCGCGCATCCTCCTCCTCGACGAACCCTCCCTCGGGCTTGCGCCGTCCATGATCAACGCCCTCTACGCCGTGGTGGCGGAGTTGCGCGACCAGGGCGTCACCATCCTCATCGTCGATCAGATGGCCGCACTGGCCTTGACCGTTGCGGATCGCGGCTACGTCCTGGAGCAGGGCCGCGTCGTCGCCACCGGATCGGCGGCGGAGCTCTCCGCCGATGAAGGTCTCGCCGCCGCCTATCTCGGCGCTGCGTGACAATCTGAGCCTATGAGACAGATGAAGGAGCGCGACGCTTTGACGGACGCAGGTAACGACCATGGCCGCTATGCCTACAGCGCCCTGCCCGACCGCCCGGTCTACGATTGGCCGGGGGGCAAGCGCCTCGCCGTCTACGTGGCGCTCAATCTCGAGACCTTCGATTTCGGATCGGGCCTCGGCGCCGAACTGGCTCCCGGCGGCCCTCAGCCCGACGTGCTGAACTACGCCTGGCGCGATTGGGGCAATCGCGTCGGTGCCTTTCGGATGAAGGCCCTCTTCGACGAGCTACGCCTTCCCGCCAGCGTGCTGGTCAACAGCCGGCTCTACGAGGATTGTCCCGGCCTGATCGAGGCCTTCCGGGCGCGGGGCGACGAGATCGTCGGGCATGGCCGCACCAATGCCGAGCGCCAGGGCAACCTCGAAGAGGAAGCCGAGCGAGCACTCATCGCCGAGGCCACCGCCACCCTGACGCGGGAGGAAGGCAAGCCCCCCGCCGGATGGCTCGGCCCCTGGATCTCGCAATCACGCGTCACGCCCGATCTCCTGGCGGAGGCGGGCTACCGGTATCTCCTCGACTGGGCGCATGACGACCAGCCGGTCTGGTTCGCCACCCGCGACGGCGGTCGCATCCTCTCCGTGCCGTATCCACAGGAACTCAACGACATCCCCGCCATCGTCGCGAGGAAGGACTCCGCCCGGGACTTCGCCGCCATGATCGTCGACGCGTTCGACGAGATGCTGGTGCAGTCGCGGGAGGCGCCCCTCGTCATGGGGATCGCTCTGCATCCCTACATCGTCGGCCAGCCGCACCGGCTGCGGCCGCTGCGAGAGGCGCTCACCCATATCGCCTCTCATCGCGACGAGATCTGGCTCACCACCGCCGGAGGTATCGCAGGCCACGTGATGGCGAGCGCGTTAGCCGATCCGCAATAGGGCGGACGCCACGGGGCAATCGACCGGGACGACGAGATTGGCCACTCCGTCCGTAATTCGCCGGTCAGAGATGCGGTATAAAAGGGTGGAAGGCGCCGGAACCTTGCGCCATATAGGGGACATGACCGAAACATCGACATACCCCTACACCCTGGAAATCCTCAGCCCCCGCACCGAGGGCGCGACCTATCAGTGGGCCATTCGCAAAGGCGGCAAGCTCGTCCAGCGCTCGGATCGCAGCCTGACCAGCGAGGCCAAGGCCCGCGAGAACGGACTCGCCCAGATCGAGAAGCTTCTTTCCGGCTTCGGCGAGCGGTAAGTTCGTCGTCCTTCGATCAAGGTTGCATGAGCGGCGGCTGACCCATCAACGCGGCAATGCCGTGAATCATGCGCGCTTCGAAGAAGCCCCCGTCGGGAATGTCCGGCGGGGGCTTCTTTCGTTTCCATCGTGACACGGACGCCCTCGAACGGTCGGTCCGTGTCATCAGCCAGGATATGGCGCGGTCTGCCGGGACATCGCTGTCGGTGAAACCTCGGCAGCTTGAGGCGGCAAGCTGCTTCGGAATCTTTTCTGGCATATTATATCCCAGTGGTGCATTCCTGAGTTCGATTGCTGGGAGGCCGTTTCATGGCAAAGCCGATACAACCCGATCGTCCGATCTGGCCCCAACTTCCGGACAAGCCCGGCGACGTCGATCCGGTTTTCGAAGATCAGACTCCGTCGAGCGAGCCTTCGCCGAGCCTGCCGCAAGCCGATCGCATATCCGCCGACCCGGCGGAGGGTAGCGAGCCTGTGCGCCTGCGTTGAGTGCCGAAATCGTTCCCGGCGAGAATCAAGAGTCGCAGGCCCATATAAGACGATCCGGCTGCGAAGCTTGAAACCTCTCGTCGGCCGCGTTGGTTGACCTCCCAGAGATCCACTCGTGAACTTTGGGACGTTTGATGACGAAGAATGCCGCGTTACTCGCCAGTGTGTTGTTGACTGCCTCAGTACCTGCCTTCGCGCAGTCGACGGGTCCTGCCGAGATCAAACAGCCGGGTCCGGCGCGCATGACCTCGCCGGGCACGTCGGATGTGCCGGTGGTCAAGCCGGGCGGCATCGATAACAGCGGTCCGGGTTCCATCGGGACCGAAGCCTATGGCTCCACCGGCGCGGAAAGCCGCTCGAACAATTCGGGGGCCGCGGGCAACGCCAACAAGCCGGAAGTCGCGATCCCGAACACCGGCGGTGGTGGCGGTCGATAAACGGAAGGCGGTGGACGACCGACCGGCCCGCGTGAGGGGGCACAATCGCGGGCCGGTCGATGTACCGCGCGTTCATGGCCTGAACGCGCGATCCCTGGAATGTCCGGTGGAGCCGGGCGCGAACGACGTCCTGCTCAGGACGCCGCGGGGTGAGCCATCGCGGCTTCGCCGGGCGATGCCCGTTCTCCCGCCGGCTCCCGCTTCACGCGGAACCAGAGGGCGTAGAGGGCCGGGAGAAACAGCAGGGTCAGCAAGGTGCCCACGCCGACGCCGCCGATGAGGACGTAGGCCAGCGCTCCCCAAAACACCGAGTGGGTAAGCGGGATGAAGGCGAGCATGGCGGCGGCGGCGGTCAGGATGACCGGGCGGGCGCGACGCACGGTCGATTCGACGATGGCCTCGTAATCCGACAGCCCCGACGCCCGGTCATGGTGGATCTGATCCACCAGAATGAGTGTGTTGCGCATCAGGATGCCCGACAGGGCGATGAGGCCGAGGATCGCGTTGAACCCGAACGGCTGATGGAAGATCAGCAGGGTCGGCGCGGCGCCCACGAGGCCCAGCGGCGCGGTGGCGAACACCATGAACATGGTGGCGAAGGAGCGCACCTGGATCATGATGACCGTGAGCGTCACGATCAACATGATCGGGAACACCGCCACGAGCGACATCATCGCCTTCGCGCTTTCCTCCACGGCGCCCGCCGTGTCGATGCGGTAGCCCGGTGGAAGCTTGGCCTTGATCGGTTCCAGCAGGGGGAAGATCTGGGCGTGGATGTCCGGCGGCTGTCTCCCGTCGAGGACGTCGCCCTGCACCCGGATGTAGCTTTCCCGGTTGTAGCGCTTCAGCACCGCATCCTCGCTGCGGCTCTCGAGCCGTGCGACCTGGGAGAGGGGTACCTGGCGCCCGTCCTTCGTCGCGAGGGTGAGGTCCCCGACTTCGCCGAGCGAGCGCCGTTCCGGGCCGGGGCTGCGTAGCAGGACATCGACCGAGCGCAGGTTCTCTCGCACCTGGGTCGCCGGCATGCCGTTGAGGTAGCTCTGCAATTGCTGGCCGGCTTCCTTCGGTGTCAGGCCGATCAGGCGCAGTCGCTCCTGGTCGAGAGCGAGGTGCAGGTTGGGGGTCTTGTCGCCCCAGTCGAGATGGACCATCCGCATGTTCGGGTTGGCCGCCATGACGTCGCTGACCTCGGCGGCGATGCCCCGGATCACGTCGAGATTCGGCCCGACCACCCGGAAGGCCACGGGGAAGCGGATCGGTGGCCCGAAGACGATCTGCAGGACCCGCACCCGTGCCTCGGGAAAGCGCCCCTCGTCGACGAGTTTGCGGACCTTGGTCCGCAGGGCGTCGCGCGCCGCCGCGTCGGCGGTCTGCACCACGATCTGCGCGAAGGCAGGATCGGGTAGCTCGGGATCGAAGGACAGGACGAAGCGCGGCATGCCCTGGCCGACATAGCTCGTGATCTCACCGGCTTCCGGCAACTCGCGCAGGGCGGTTTCCAGCCGCGTCACGCTGGCCTCGGTGGTGGCGAAGGCCGAGCCCGCCGGCAGGGTCACCTCGACGATGAGTTCGGCGCGCTCCGAGTTCGGGAAGAACTGCTGCTCCACCTTGCCCATGGCCACCACCGCGCCCGCGAACAGGGCCACGGTGATGCCGGCCGCCATCCATTTGTGGTCGACGGACATCCGCACGAGGCGGCGCAGGCGCTGGTAGTTCCTGGTGGCGTAGATCGCGTCGTGGCCGCCTTCCACCCGCTTGATGTTCGGCAGGAGCTTGACCCCGAGATAGGGCGTGAAGGTCACGGCCACGATCCAGGAGATGATCAGCGAGAAGGCCACCACCCAGAAGATGTTGCCGGCATATTCGCCGGCCGTGGACGCAGCGAAGCCCACGGGGAGGAAGCCCGCGATGGTGACGAGGGTGCCCGTCAGCATCGGCGCGGCGGTGGCGCTCCAGGCATAGGTCGCCGCCTCGATCCGGTCGGCGCCCTCCTCCATGCGCACGACCATCATCTCGATGGCGATGATCGCGTCGTCGACGAGGAGGCCGAGCGAAATGATGAGGGCGCCCAGGGTGATGCGGTCGAAGTCGCGACCGGTGATCATCATCACCACGAACACCGCCGACAGGGTGAGCGGCACGGCCAGCGCCACCACGATGCCGACCCGGAAGCCGAGCGCGGCGAGGCTGACCACGATCACCACCCCCAGGGCGGTGAAGAACTTGACCATGAACTCGTGGATGGCCTCGTCGATGACCTTGGCCTGGTCGGTGATCTTCGTGAACGAGATGCCGACGGGCGTTTCATGATGGATCGCGATCTCCTCGGCATTGAGCGCCGCACCGAGATTCAGCCCGTTGAAGCCGGGCTTCATCACCAGGCCGAGCATCAGCGCGGGCTCGCCGTCGTTGCGGATGGCGAAGGTCTTCGGATCCTCGTAGCCGCGCTTCACCTCGGCGATGTCGCCGAGCTTGAAGCTGCGATCGCCCGCCGCGACGGGCAGGTTGCGGAGGGCATCGAGCCCATCGATGGCGCCGTCGAGGCGGAGATAGACGCGCGGTCCCCCCGCCTCGACGAATCCGGCCGGGGTCACGTCGTTCTGGTTGGCGAGAGCCGCCAGCAATTGCTGGCCGGTGATGCCGAGGGTGGCGAGGCGCTGGTAGGAGATCTCGACGAAGATCTTCTGGGCCTGCTCGCCGAGGATGTTGATCTTCTCGACGCCGGGTATGCGCAGCAGGCGCTGGCGAAGCTCCTCCGCCCGCATCACCAATTGCCGGTGCGGCAGATCCTTGGCTTGGAGTGCGTAGAGAGCGAAGTAGATGTCGGAGAATTCGTCGTTGGAGAGCGGTCCCAGCACGCCGCGCGGCAGGCTGGAGGCCTGGTCGGAGAGCTTCTTGCGCGCCTGATAGAACTCCGCCTGGAGCCTAGCCGGAGGCATGTTGTCCTTGAACAGCACCTTCATCAGCATGAGCCCGGGCCGGACCGTGGTCTCGACGCGGTCGTAGTAGACGAGCTCCTGCAGGCGCTTCTCCAGCGGATCGGCGACCTGGCGCTGCATCTCGTCGGTGGTGGCGCCGGGCCATGCGGCCGAAACCACCATGACCTTCACGGTGAAGGCGGGGTCCTCGGCCCGACCGAGCTTCTCGAAGGCGAAGAAGCCGGCGCCGGTGAGCGCGATCAGTAGGAACAGCGTGACCGCCCGCTCCCGGACGGCGAGCGCGGAGAGATTGAAGCCGCTCACGGTGCCACTCCGGTCGTAGCGAGGGGAGAGACCCGGACTTTCTGCCCGGCCTTGAGGAGATGCGCCCCGAGGGCCACGATTCGGTCGCCGGGATGCAGGCCGGAGACGATGTCGGCGTTCTCCTCGGCCATGCGGGCGACGGCGACGGATTGGGCCGTGACGGTCTGGGTCTCCGCGTCGTAGCGCCAGACCGACGCGCCCTGGCCCTGGTCGAACAGGGCGCCGAGCGGCACCGCCACCGCGGCCGCCCGTGCGGCGTCGGTGGATTTGAGTTGGAGCGTCACCGTGGCGCCCAGCGGTGCGGTCTCGCCGCCGCCCGAGAGAATGTAGCGCGCCCTGTAGGTCCGGGTCGCGGCATCCGCCGTGGCGGAGAGCTCACGCAGCCGCGCCGGATAGGTCACCTCGCCCTCCGCATAGAGGATGGCCGAGGCCTCGCCCTGCGCGGCGCGCCGGCTCCCCTCGGGCAGGAACACCTCGGCCTCGCGGGCGCCGTCGCGCGCCAGCTTCACCACGGTCTGCCCGGCGGCGACAACCTGGCCCGGTTCGGAGGGCACCTCCATCACGACGCCGTCGGCATCCGCCTGCAACTCGGAGTACCCGGCCTGATTGGCGATCTGGCTCGCCTGCGCCTCGGCATTGGCGAATTGCGCGATGGCGGAATCGGCCGCACCCTTGTTCTGGTCGTAGGTCTGTTTCGAGGTCCAACCGTCGGAGACGAGCTTGCGGCTGCGCTCCTCATCGGCCTTCGCCTTGATCATCTGTGCGCGAGCCGCCTCCACCGAGGCACGGGCTGCATTGAGCGCCAGGCTGAAGTCGGTCCGGTCCAGGCGCATCAGCGGCTGGCCCCGCGTCACCCGATCCCCCGGGTCGACGAGCCGTTCGAAGATCTTGCCGCCGACGCGAAAGCCGAGATTGCTCTCGGTCCGAGCCCGGACGACGCCGGTATAGCGCGCGATCCCTCCGCCACCCCGCGCGACCTCGACGGTCTGGACCAGGGGCGGTTGAGGCGACACCGCGGTCTCACCGGGCGAGCAGGCCGCCAGGGCAAGACCGACAATCCCGAGGGCAATCCTCGCATCCATCACGCATTCCCCCGGCAACGGCACCATCATTAAGATGATGATCGTAATATATTCGGGCGTAGGTCAGCGTCAAGGGTGTGGCGAGAGCATGCTGTGGCCATGCAGGCAGCCGGGATGGTCAGGGCACGACCGTGACGGTGCGCGGCCGGCCGCATCACCGTCGCCGACCCGCTCCTCGAAGCGAAAACGGCGGCCGAGGGAGATCAGACAAATCGGGAAGCTTCGGCCAAAGCGACGCAGCCGTGGGACGCCCGCTGCGATCGTATTCCGATCACCATGTTCCGACCGCCGAGCGCCGAGCGCCGAGCGATCGATCAGGAGCGGCAGCGAGGCGCCGGGACACGTGCTGATGCCCGGCAGCGACGCATATTCGCTGGGACGTCGGTCGCGGCGCCGGGAAAGGCTCATTCCCGCAGGGGGCGAGCTTCGAGGATGGCCGCCAGAATGAAGGGACGCTTCATCAGCGGACCGGTATTCCCGCGGTTGACGAAGTCGTTCGCGCCGGGATGTCGTCGCACGGCTTTACCGAGATCGAGCCGGTAGCCCTCCTTGAAGACGAACGGGGGCGCCATGGAATTCGAGAGGTAAGTTTCAACGGCAGCCGCCACCTCCTCCTGGGAGATGAGGTTCAGTTTGCAAAGGGCGGCTGTCGTCAGCTTCTCGGTCATTCGGAACGGTAAGACTGCGGGGCAATCCCCGCAACCGTCCCGCCGTCGCGCCGTACCGAAGAAGACGGGTGAGCGTATGGCGCCGCCGTCTTAGCGGTCGCGACGCTCCCGAACGGTGCCACGCTCTTCACGCCGCTCCATCCGCTCCTCGCGCCGATCCGGATCGACACCGAGCACGCCCCCGACGGTGCCCGTCGCGGCCCCGACCGCACCGCCGACCACCCCACCGACGGGACCGGCCGCGCGATTGCCATCCTCGATCCCGCGTTCGGCGCCCCGTACCGTCCCCTGGGCCTGTGCCGATGCGGTCAAGGCGAGGGGCGAAAGAAGGACGGCCGCAGCGATAATGGCATGTTTCATGAGGGTCTCCTCGACTGATGGATCGAACGGGAGGCTCACTTGGGCGAGCCTACCCTGCGTGATCGAACAACGGTCGAAAGACGGATTGGTCGCAAGCGTGACCCTAAGAGACACACTGGAGCGTCAACTAGAGCTGCGCCCGACCACGTTGGGTCGGGGCACATCTCTAGGCCTTTGTTTTGCCGCGCTCTTTTTCGCCGAACCGGCATCCACTTCGGCGTAGAGCGCTCTAGGGCGTTCCATCAGGGCAGGTTGGAGATAACGGAGCGGCACTAGGCCAGGGAGGCACGTCGAAGGACGAAGCTCCTTGGACGCCAACTCGCTGTTCCAATCAAACCTATGGCTTGACCGCCGCCTTCTTGGACGGCTCCGCGTGTTTGATGCTGCCTGTCTCGGAGACTCGATCCCGCGCCTGATCGAGGCGCTTCTTCGAGGCGACAAGCTCGCGCTGTGAGCCGGCAAGCTGCCCCTTGGCTGCGTCGCGCGCGGCAGCAGCTTGTTGAAGTTCCTCTCGCGCAGAGGCGAGCTTGCCTTGCCACTCACGCTGGAGATCGTTGTTTGCCTGTTCCAACTCTTTTTGGCGGTTGACCGCCCCGTCGCGATCCGCCCGCAGGAGCCCGACCTGGTCGGTGAGATCGCGGTATGCCGAAGCCTTGTTCGCGAAGGCTCCCCATCCTGCAAAAGCGTAGACCGCCAGAATCAAGTTCAACGCCACCGTACGTGTCGGCGTCCAAGCAAACAGCACCGCAAGTTTCCAGCGCAGAAGTTCAAGCAGGCGAGGCATGGACCGTTTGTCTCCCACCGCAACTGGGCGGACCCCCTGGTCCGAACGGCTGACCGATGAATGTCGAGAGAATGCCCGTGCAGCGTTAATGCTTGCTTACGACGAGCAAGAGTGAGTCGCTCCTGAATGTATCACGAGGTCGCCGTCGACGACCGCCGCTATGAACGAGAGTGTCGATCAATCGCCGCGTCGCTGTTACCGTCCCGCTGGAGTTCTTCCGGCAGGACGAGCGCAAGGTTCTGGCGGGCAATCAGATCGGTGACGCCGACAGGCCGGTAGGCCCAGGCATCCACGCCGACATCGCATGAAAAGCGGGTATCGGGCAGCGATCCATGGGTGTGGCCGTAGAGATGCCGCGTCCCGCGCCACAAGCCGGGCCAAGCTCGATGGGCGTAATGAGCGAGGAACAGCCGCCATTCCTTGCCGACGGCATCGCTGACGGTGATCCGCGCACTCTCCTGCGGCGGCTTTACCCATGGCAGTTCGAGGACCCGATTGGTGTCGTGATTGCCGCGGATCAGCTGCTTTCGCCCCCTCAAGGCAAAAAAGATCTCCGCACAGCGAGCCCGGCTGGCGCCGGCCGCGAAATCGCCGAGATGCCAGACTTCGTCGTCGTCGCCGACGACCTCGTTCCAGCTTTTGATCAAAGCCGCGTCATGATCATCGAGCGACTCGAACGCAACTCCCCGCTGACGCAGAATGTGGGAGTCTCCAAAGTGTGTGTCGGCTGTGAAGAAGGTGGCCATGCGACTCCCACGGCGCCGGGTGCCTCGAGCGGTCGCCTGCCATTCAAACGCTTCCACTTTGCGGGGGATCGGCACTCCGGCAGAAAAGTCGCGTTGATCAGCACGCTGCCATGCACTTCCATCGCTCGGCCGCGTGCGTGCGAGACAGAAGTCGAGCGGAATTCAGCTTTGGCCGACACGGGCCGACACGAAATGGGGGGAACTCGTGCGGGCCGTCCGTCAGGCCGAATCCGCAAGCAACTGCAAGGGTTTGGCTAAGTGGCGGAGGGAGCGGGATTCGAACCCGCGATACCGTTTCCGGTATACACACTTTCCAGGCGTGCGCCTTCAACCACTCGGCCACCCCTCCAGTCTCTCACATCGTTGCCAGCTTTTGCAGCGGCGGCGATGAGCGAGTGGCGTGCTGTACAAGCCGAGTTCCCCCCGTGCAAGGGACCAGCGTACCGATCCGGTGAGGAAACATGCGATTTTCCGGTTGCCGCCGGGTGCCTGTGTCCCATCGGCACCGGAGCGGTCGCGCCTGAGGGTGGGGATTGCGTTACCGCTTGAGGATCACGCTGGCCGAGCGCGATGCGTCGAAGGATGCCACGGACAGGTGCGATACCGCGGGCTCGGGGGATCGGACCCGGTATCGCCAGGGATCCTCCCGGATTGGGAACGGCGCGAGCGAGACCGAGTTTTATTGACCTCCACCGTGCCTCGTTAACTCTTCGCTAACCCTGAGCCCGGCAATTCTTGCCGGGTCCACGTTGGACGCGAAGGGTGTCGAGAATGAGCGAGGCGGGCTCCGCCGCGTCGGGTCCGGGGATGAGCGTCTCGCAATTCGCGAGCTTCGCGATCCCGAACCGTACCAACCTGACCGCGCTTTCGAAGCGCACAGACCTGTTCTTCGCCACCGCCGTGATGGGCATCCTCACGGTGCTCATCTTCCCGCTGCCCGCGTTCCTGCTCGACCTGCTGCTCGCCGTCTCGATCATCATCTCGGTGCTGATCATGATGACGGGGCTGTTCATCGACAACCCGCTCGAATTCACCGTCTTCCCGACCCTTCTCCTCGTCGCGACCCTTCTGCGGCTGGCCCTGAACCTCGCCTCGACGCGGCTCATCCTCGGCCATGGCCACGAGGGGACGGCGGCGGCGGGCCACGTCATCGAAGCCTTCGGCAACTTCGTGATGGGCGGCAACTTCGTCATCGGCATCATCGTGTTCGCGATCCTCATCATCGTGAACTTCGTCGTCATCACCAAGGGTTCGGGCCGTATCGCGGAAGTCGCCGCCCGCTTTACCCTCGACGCCATGCCCGGCAAGCAGATGGCGATCGATGCCGACCTCTCGGCCGGCCTCATCGACGAGAAGGTGGCGAAGGCCCGACGCGCCGCGCTGGAGGAAGAATCCTCCTTCTTCGGCGCCATGGATGGTGCCTCGAAATTCGTGCGCGGAGATGCCATCGCCGCGCTGCTCATCACCTTCATCAACGTGATCGGCGGCATCATCATCGGCGTCGCCCAGCAGGGCATGCCCTTCGGCGCGGCCGCGAAGTCCTACACGCTGCTCACCATCGGCGACGGCCTCGCGAGCCAGGTGCCGGCCCTCATCGTCTCGACGGCGGCGGGCATCCTCGTCTCCAAGGCGGGTGTGAAGGGCTCGGCCGACAAGGCGCTGGGCAAGCAGCTCGCCAACTACCCGAAGGCGCTCGGCATGTCGTCGGGCGTGATGGTGCTGCTCTCGTTCCTGCCGGGCATGCCGATGCTGCCCTTCCTCGCCCTCGCGGGGGCCTCGGGCTACGCCGCATGGCACTTCGCCAAGATCGCCCGCGAGGCCCCTCCCCTCGATTCCGATGGTGCGCCGATGGACGCCACCGCGGTGGCCGCCGCCCAGGCCGCCAAGGAGGAGACGGTGACCGATCTCCTCAAGCTCGACGACCTCAAGCTCGAAATGGGCTACGCGCTCCTCGCCCTCGTCAACGGACAGGAGGGCCAGGACCGCCTGACGGACCAGATCAAGGCCCTGCGCCGCCAGCTCGCGGCGGAACTCGGCTTCGTCATGCCCTCGGTCCGCATCCTCGACAACGTCCAGCTCGATTCCAACGCCTACGTGGTGCGGGTGAAGGAGATCGAAGCCGGCACGGGGCAGATCTTCCCCGGCCAGTTCATGGCCATGGACCCGATGGGCGGACAGGTGCAGCTGCCCGGCCAGCACATGCTCGAGCCGACCTTCGGCCTGCCCGCCACGTGGATCGACGCCTCCCTGCGCGATCAGGCGCAGCTCAAGGGCTACACCGTGGTGGATGCGGCGACGGTGGTCTCGACCCATCTCACCGAGATCATCAAGGCGCATGTCTCGGAACTGCTGAATCACGTGGAGGTCCAGAAGCTCCTGAAGGAACTCTCGAAGGACCATGCCGACCTTCTCAAGGAGGTGGTGCCCTCGCAGATCGGCACCACGGGTATCCAGCGCGTGCTGCAGTTCCTGCTGGCCGAGCGGGTCTCGATCCGCGACCTCGGCTCCATCGTCGAGGGCATCGCCGAAGTGGCGGGCCATGTGAAGAATCCGCGCGACATCGTCGAGCATGTCCGTGCCCGCCTCGGCCGTCAGATCTGCGCGCAGTACCAGGGCCATGACGGCATGCTGCCGATCATCACCCTGTCACCGGCCTGGGAGCAGGCCTTCCTCGAATCCATCGCGGGCGAGCGCGACGAGCGCTACCTCGCCATGCAGCCGTCCAAACTCTCGGAATTCGTCAACACGGTGCGCGACCGCTTCGAACAGGCAGCACGCATGGGCGAGATGCCGGTCCTCGTCACCTCGGCTCAGGCCCGGCCTTTCGTGCGTTCCATCATCGAGCGCTTCCGCCGTGAGACGGCGGTGATGAGCCAGGCGGAAATCCACCCGCGCGCCCGGCTGCGGACGGTGGGTTCGGTCTGAGGCCGAGATCCGGATTTACCGTGAGCGTCTGCCTGCCGCCGAGTCCGGAGACAGACCCTCCGGACCGGCCCTGAGGCTATAGCGTCGAACTGGCCGAACCCTTGCTCGGTTCCTGGCGGAACTGCCGCCGGACCCGAAGTGAGATGTGTCTGTGAGCGGGGACCTGTCCGCCCGACCGTATCGCGGCGGACGGGCCTCGAGCCGCTTGGCCTCGGCGCTCGGCTTTCACGTGACGTGGTGTGGAGCCGTTTGAGGGACTGTTTCTTTCGTTCTCGCAGCGCTCCACCTCATCCTGAAGCGCCGCCTTGCGGCCTCGAAGGAGACTTCCGGAGATCGCGCTACTACGACCACCGCAGGTCTCCTTGGAGGCCTTCCCTGCGCTTCGGCACCTCAGGATGAGGTGGTCTGATTGGATGATGGACCTTCGTGAGAGTACCCGCTGAGACATCCGATCGAGCGGAGGCTCAGAGCGGCTTCTTCTCCAGCTTCTTCTTGATCCTGGTCGGATCGAGACCGGGCGCGACGACCGGCGGTGCTGGCACGGCCGAGGCCTGCGGCGCTCTGGCGAGGTCGGCGAGGCGTGAGCGCTCGTAGAGCAGGACGACCACCACCGAAATCAGCGCCGGGATCCAGAAATAGAACACCCGGAACACGATGACGGCCGCGATGATCGCATCCTTCTGTCCGGGATCGGTGATCTGCATCGCCGTGATGAAGACCAATTCGAAGACGCCGAGCCCGCCCGGTGCGTTCGAGACCAAAGCGACGGAGAACGAGGCGAGGAAGATCGCGATGACGGCGATGGGGCCGGGATTCACTGCTTCCGGCAGGGCGAAATATAGGATGCCGGCCGCGCCGAGCAGTTCGAGCGGTGCCGCTAGAAGCTGGCGCCCCATGATCGCCGGGCGCGGATATTCGAGCTTGAACTTGCGGATGTGGAGCGGCGGGAGGCGCAGGATCGACCCGGCGACGTAGAGCGCGACGAAGGCCAGAAGGCCGATGCCGACGATGAGCGCGGTCTTCGGGTCGGTGAGAAAACCGGGCAGGATCCCCTTGAGCCGTGAGAGCAGCTGCGGTTCGATCACCAGGACGACGCCACCGAGCAGGATCGTCCCGAGGAAGAAGGTGAACGAGCACAAAGCCACCAGCACCGCCACCTGGGCGGCCGAGAGTCCCTTGGCCGTGTAGGCTCGGTACCTCACCAGGGCGCCCGAGAAGACCGAGGCGCCGATATTGTGGGAGAGCGCGTAGGTCGTGAACGAGCACACCGCTACGAAGAACCACGAGATTCCGCGCACGCCGAGATGCAGCAGCGCGATCCGGTCGTACCAGGCGAGGGCCGCATAGGCGACGAGGGTCGAGAGCCCCGCCAGGGCCATGCGATGGGGCGGGATGGCGACGATGGCCCCCCATACCGCCGCCATCGATGTGGTCTTCAGCTCCTGGTAGAGAAAGTAGCCGGAGATCGCGATCGCCAGGATGCCGATGAGCGGCCAGGCGAAATCCTTGATTGTCTTCATTGCGAACCGGTCATGCCCCCACAGCCCAGACTACCTGCACGACCGCGCTGAGCATCGCAAGCGAGACGGCCGGCTAAGGCATTCCCCGGACAGATGTCATGTGAACATGACGACTTCGTGCCGCCTGCGCCTACGGATCGCTCAAGCGCGAATGCGGGAGAGGCCGATGCCGTCCATGGCGGCCTGGTCGCGGGCCGCTTCTGCGACGCGTTCGGCCGTGCGCTCGCGATCCTCGAGGATCTCGATCTTCTTGAGTTCCTCGAACGCCTCGCCGAGTTCGGCCTTGGCATCGGTGAGCTGGCTCTCGAGGGCGAGCGCGGATTGGCGCATGTTGTCCCGGCGCGTCGCGGCGGCGCGGGCGTAGGTGGGATAGGCGAAATGGCCGGTATCGGTGATGCCGGCGCGGCCTTCCTCGTAGGCGACCTCGCGGTCGAGTTCGGATGCCATCCGGTTGAAATCGGCCATCATCATCTCGATTTGCGTCACCCGCCGACGCTTCTCGTCGACCTGGAAGCGGCGCAGCCGGATCAACGTGTCACGCGATTTCATATTGAGGGTCCCATTCCACGCCACGCACGAAAGGCCGGTGCTGTCGGCGCCTGAAGCGAATGAGATGACGTTCCGAACGTCACTCAGGCGCTACCGACGATCGCTGCCAACCGTTGATAACCCTCGCCTATCGAGGTTGCTTCTTCCTTACTCTGACCCAGAAAAGCCTCGATACTTGGCATCAACGCCACCGCCTCGTCGACTTCCGCCGACGCGCCGGCCCTGTAGGCGCCGAGCCGGATCAGCTCTTCCATGTCGGCATAGGTGGACAGGATGCGCCTCGCGCGTCTCACGGTGGGCAGATGGACGGGATCGCAGGACCGAGGCATCGTCCGGGAGACCGAGCGCAGCACGTTGATGGCGGGGTAGCGTCCCCGCTCGGCGATGCCGCGCTCCATGACGATATGGCCGTCGAGGATGCCGCGCACCGCGTCGGCCACCGGTTCGTTGTGGTCGTCGCCTTCCACCAGCACCGTGAAGAGGCCCGAGATCGCGCCCTGCCCCGTTCCGGGGCCGGCGCGCTCGAGCAGGCGCGGCAACTCACTGAAGACCGTCGGCGTGTAGCCCTTGGCGGTTGGCGGCTCGCCCGCGGCGAGGCCGATATCGCGTTGGGCCATGGCGAATCGGGTGATCGAATCGATCATGCACAGAACCTGCGCGCCCTGATCGCGAAAATACTCGGCCATGGCCAGGGTGACGTAGGCGGCGTTGCGCCGCATGAGCGCCGGCTCGTCCGACGTCGCCACCACCACCACGGACCGGGCGAGGCCGGCGGGGCCGAGATCGTCCTGCAGGAACTCCTGCACTTCGCGCCCGCGCTCGCCCACGAGACCGATCACCGCCACGTCCGCCGCCGTGTAGCGCGCCAGCATGGACAGGAGGACGGATTTGCCGACGCCGGAGCCGGCGAAGATGCCCATGCGCTGGCCGGCGCACATGGTGATGAAGGTGTTGATGCAGCGGATGCCCAGATCCAGGGGCGGGCCGACCCTGCGCCGGGCATGGGCCGGTGGCGGGTCCGCGCGCAGGGGGTAGATGGCCGGGCCGGGCGGCAGCGGGCCGAGACCGTCCACGGGTCGACCGAGGGCGTCGATGGTTCGCCCGAGCCAGCCGGCGGACGGACGAATCGCGCCGGCGGCCTCGTCGCGCACCATCGCCGGACATCCGCGACGGACGCCCTCGAGGGATCCGAACGGCATCGCCAGTGCCCGGTCGCCTTGAAAACCGATGATCTCGCAGGGAACGGCGCCCGTGGCGTTCTCAACCATGATGTCGAGGCGCCCTCCGAGGCGCATGGCGCCCACCGGCCCTGCGACCTCGACCAGCAGCCCCTTGATGGCGACCACGCGACCATAGGTCTCCAGCGTCTCGATTCCGGCCAGGGCGGCCTGGGCCGAGGCCAGATTGAGTGTGGAGGAAACCCGGGGTCGCACGGTCATCTGCGCTTCTCGCAACGTTTCGTTTACCTCCCTCCTTAACACTGCGTATATCGGGCACGAAGCGGTCCGTCGTCATTGGGTGGCGGATGCCTTTCGGTACCGGTCACGATGTGCCGCTTGAGAGTGTCTCTTGAGTTACATGTGACGACAAAGGCAAATCGATCAAGTGCTTAGCGGAATGTTTTGATGTAATGCATCTGCCGGCTCCACACCTCGCGGGGCCAAATGACCGATCGGCGGCAGCATCATTTCTCGAGACATTCAAATCTGTGCTTGCCACCGAGAATCAGGTTTTGTTAACGATTAACCATTAGCGTTTCACGTCTATGACGAGGGAGCGTCCGCCACGGGCCGGTGGTGGACGAACGGCGGGGGCTTGCCCGAACGCTGAATACGGCCGGCTGGGCTGGGGACCGACGATGCGGGTACTTCTGATCGAAGACGACAGCGCGACCGCGCAGAGCATCGAACTGATGCTCAAGTCGGAGAGCTTCAACACCTACACGACGGATCTCGGCGAGGAAGGAATCGACCTCGGCAAGCTCTACGACTACGATATCATCCTTCTCGACCTGAACCTTCCCGACATGTCGGGCTACGAGGTGCTGCGCAACCTGCGCGTGGCGAAGGTCAAGACGCCGATCCTGATCCTCTCCGGCATGGCCGGCATCGAGGACAAGGTGAAGGGCCTCGGCTTCGGAGCCGATGACTACCTCACCAAACCTTTCCATAAGGATGAGCTGGTCGCTCGCATTCACGCGATCGTCCGCCGCTCGAAGGGCCACGCCCAGTCGGTCATCACCACCGGTGACCTGATCGTGAATCTCGATCAGAAGACCGTCGAGGTGACCGGCAGCCGGGTCCATCTCACCGGCAAAGAATATCAGATGCTGGAGCTTCTCTCGCTGCGGAAGGGCACGACCCTGACGAAGGAGATGTTCCTCAACCACCTCTATGGCGGCATGGACGAGCCTGAGCTGAAGATCATCGACGTCTTCATCTGCAAGCTGCGCAAGAAGCTCGCCAACGCCTCCTCCGGCAAGAACTACATCGAGACCGTCTGGGGACGCGGCTACGTGCTGCGCGAGCCCAACGAAGGCGAAGAGCGCATCGCCGTCTGATCCTCCTCGCTTCGGAACTCGAAAAAGGCCTCGCGGGAGCGGGGCTTTTTTGTTGGGCGATGGCCAAACGAAGCGGGACATCGATCTCTGTGCGACGACACGCGGCGCGAGGACGCCCAGTGGCGTAGTGACCCCAACCCATATGTCAGGGGCGAGTGAGGTGTCAGAGGTGGTGAGGTTCGGCGGACGTCTGCGGCTTCGCAGTCCCGTGGACGGACCTCGACGACTCAGGCTCGTCGACAAATGGTATGAGCGGGATTCGCGCAAGCGGGCACTGGTTTGGAGCCAGAGGTCCGGCCCCTCTTGAAAGGGCCAGACGAGAGGCGAGCGTTGTCGCGCCGATACGAATTTGCTCGGACGCTCTCTCCTGCGTCCCGGACCGGCCGGCAACGGCCGGCCGGCGATTACAGCCCGACCACTTTCCGCAGCGGAAGCGGCGGCTGCGTGGTCAGGCCCGGCCGTGCGGCGCTTGGCGCCTGGCCGTAGAGCCCGCGATGCTGCGGGTGCGGTACGAGCCGGTCGGTGAGACCGATGACCGTCTCGGCGGCGCCCAGAAGGACGACGCCGTCCGGGGTCAGGCTGGAACTGAGACGTCCCAAGACGTCGCCCTTCGTCGGCGCGTCGAAATAGATCAGCACGTTGCGGCAATAGATGATGTCGAACGTCCCGAGCGAATCGAATGGATGCAGCAGGTTCAGGGGGCGGAAATCCACCATCTGGCGCAGGCTCGCGGAGATCCGCCATTGCTCGCCCACCTGCTCGAAATGCTTCAGCAGGGATTGCACCGGCAGGCCACGCTGGACCTCGAAATGGCTGTAGAGGCCGGCCTTGGCCTTCTCCAGCACCTCGGTGGACAGGTCGGTGGCAACGATGTCCACCTGCCATCCGGCGAGGCGCGGCGCCGCGTTCTGGATCAGCATGGCCAGGGAATACGGCTCCTGGCCCGTGGAGGACGCCGCGCACCAGATCCGCAGGCGGCGCTGGGCCGCACGGCGGACCAGGGCTTCCGGCAGCAGCACGTCCCGGAACAGGTCGAAGGGGACGCGGTCGCGGAAGAAGAAGGTCTCGTTCGTGGTCATCGCCTCGACCACCGCGCGTTCCAGGCTCTGGTCGCGTGATGCCTTCAGCATGGTGACGAGATCGTGGAGGGTCGCGAGATTGAAGCGGCGGCAAACCGGCGTGAGCCGGCTTTCGATGAGGTAGCGCTTCTCGGCGCTGAGGGCGAGGCCCGAGCGCGTCTTAAGGTAGCCGCGCAGGAAGTCGAACTCGAGGTCGGTCATGCGCCATGCCCCGTCAGGAGGTTGCGGAGTGCCGATCCGAGCTCACCGAGCGGCAGGACGGCCTGGGCGAGGCCCGCCTTTGCGACGCTGCCGGGCATGCCCCAGACGGTGCTGGTCGCCTCGTCCTGGGCGAGCACGGGCGCACCGGCATCCGTGAGGGAGCGCGCGCCGTTGGTCCCGTCCGATCCCATTCCGGTGAGGATCACGGCGAGGGCCGCCGCGCCGTAGAGGGCGGCGGCATCGTGGAACAGCACGTCCACCGCGGGCCGGCAGAAATTCACGACCGGTCCGTCGTCGAGCCGGATCGAGAGGTCGTTCCGGCTTCCCTGCAGGCCCATATGGCGGCCCCCCGGCGCCACGTAGATGCGGCCCGGCTGGATACGCTCGTCGGGCTTCCCTTCCGCGGCCGGCAGGCCGACTCTGGCACCGAGATGTTCGGCGAAGACTGCCGTGAAGACCGGGGGCATGTGCTGGACGATCAGCACCGGGAACTGGCGCAGGGTGGCGCTGCCGATCTTCTCCAGTACTTCGCCGACCGCGCGCGGGCCGCCCGTGGAGGAACCGATGAGGAGGCAGCGCGGCGGGATCCCGGTGCGGGCCTTCGGGCGTAGGACGAACGGCGTCGCCGGTCGTTGAGCCGGCGCCGGGGCGATGTGGACCGCTCCCACCGCAGCCGGAGCCGCATGCGGTCGTCGCCGGGCACGGGCGGCTCCGAACACGCGGACGCGCTCGATCAGTTCGACGCGGAACGTGTCCGAGGTGGTGACGCCGCGATTGCTCTCCGGCTTGGCGAGGTAGTCGACGGCGCCGAGGGCGAGACATCGCAGGGAGATGTCGGCGTTGCGCGTCGTCAGCGTCGACATCATGACGACCTGGACGCCCGGGCTCTTGGCGAGAATCAGAGGCAGGGCCTGCGTCCCGTCGAGTTCCGGCATGTCGATGTCGAGGAGCACCACGTCGGGATCGGTGCGCGCCATGGAGTCCAGTGCGATCCGGCCGTTGGAGGCGGTCGCCACCACCTCGAATCCCGCCTCGCCGATCCATCGGGCGACGAGGCCGCGAACGACAGCCGAATCGTCGGCGATCATGACGCGCACACGAGCGGCGTTGTTCGCGGTGCCTCCCGCGGAGGGAGCGAAGACTGGAACGGAGGCGGCAGCGGCCATGGAACTCTACGCTTCGTCGTGATGACGGGGATGATTCAGCGACGATCCTGCGAGACCAGAGACCCACGCCGCCTTCCGTGTCAGGCGGCGTCGGCCTCCTGGCCGAAACCCACCTGTTCGAGCTTGGCCGTGACGATGTCGCGGTCGAAGGGCTTCATGATGTACTCGTCGGCGCCGGCATGCAGGGCCCTGGCGATGGCGCCGACGTCGTTCTCCGTGGTGCAGAACAAAACCTTCGGCACCATCCCGCCGGGGGTCTGGCGCAGGGCACGGAGGAACTCGTAGCCGTCCATGGTCGGCATGTTCCAGTCGAGCAGGATCACGTCGGGCATCGCTTCGATGCAGGCCGTGAGGGCCTTGGCGCCGTCCTCGGCTTCACCGACCTTGAAATTCATGGTCTCGAGGATGCGCCGCGCGACCTTCCGGATGACGGCGGAATCGTCGACGACGAGACAGTTTTTCATGGGGCTGTCCTCGATCTCGAAGGTCAGGCGGCGCCAGCGATGTCGCGCTGCGTTCCGAAGGCGAGAAGCGCATCGACATCGAGGATGACGAGGAGCCGGCCATCGAGGCGGTGCACACCGAGGGAGAGATTCCGCCAGCGGGAATCGAGGTTGATCGGCACCGGCTCGTGCGTGTCGCCTCCCAGCTTCAGCACCTCGCCGACACCGTCGACCACGAGGGCGAAGGTTTCTCCGCCCTGCTCGAGCCCGATCGCCATCTTCTGGCTATCGTCGGCACGATCCGGGAGACCGAGACGGCGGCGCAGGCAAAGGGCCGTGACCACGCGTCCGCGCAGGTTGAGAAGACCGACGATCTCCGGCGGAGCCAGCGGTACGGGCGTCACCCCGGCGGGGATGAAGACGTCGTGAACCCGGTCGATGGCGAGGCCGAACATGGTGTCGGCGACGAAGACCGTGATGAAGTCGGTGATGGCGCCGTTCTCGACGCCCTTGTTGCTGTTGGCGGCCTGCATCATGGCTCAGATTGTCCGATCTCGTTCGAGGGCCAAGTTCAGGCGGCTTTGGGAAGGCTGACGATGTCGACTTCGCCGAGGGCCGAAATCAGCCCGCTGCGGTCGAACTTCGCCACCAGATCGAGGATCGAGAGGGAGCGAGCCCGTTCGATGGCGTCGACGCCGACAGTGCCGGAGAGGCCGATGACCGGTAGCTGGGAGAGACGCTCGTCACCCTTCCGCATGGCGGCGACGAGGTCGAAGCCGTTTCGGCCCGGCATTTCCAGGTCGCACACCACCACGTCGATACGACCGTTGGCCATCAGCGTGGTGAGGGCGGCTTCCGCGCTTCCGGCGGTGATCACGTTGTAGCCGGCGGCCTTCAGGACCGGGCTGAGCATGTCGCGGAAGAAGGCCGAATCGTCCACGAGAAGCAGCGTCGCATTGCGCTTCTCGGGCTTGTGCGCGCCCCGGGCCCAGTCGTCATAGGCCAGCGGAAGGAAGTGGGCGATGTTGATGATCTCGGTGGCGCGGCCGCGCAGGACCGCCGAACCGATGAGGTCCGAACGCTCGGCTGCGATCTCCACGTCGAGACGCTCCTCGACGATGTCGATGATCTCGTCGACCACGAGGCCCATGGCCCGTTCGCCGTCCGAGAATACCACCAGGGCCTGTGTCCCCTCGCTCCTGATCTCGATCGACTGATCGGCCGGGACCAGCGGCATGAGCCGGCCACGGTACTGGATCAGCGGGCGTCCGCCGACCCACTCGATCTTGCTCGCCTCGATTTCCTCGAGCCGTGTCACGAGCGAGAGCGGCACCGCCTTGAAGCTGCCTCCGCCGCCCTTGAACACCAGCAGCGTCGCCTTGGCGTCGGCGGCATCGGTCTCCTCCGGCTCGGCATCAACCGGGATGGCGCCCGTCTGCGTGCCCTGGCTGACCTGACGGGCGATACCGTTGGGATCGACGATCAGGACCACCGCGCCATCGCCGAGAATGGTGTTGCCGGCGAAGAGCGGCAGGTGGCGCAGCTTGGACGACATCGGCTTCACGACGATCTCTTCCGTGTGGAAGACTTCGTCCACCAGGATGCCGAAGCGCTGGCGACCGACCTGTGCGACCACCACGAAACCGGAATCGATGCTCTCGGCATTCTCCTTCTGACCCAGCACCCCGGTGAGGGTCACGATCGGCAGAAGGCGCTCGCGGAGGCGCAGCACCGGCGAGCCGTTGATGCGCTCCACCTTCTGGGCGGTGGCCTTGTCGACGCGCACGAGTTCCAGCACGGCCACCTGCGGCACGGCGTAGCGAAGGTCGCCGGCCTTGACGATGAGGGCGGCGATGATCGCCAGGGTCAGCGGGATCTTGATGGTGAATGTGGTGCCGCGGCCGAGCTGCGTGTTGATGTCGATGACACCGCCGATCAGCTCGATATTGGTCTTCACCACATCCATGCCGACGCCGCGGCCGGAGACGGAAGTGACCGCCTTCGCGGTGGAGAAGCCGGGATGGAAGATGAACTTCGCCACCTGGGCGTCGGTCATCTTGTCGATGTCGCTCTGGCTCGCGACGTTGCGCTCCACGGCCTTGCGGCGGATGGCGGCGAGATCGAGGCCCTTGCCGTCATCGGCGATCTCGATCGTGATCGTGCCACCCTCGTGATAGGCGGCGAGACGGATCGTGCCACGGGCCGGCTTTCCCGCCGCCTTCCGGTCGGCGGTGGATTCGATGCCGTGATCGGCCGAATTGCGCACCATGTGGGTGAGCGGGTCCTTGATGACCTCGAGCACCTGACGGTCGAGCTCGGTCTCGGCACCGCTCATGATGAGCTCGATCTGCTTGCCGAGTTCCGACGACAGATCGCGGACCACGCGCGGCAGCTTCTGCCAGGCATTGCCGATCGGCTGCATGCGCGTCTTCATGACGCCTTCCTGCAGCTCGGCCGTCACGTGGCTGAGGCGCTGCAGGGGAACCTTGTAGGTCGAGTCGTCGTGGCGGCGGGCGATCTCGAGGAGCTGGTTGCGGGTCAGCACCAGCTCGGACACCATCGTCATGAGGTGTTCGAGCGTGTCGACGTTGACGCGGATGCTCTGAACCTTCGAGGCGCCGCCCTCGGATTCTCCGGAGGGAGCGTCCGACCCGTTCTTCCGGTTGGCGCCCTTGGAGGACGCATCCTCGGCGAGCGACGCAGGTTCGAACTCGGGAGCGGTGAATTCGGGCTGCTTCGGTTCGGCCATGGCGACGGGTGCCGGCTCCAGGGGGAGCGGCTCCGACAGGTCGGGACCTTCGGCTTCGAGGAAGGCGCGCTCCAGATCGTCGAGGGAGACTTCGCCGGGCTTCAGCTCACGAACGACGGGGTCGGGGAGTTTCGTTTCGACCACCGGGGCCGGCGCTACGAACGGGGCGGCCGACATCGCATCAAGGGCGTTGATCAGGTCGTCGTCGTTGCCGGTCGGCTCGGTGCCGGTGATTTCGAGATCGCCGAGGATCTGCTTGAGCCTGTCCAGCGTCACGAGGATGAGACTGACGGCGGGGCTGCTCACCGGCATGCCGTCGCGGAACTGGCCCATCAGCGTCTCGGCCGCATGCGCCAGCGCTTCGAGGCGCGGCAGGCCGAGGAAGCCGCACGTCCCCTTGATCGTGTGGACGAGGCGGAAAATGTTCCGGAGGATCGTCTGGTTGTTGGGATCCTGCTCGAAGCGGACGAGCTCGGCGTCCACGGTATCGAGATGCTCTGCGCTCTCGGTCAGAAACTCACGCAGCAAGTCATCCATCAGAGGCACTCGGTCCAGACGCGCACTAGGTTTGTGCGAGTTCCACCTTGAGGCCGACAGGTTAGTGAAGAGTTTCGAGAGAGAGACAAATTCACAAGTCGCGGCAGGATTTGATCCAGCCTGCCGCGACGGCCGTTCCGGCGATCAGGCGAGCGACGTCTCGGGCGGCTCGTTGTCGGAGGGGCGCGTATCCTCCAGGGGGCGCCCGGCGGGTGCCGCAGCCGGTGCGACGGTGGCGGCCACCGGCTCGGCGCGGATCGTCACTTCGTCGCCCTCGATTCCGAAGCGGACGTTCATCGCGGCCGCGCGGGCCACGAGCCCGGCATAGAACGGCAGGATGCTGTGGGCGTCCACCGCGCCGTTCTCCGGCGTTCCCGCGATCAGATCCTCCACATGGGCGGGGATTCGGGCGTGCGACCCCTTCGATGTGATGACGATGGAGGGGGCCTCCCCGTCGCCGCTGACGACCACGTCGATCCGGCCGCCACGGGGAATGGTGGTGGTGGCGATCATCACGAGGTTGAGGAGGAGCTTGACCTTGTTCTTCGGATAGAGCGCCTGCGGTGCGCTCCAGGCCAGTTGGGTCTTCTCGTCGCCGAACATTCCGCGCGAGACTTTCTCGGCATCGGCCAGGTCGATCGACGCGCCCGCGGATCCGGCGGCGCCGAACGCGATGCGGGCAAATTGCAGCCGTGCCGAGGCCTGCTTCGCGCTCTTGCCGATCAGTTCGAGGGCGAATTCCCGCATCGAGGTGTCGCTCTCGTCCTCCAGGACTTCGAGTCCGTTCACGATGGCGCCGACCGGGCTGATGACGTCGTGGCAGACGCGCGAGCAAAGCAGCGCGGAGAGATCGAGGGAATCGAGATCGACGGGGGTCATCGTGCTCTCCGCACAGGGCAATGAAGGGGCCGCGGATGCGGCCGGTCCGTCGGCTTCGAGAGATGAAACCAACTGAGGGCGGCACCGATAGACGGCACAGGATGCTTTGAAAAGCGACGCGAGGAGTGCGTAGTGCGCTTCGGAGCCGACTCTAGAGTCGACAAGGCGCGGCTCGCAAGGCAAGACTTTCCTATGCCCCTCGATCCGCGGATGCGCGACAGCATCGCGACGACATTGACCGACATCGCCTGCGAAGCCGGCGACATCCTCCGCCGACATCATGGTGGCGACTGCGCGCACGTGATCAAGCCGGACGGGACTCCGTCGAGCGTCGCCGACATCGCATCCGAAAAGCTGATCTTCGATGCCCTGAGGCAGCGCTACCCGACGATCCCCATCGTCTCCGAGGAATCCACTCACGACCTGCCGCCGGCCGACTTGTTCTTTCTGGTCGACCCTCTGGACGGCACGCGCGATTTTCTGGCCGGAAACCCGGATTACAGCGTCAATATCTGCCTGATCGAAGGGAACAGGCCGGTCGCATCGGCCGTGGCGGGTCCGGGCATCGGCCGCGTCTGGGGGGCCGGCGCCACGGCCTTCGAGGCGGTGATCCATCGCGGGCGACCGACGACGCGGAATGCGATCCGGGTCAGGAAGGTGCCGGAGGACGGACTCGTCGCCCTGGTCAGCCGGCGCCACGGCGATACCGAGACGGAGGCCTGCCTCGCGGGACTTCCCATCGGCCAGAGGCGCGGCGTCGCATCGGCCCTGAAATTCTGCCTCATCGCGTCCGGCGAGGCCGACATCTATGTGCGCTGCGGCCCGACCATGGAATGGGACACCGCCGCCGGAGACCATGTGCTGACCACCGCCGGCGGCTGCGTCATCGTGTCGTCGGGGCGTGAGATCACCTATGGCCATTACGGCATTTTCTACCGTAACGGCCCTTTCGCGGCCCTCGGCGATCCGAGCTATACGGGCCGCCTCGGCCTGCCCGATCGCGGGCCGAGCCTGAACACGGTCCGCCAGGGATCTGCCGCGCAGACAACGCCTCAGGTGTGAGAAAGCCTTCTCAGGGTGGCGCGCCATCCTCGGTGAGCTTGCGCAGGGCCGGCCATTTCTCTTCCGCCGCCGCGACGATGGCCGGTGACGCGACGACCCTCGAACGGTGTTCCCGATTGCGGAACAGGTAGAGACCCTCCCCCGCCGGACCGGCCAGGATCGCGAAGATCTGCGGGTCCGTGTCCACGATCCGGCCATCGAGCACCCCGATCGGATCGTAGCCGGACAGACGCGGCGCATAGGCGGAGGGCGCATCGCGGAAGGCCGCGAGGTTTCCCGGGCGCGAGAAACGCCAGGTCCGACCTTTCCAATCCCATTCGAAGGCCGGTTTGCCCGGTACCGGCTGTCCCTCGGGATCGAGGAAATAGCTGACCGCGTCGAACCCATCGAGGGCGATGAGTCCTGGCCCCGCGAAGGAGGCACAAGGTGCGACGAGGCACGATGCCAGCGCGATTCCTGCGAGGTTACGGCGCGTTAACCCTATCATGCGGTACTTCATGCTCTAATCGGCGCTACGCGGGCTCGTGCCTCCGCTTGTCCCGGCTCGGACAAATCCGGCCAGGAGAATGTCGGCGAACGGGACGGATGTCGAACCTTGTGATGGGCGAACATGGTGCTCCGGATGACAGATCCTTCGAACCCCCTCGCCGCATCGGGCGAGCCCTCGCCGCTCACAGCCCGGCGCCGCGCTCTCATCCTCGGTGCAGCCGCAGCCGCCCTGCTCATCGCGGCGCCCGTCGCTCCGGCCCTGGCCTTCGACGAGCCGCCCCCCGGACGGTTCCGGCCCGCCGAGATCGTGGATAACGGGCATAAGTTCTTCGGCTCGATGTCGCGGGGTCTCGCCCTCACCGTGGAAGAGGCGACCCGGCGCTGGGGCGAGCCCAACGGCTACATCCTCGGACAGGAAGCGTCCGGCGCCATCGTCGGCGGCGTCCGCTACGGCGAAGGCACACTCTATACACGCAATGCCGGGCAGCGCCGGATCTACTGGCAGGGTCCGTCCATCGGGTTCGACCTCGGCGGCGACGGCGATCGCACGATGATGCTTCTCTACAACATGCCCTCGGTCTCCGGCCTCTACCGGCGTTTTGCCGGGGTCGACGGCTCCGCCTATTTCATCGGCGGGTTCGGGATGACCGCCGTGACGAATGACGGAATGGTGGTGGTGCCGATCAGGACCGGCGTCGGTGCGCGCCTGGGGATCAATGTCGGCTATCTGAAATTCACGTCGAAGCCGACCTGGAACCCCTTCTGATCCGACCCGACTCGTGGGCCTCGGCCGGCGGCGGTTCGTCTCTA
Organism: Methylobacterium sp. Leaf85; assembly: GCF_001422125.1. Classification (NCBI taxonomy): domain Bacteria; kingdom Pseudomonadati; phylum Pseudomonadota; class Alphaproteobacteria; order Hyphomicrobiales; family Methylobacteriaceae; genus Methylobacterium; species Methylobacterium sp. Leaf85. The sequence goes on along the minus strand of NZ_LMME01000012.1, from coordinate 202,311 downwards.
ACCCGTCAAAGGATTGGTCTCGCCTGGGGGAAATGGTCTAAAGACATGCGCGTCGCGGTTTTTCCGACCGCGCCAGGGGCTAGGAAGAGCATTCCCGCGTGATCGAAACCGTGATGATCTTCGCGCTCGGCTTCCTCGCGGCGAGCCTGTGCGCCCTCATGGTCCTGCCGGCCGTCAACGCCCGGGCGACCCGCCTGGCCAAGCGCCGGCTCGAAGGCCTCGTTCCCCTTTCTGCCTCCGAAATCGCCGCCGAGAAGGATTATCTGCGCGCGCGGTTCGCCGTCACCCAGCGCCGCCTCGAGCGGAAGGTGGAAGCGGCGCGCGCCAGCCGCCATGCGGATATGGCGGCCATCGGCGCGCGGACCCTTGAGATCGCCGCCCTGTCGCGGAACGTGGAGGAGCGGGATGCCGCCCTGGCATCGACGCGGGCGAACCTGGACGGAGTCGAGCGCGACCTCGCCACCGCCCGCGCGGAGGGAACCCTCAGCCTCGCCACGCTCGAAGTTCTCGAGAACGCCCATCGCGAACTCCTCGACGATCTCCATGCCCTGCGCGAGGCGAGGGCGGCGCAGGCCGACGTGCCGGCCGATGACGAGGCAGGGCAGGATCTGCAGGCGCGCTACTCGGCGCTCATCGCCGAATGCGAAGCCCTGCGCACGGCAAAGGCGTCTCCCGACGCTGAGATCGCCGCCCTTCGCCAGCGCATCGTCGAGGTGGCGGATTCGCTGCTGCGACAGAACCGGCTTCCGTCCGTCGATGTTTTCGCCATGCCGGGCTCGCAGGCCGGTTCGATTCCGGTGAAACAGACCGAACCCGTCTGATTTACCCGCGGGTGGAGAGAGGGCCGTTGCAGGCGGCCGGAGGAGTGGCGTAGAAGCCGCGTCTTCATGGGATGACCACCGGCGTGCCTTGTTTCGACCATGCAAAGGCATCATCGGGTTCGTTACATCCTCACTGTCTGAGACGGATCGCGTTCCCTATGACTTCCAAGATGACTTCGCTTGCCCTCGCACTCGTGACAGTGTCCGTGTTCTCGTCGGCGGCGGCCTTCGCCCAAGCCGCTCCCCAGACGAAGCGGGGCAACGAGACGCTCAAGAAGTATTGCACCGGCGATTACCTCACCTATTGCGGCAACCTCTCTCCCGACGATCCGGCGGTGGACAAGTGCTTCCAGACCAACTGGACCAAGCTGTCCGAGAATTGCCGCCGCGCTATCGACGCCTACGAGAAGACGGGCGGCAAGAAGGGCTGATCCCCTTCATTGAGGCCCCGGTGCTTCAGGCAGCACAAAGCGTGGCCGTTGCGCTCGCATCAGCGGGACGCAACGGCTATGATGCCGACGCCCGAGGCTCCGGACCCACGTTGATGTTGTTTCGTTCCCGACTGACGTTGCTCCTCGTTCTGGGCTGCGTGTCCCTGGCCGGCTCCGGCTGCGGCCGACGCGGTGCCCTGCAGGCCCCCGATACGCGGGCTCCGGTACAATCCTCCGGAGTCGGGCTCGGATCGTCCCCGGTGGCGGATTCCACCGCCGTGGCCGACGGCGACGATCTCGACCCCTCGGCGATTTCCGGCACGCCTCAGGCGATCAAGGAAGCGCCCGTGCAGACATCGAAGGGCGTCAAGCGCGGCTACACCATTCCCAAACAGCCCTTCATTCTCGATCCGCTGCTGTAGAGGATCGCCGGCGGGCCGACCGCCGCGCTCTCCTTTTCAGATCCGCGTTTCAGGATCCGCGTCCCAAGGCCCGTCGATGCACCATTTCCATTATCGCGACGGCCTGCTGGCGGCCGAGGATGTCGATCTGACCGGCCTGGCCGCGGAGGTCGGTACCCCGTTCTACTGCTACTCCACCGCGACGCTCGAGCGGCATTACCGCGTCTTCGCCGAGGCCTTCGCCGGGGACGACGCCCTCGTCTGCTACGCGATGAAGGCGAATTCGAACCAGGCGGTGCTCACCACGCTGGCGCGTCTCGGCGCGGGGATGGACATCGTCTCCGAGGGCGAGCTGCGCCGCGCCCTTGCCGCCGGCGTCGATCCGCAGCGGATCGTGTTCTCCGGCGTGGGCAAGACCCGCGAGGAGATGGCGGCGGCGCTGCATGCCGGCATCTACTGCTTCAACGTGGAGAGCGAGCCCGAGCTCGAAACCCTGTCCGAGGTGGCCTCTTCTCTTGGCGCGACCGCTCCGGTCTCCGTCCGGGTCAACCCGGACGTGGATGCCGGAACCCACGCCAAGATCTCCACCGGAAAATCCGAGAACAAGTTCGGCATCCCCATCGGGCGCGCGGCCGATGTCTATGCCCGCGCGGCGTCCCTGCCGGGGATCGCGGTGTCCGGCGTCGACATGCATATCGGCAGTCAGATCACCGATCTCGCGCCCTTCGCCCATGCGGCCGGGCTGCTGGCGGAACTGGCGCGCAGCCTGATGGCGCAGGGTCACCCCCTGCATCACATCGACTTCGGCGGTGGCCTCGGCATTCCCTATCGCGAGGACAACGCCCCTCCCCCGGAGCCCGCCGCCCTGGCGGAGATCCTACGCCCTCACTATCGGTCCCTCGGCCTGCGCCCTGTCTTCGAGATCGGCCGCATGATCGCCGGCAATGCCGGCATCCTGGTCACCCGCGTCCTCTACGTGAAGCGCACCGAGGGCCGTACCTTCGTCATCGTCGACGCGGCGATGAACGACCTCATCCGCCCGACGCTTTACGAGGCCTACCACGCCCTCCGTCCGGTCATCGAGCCCGGTGCCGACGCCCCACGCCTCGTCGCCGATGTGGTCGGACCGGTCTGCGAGAGCGGCGATTACATCGCGCTGGGCCGCGATATTCCCGATGTCGCACCGGGCGACCTTGTCGCCGTGATGACGGCGGGCGCCTACGGGGCTGTCCAGGCCGGAACCTACAATACGCGCCGCCTCGTGGCCGAGGTTCTGGTGAGCGGCGACCGCGCGGCCATCGTCCGGCCGCGTCAGACCTACGACGACCTCATCGGCCTCGACCGCGTGCCCGACTGGCTGCGGTCGGAATAGCCGCGCCCGCGATGCGGGTGGGCCGATTTGACCCGATCGCCGTGCGCCGCCACCATGCTAGGCTGACAGCGCGGGATGCGGCGAGCACTCACCGCCTCGGGAGCCCAGCAGAATGGACGAGGCCGACGCGACGACCTCCGGTGCGACCCAGATGACGACCCCGAAGCCGCCGGCCGCGCGAAGCCGGCTCGATCGGCTCGTGTCGCGATCGCAGGCCGCCGGGCTGTGGGAGCGGGCATGGCCCCTGCTCTGGCGGGGGCTCGCCGTGATCCTCGCCTTCCTGGCGGTCTCATGGCTGGGGCTCTGGCTCGATCTGCCACCGATCTGGCGGATCTCGGGGCTTTCCGCTTTCGCCGTCGCACTCCTCGCCGCGCTGGTTCCCTTGATCCGGCTTTCCCGCCCGAGCCGCCGGGATGCCCTCGCGCGGCTCGACCGCGATGCCGCTGCGGGCAATTCCAGCCTGTCCCACAATCCCGCTTCCGCCATCGAGGATACGCTCGCCGTCGGGACGACAGATCCGGCGACACAGGCTCTCTGGGCCCTGCACCAGCGCCGTGCGGCCGAGGCGGTGGCACGATTGAACGTCGGCCTACCGCGTCCGGGTATGCCGCGCCGAGACCCCTTCGCCCTGCGTGCGGGGCTCGTCGTGGCGGCGGTCGCCAGCCTGTTCGTCGCCGGCCCGGAATGGCGCCAGCGCATCGGCAGCGCCTTCGACTGGCACGAGGCCGCCGGCCCTGCACCGAGCTTTCGGGTGGATGCCTGGATCGATCCGCCGCTCTACACCCGGCTTCCGCCCCTCGTCGTCACCATGAACGGCACCGAGCAGCGCCTGCGCGCACCGGTGAACGCGACGCTGATCGTCCGGATCGCCGGTCAGGGCGATGTCGTGCTGACCCCGAATGCCGGTTTCAAGCCAATGCCTGGCAAGGAAGCGCGTCCGGACCTCCGTGAGGACCGCTTCCAGCTCGTCGGTGGCACCGCCGATCTCGTCATCGCCGCGGGCTCGGCGCCCACGCAGCATCTCATCGTCGAGACCATCCCCGATCTCGCCCCGGAAGTCAGGCGTATCGGCGGCCTGGAGGTGAATGCACGCGGTACCTTCAACCTGACCTACCGAGCCAAGGACGATTACGGCATTGCCTCGGCCGACGGGATCATCGAGCCCCTGGCCGGCGCGCGCTCCCTGGTTCCGGTGCCGAAGATGCCACTCGCCCTGCCTTCCGATGTGAGCGGGGACACCGACACGAAGACGCTGGTGGATCTGACCGACAACCCATGGTCCGGCGCGCGTGTCCGCCTCACCCTCGTGGTCAAGGACGAGGCCGGCCAGGAGGGGCGGACCGAGACGGCGGAGATCACGTTGCCGGCGCGGCCGTTCCGCGAGCCTCTGGCGCGCGCCTTAGCGGAAGAGCGCCGACGCCTCGTCACCGCTCCCGACGAAAGTCGGCGCCGGGTGCAGACCGCCCTCGACGCGCTGATGATCGCGCCGGACCAGTTCACACCGCAGCCGTCGATCTTCCTCGGGCTGCGCACCGCATCCCGCCGGCTCAAAGCTGCGCGGACCGACGGAGCCCTCGTCGAGGTCGCCGACCTGTTGTGGGAGATGGCGCTCAAGATCGAGGACGGCGATCTGTCCGACGCGGAGAAGAGCCTGCGCGCCGCACAGGACAAGCTGAAGGACGCCATCGAGCGCAACGCGCCGGACGAGGAGATCAAGAAGCTGACGGAGGACCTGAAACAGGCCCTCGACAAGTTCATGAAGCAGATGGCCGAGCGCCAGCAGAAGCAGCCTCAGCAGCAGGGCGAGAAGGGCAAGTCGCAGCAGAACGCCAAGACCGTCACTCCGGACGATCTGAACAAGATGCTGAAGGACATGGAAGAGGCGATGAAGCGCGGCGACACCGCCGAGGCGCAACGCCTGCTCGAAGAGCTTCGCAGCATCCTCGAAAATCTTCAGACAGCCGAGCCGGGAGCTAAATCCGACCCGAATGGCCGTGAGATGAGCAAGCAGGCCGAGGAACTCGACAAGATGTCCCGCGAGCAGCAGGCGCTCCGCGACGAGACTTTCAAGGACGGCCAGAACAAGCGCGGCCAGCAGCCCGGGCAGAAGCAGGGCCAGAAGCCCCAGCGCGGCCAGCAGGGGCAGCAGCAGAATGGCGATCAGGGCCAGCAGGGCGGAGAGCAAGGGCAGCAAGGCCAAAAGGGTCAGAAGGGCCAGAAAGGCGAGCAGGGCCAGGGCGGCGCCGGCGAACGCCAGCAGGCCCTGCGCCAGCGGCTCGAGGATCTGCAGAAGCGGATGAAGGAGCTCGGGATGCAGGGCGAGGAAGGCCTCGCCGACGCCGAGGAGGCGATGCGCGACGCCGAAGGCGCCCTCGGCGAGGGCAAGGAAGGCGATGCCGTCGACGCTCAGGGCCGCGCCCTCGATGGCCTCAAGCGCGGGGCCGACGGGATGCAGAAGCAGATGGAGGAGATGGCCCAGGGCGAGGGTGAAGGCGAGGGCGAGCAGGAGGGCGGCGAGAACCCCAGTCAGCAGGGGCAGGCCGGCAATCGCGACGACGATCCGCTCGGCCGTCCGACGAAGGGCCGCGACCTCTCCGACGGCCGTGGCAAGGTTCCGACCGCCGACGAATCCGCGGTCCAGCGCACGCGCCGGATCATGGAGGAGTTGCGCCGCAAGCTCGGCGATCCGAGCCGGCCGAGAGAAGAGCTCGACTATTTCGAGCGACTGCTCCGGCGAAACTGAGGAGCGCATCCGTTCATCGGGTGCGATGCCCTGCCCTATGGGCTAGGGTAGCATCGGAGCCATATGGGCTTCGTCCCCGCGTTCCGAGCCCGAGCCGTCATGTCCTCCAACTCCCTCGTCCTCGTCGCCTGTCTCGCCGTGGCCGTCGTGCTGTTGCTCGGCCTCGTCAACATGATGCGCGGCGGCAGCGCCAACACGTCCCAACGCCTCATGCGTCTGCGCGTATTGCTGCAGTTTGTGGCGATCGTCTTCATCATGGGCGTGGTGTGGTGGCGCTCCGCCTGAGCCACGATCACATCTCGGTGAGTGTGGCGGACGGGCCTCACACGCGATCTAACACGATGACGAGGCGGGATTACTGAGCCGTCGGACTGCCGCCAGCGTATTTCCGCGTGGTAGGAAGGTTCCGTTCACTTTGGATCCGTCATCGATGCAAGCCATCTGCTCTCGCCTGGTCGCCGGCATTCTCGCCCTGCCTGTCGTGTGTTCCGCCCAGGCCGCCGATCTCGGATCGCCGCCTCCCGCCGCGGCCTACGTCACGCCTGTCCAGCCGCTGAGCATCGTCTCCGAGGTGCGTATCGGCGGGGCCGTCCAGGATCCCGGCAGCGCCGAGAAGAACACCAACGCCATCAACGGCGAGATCCTGTTCTACAAGCCAATCGTGAGCCTCGACCCGTTCTGGCAGGCCTTCGTGGCGCGCCCGACCGTGGGTGGCAGCTACAACTTCGATGGCCGCACCAGCTACGCCTATATCGGCCTGACCTGGACGGTGGACCTCTTCCCGCAGACCCTGAACAACCGGGTCTTCCTCGAAGGATTCTTCGGCGCGGGCGCGCATAACGGCTATACCGGCCTGAAAGCCAACGCACCGGCCGGCTTCAACTCCCTCGGTTGTAATCCGCTGTTCCGCGAAGCCGCGGCGCTCGGCTATCGTCTGACCGAGCATTGGAGCATCATGGCCACCGTCGAGCACATGTCGAATGCCGGCCTGTGCCACGAGAATCGCGGCCTGACGAATTTCGGCGGCAAGATCGGTTACACGTTCTAAGCCCGACGCCTGGATCTGAGATCGGATAACCCTTGGTCACCCTGAACCGCATCTACACGCGAACCGGCGACAAGGGCTCCACGGCGCTCGCCAATGGCGAACGTCGCTCCAAGGCGGATCTGCGGGTCGAGGCCTACGGGACGGTCGACGAGACCAATGCCTGCATCGGCCTCGTCCGGCTCCATGCCGATATCGTCCTCGACGCCATGCTCGGCCGCATCCAGAACGACCTGTTCGATCTCGGTGCCGATCTCGCCACCCCGGAAAGCGACGAGCCGCCGGCTTACGAGCCCCTGCGTATCGTCGCGAGCCAGGTGAAGCGCATCGAGGCGGATATCGACCTGCTCAACGCCGAGCTGTCGCCGCTGAAATCCTTCGTGCTCCCCGGCGGTTCGGCAGCCTCCGCCGCGCTCCATCTCGCCCGCACGATCTGCCGCCGGGCCGAGCGCCTGACGGTGGCCCTCGCTGCCGTGGAAGGCGAGCGCGTCTCGCCGGAGGCGCTGCAATACCTGAACCGCCTGTCGGACTTCCTCTTCGTGGCGAGCCGCACGGCAAATGCCAATGGAGCCGACGACGTGCTCTGGGTTCCGGGCAAGAACCGCTGAAGCGGGATATCTGGTAGACCGCATACAAGCGAACGTGGATTACGATTCGCATGTGTTCGACGCGGGGCTAGACTGTCGCACGCGTTGACAAGTCTGAAATCCCCCCGTTACGGTCCGCCGCTTCATTCCAAGAGGGTGCCCGGACCTTCGACCGCGTCGAAGGCCCCTCGCGCGCTGCGCCGGCCCTTGCCAAGAAAATCATTGGAGGATTGTGACCGCCATGAAGGTTCTGGTGCCCGTCAAGCGGGTCGTCGACTACAACGTCAAGATCCGCGTCAAGGCCGATGGTTCGGGTGTCGAACTCGCCAACGTCAAGATGTCGATGAATCCCTTCGACGAGATCGCCGTCGAAGAGGCGATCCGTCTCAAGGAAAAGGGCAAGGCGACCGAGATCGTCGCCGTGTCCATCGGCCCGCAACAGGCGCAGGAGACGTTGCGCACGGCTCTGGCCATGGGTGCCGACCGGGCGATCCTGGTGAAGACCGACGGTCTCGTGGAGCCGCTGGCGGTGGCCAAGATCCTGAAGGCAATCGTCGAGAAGGAGGCCCCCGGCCTCGTCATCCTCGGCAAGCAGGCCATCGACGACGATTCCAACCAGACCGGACAGATGCTGGCCGCCCTGCTCGACTGGCCACAGGGCACCTTCGCCTTCAAGCTCGAGTTCGGCGAGGGTTCGATCGACGTCACCCGTGAGGTCGATGGCGGCCTGCAGACCGTCACCCTCGCCCTGCCGGCGATTGTGACCACGGATCTGCGCCTGAACGAGCCGCGTTACGCGTCGCTGCCCAACATCATGAAGGCGAAGAAGAAGCCTCTCGAGGAGCTCAGCCCCGATGCCCTCGGCGTCGATGTGACGCCGCGTGTCAAGGTGCTGAAGACCGTCGAGCCGGCCGGACGCAAGGCGGGCATCAAGGTCGGCTCCGCGGCCGAACTCGTCCAGAAGCTGAAGGGCGAAGCCTCGGTCATCTGAGCTTCGCGCTCGCGCATCGGCCGTCGCAGGATGGCCGATGCCGGCCCACAATCCCTCCCTTCGGCCGCAGACCGGCGCGACGCCGCGACGGATGCCAGGCCGCACCGCAATGAGGTTCGACGCATAGCATGGCCATTCTCCTCCTCATCGAGCACGATAACGGCGCCGTGCGCGACGCCAGCCTGAAGGCACTCTCCGCCGCCAAGGAAATCGGCGGACCGATCCACGCCCTGGTGGCCGGGGCCGGAAGCCGTCCCGCAGCGGACGCCGCCGCCGCTCTCGACGGTGTCGACAAGGTGCTGCTGGCCGAAGACGCCGCCTACGACCACGCCCTGGCCGAGCCGACGGCCGCGCTGATCGTCTCGCTCGCGGGCGATTACGACGTGATCATCGCCGCCGCCTCCACCACAGGCAAGAACGTGCTGCCGCGCGTGGCCGCCCTCCTCGACGTGGCGCAGATCTCGGACATCATGAGCGTGATCTCGCCCGACACGTTCGACCGGCCGATCTATGCAGGCAACGCGATCCAGACCGTCCAGGCCGCCGAGGGCAAGAAGGTCATCACGGTCCGCATGGCGGCGTTCAAGGCCGCTGCCGCCGGGGAATCGACGGCCCCGGTGGAGCCGGTCTCGGCGAGCGCGCCGGCTTCCTCCAAGTCGACCTTCAAAGGCGAGGAGATCGCCCAGTCCGACCGGCCCGAACTGGCCGCTGCCAAGATCATCGTCTCGGGCGGCCGCTCGCTCGGCTCCTCGGACAAGTTCAAGGAGCTCATCGAGCCACTGGCTGATGCCCTCGGCGCGGCGGTGGGTGCCTCGCGCGCCGCCGTGGATGCGGGCTACGCCCCGAACGACTGGCAGGTCGGCCAGACCGGCAAGGTCGTGGCACCGGACCTCTACGTGGCAGTGGGCATCTCCGGCGCGATCCAGCATCTGGCCGGAATGAAGGATTCGAAGGTCATCGTCGCCATCAACAAGGACGAGGACGCGCCGATCTTCCAGGTGGCGGATTACGGCCTCGTCGGCGACCTGTTCCAGATCGTCCCCGAGCTTCAGGCCGAGATCGCCAAAGCCAAGGGCTGATCCCGGGTCCCTGAACCACGACAGGACTTCGCCGCGGGCATCCGCGGCGGAGTTCTTTTCCCATTTAAGCGCTTGCCCGGGCTGCACCTCAGCGAGAAAATGATCTAGGAATTTTGTGCGCCGCATTTCAATTGCGGTGCCAACGCCTCGATCGCTAGGCGGGCGTTCTGCGGCCGAACCGGCCGCGCCTCAGGGGTGCGAGTTCAAGCGATGGCCATCGAGATCAAGACCGTCGGAATCATCGGCGCCGGCCAGATGGGAAGCGGCATCGCCCATGTCTGCGCCATGGCCGGGTTGGACGTGCGGCTGAACGACCGTGACACCGCCCGCATCCATAGCGGGCTCGCGACGATCGACGGCAATCTGGCACGTCAGGTCTCCAAAGGCACGATCACCGATGAGCAGAGGCGCAGTGGCGTTGCCCGTATCCTCGCCGCCGAAAGCTACGACGACCTCGCCCCCTGCGATCTCGTCATCGAGGCGGCGACGGAAGACGAGGCGACCAAGCGCCAGATCTTCACCGCCCTGTGCCCGTCGCTGAACCCTGATGCCATCGTGGCGACCAACACGTCGTCGATCTCGATCACGCGCCTCGCAGCCGCGACCGACCGGCCGGAGCGGTTCATCGGCATCCATTTCATGAATCCGGTTCCGGTCATGCAGCTCGTGGAGCTGATCCGGGGCATCGCCACGGCGGACCCGACTTACGTCTCCGCCAAGGCCTTCATCGCCAAGCTCGGCAAGACCTCCACCATGTCGGAGGATTTCCCGGCCTTCATCGTCAACCGCATCCTGCTGCCGATGATCAACGAGGCGATCTATACGCTCTACGAGGGCGTCGGCTCCGTGGAGGCCATCGACACCGCGATGAAGCTCGGCGCCAACCATCCGATGGGCCCGCTGCAGCTGGCCGATTTCATCGGTCTCGATACCTGCCTCTCGGTGATGCAGGTGCTCTACGAAGGGCTGGCGGATTCGAAGTACCGCCCCTGCCCGCTTCTGGTGAAATATGTCGAAGCCGGCTGGCTCGGCCGGAAGACGAAGCGCGGCTTCTACGATTATCGCGGCGAAGTCCCGGTTCCGACCCGCTGAGAGACGGCAGTCCGTGAAAGCTCAGGCCCCGAGTGAGGGTCGTGGCTCATCGGGCGAAGACATCTTGCGATGGATCTCGCCAGATCAACGACGCTTCTCAATAAAAAACGCTACGGCTTCGAAGCGGTTAAGTCCGCCGCAATGCCGTAGCGCGCTGTCGTCGTTGCCGGTCGTTAGAACCGACATGACGTCTGGCCTATTTCTGGCCACCGTTAGCCGACGGCTGGGCCGGCGCCGGGTAGGCCGGGTTACCGGCGGGAACGTTGCCGGTGTTCGCGGACGACGCTCCGTTTCCGGCTCCATTCACGGAACCGGTGACTTGAGCGCGGGAGGCGTCCTGGCTCTGCGACGCGTAGTCCTTCGGGGAATTTGCACCCTGCCAAGTCATCAGACCGGTGATCGCGATGGCGAGGAGGACGAGGCTGCCGATCAGGACGTAGAGGACCGGCTTGCCCTTCTTGCCTTGACGTGCGTTCTGGCCGTCGAGTCGTTCTGCCATGGAAAACCTTTCGGAGCTCGGCCGAGTGCGGCCGTCATGTTCAACCTGAGACATTGATGTCCCATCTGGTGAGTTGAACGCGACGGCCGAGCTCCCTGTTCCGACGCGATCCGCCCTGGCGGTGGCATCTGACGGAAAAGCCGCACCGCTATCGAGGTGAAGTCCTGCTTCAGCGCCCGGTCTTCAGCATGATCTTGCCGAGATGCACGCTCGACTCCATGAGCGCATGGGCCTCGGACGCCTTCTCCAAAGGGAAGGTGGCGTGGATGATCGGCTTCATCCGGCCGTCGGCGAGGAGTGGCCAGATGTCCCGACGCAGTCCCTCGGCGATGGCCGCCTTCTCCGCTTTGGGACGCGCCCGCAGGGTCGCACCGGTAAATGTGAGCCGCTTCATCATGATCGGCGTCATGCTGAAGCTCTCGACCTTGTAGCCTCGCATGAAGGCGATCTGCACGAGGCGTCCCTCGATCGCCAGGGAGGCGAGGTTGCGGGCGAGGTAGGGCGCGCCCACCATGTCGAGGATGACGTCGACGCCCTTGCCCTCGGTGAGGCGCTTGATCTCCTCGGCAAAATCCGTCTCGCGGTAATTGATCGCCTCGTCGGCGCCGAGCTCCTTGCAGAACGTGCATTTCTCGGTCGAGCCGGCGGTGGCGAAGACCCGCGCGCCGTGCAGCTTCGCCATCTGGATCGCCGTAGAACCGATGCCGCTCGATCCGCCATGGACGAGGAAGCTTTCGCCCGGCTTCAGGCGTCCGCGCTCGATAACGTTGCTGTAAACGGTGAAATAGGTCTCCGGCAGTCCGGCGGCCTCGATCAGCGAGAGCGGAGCCGGGCGTGGCAGGCATTGTCCGGTCTCGGCCACGGCGAATTCGGCATATCCGCCGCTGATGGTGAGGGCGCAGACCTCGTCGCCGATGGCGAAGCCCTCAGCCCCCTCGCCGAGGGCCGCGATCCGGCCGGCGACTTCGAGGCCCGGGATTTCGGTGGCGCCCTTCGGCGGCGGATATTTGCCTTCGCGTTGCTGGATGTCGGGCCGGTTCACGCCGGCCGCGACCACTTCGATGAGCACCTGGCCGGAACCGGGCTGGGGCAGCGGCACCGTCTCGAGCCTCAGGACGTCCGGCCCACCTGCTCCCGCGAACCGGATCTGGCGCATGGTCTCTGGCAGGTCTGGGCTTGACGTCATCGCATCACATCTCCGGTTGGCGTGACCCGTCATGTGCGGCCGGAGGGCGGGTTGGCAAGGGCGCAGTTGGTAAGCGAGGACTGTCTCAACGGGTGCCGTACATCCGGTCGCCGGCATCCCCGAGGCCGGGCACGATATAGCCGTGGTCGTTGAGGTGGCTGTCGATGGAGGCGGTCCAGACCGGCACGTCGGGATGCCTCGCCTGGAGCTTGGCGACGCCTTCCGGCGCGGCGAGAAGGCAGACGAAGCGCAGGTCGCGCGCGCCGCGCTGCTTCAGGAGGTCGATGGCGGCGATGGCCGAATTGGCCGTGGCGAGCATAGGGTCGAGGACGAGGACGGTGCGGTCGGCGAGGTCGGACGGTGCCTTGAAATAGTATTCCACCGCCTCAAGCGTCTCGGGGTCGCGATAGAGCCCGACATGGGCGACGCGCGCGGAGGGCACCAGCGAGAGCATGCCGTCGAGAAAGCCGACGCCCGCGCGCAGGATCGGGGCGAGAACCAGCTTCTTGCCCGCGATCTGCGGCGCTTCCATCGCCTGGATCGGCGTTTCGATGGTCACCCGCTCCAGGGGAAGGTCGCGGGTGACCTCATAGGCGAGGAGCATCCCGATCTCGTTGAGGATCTGGCGGAAGCCCTTGGTCGAGCGCTCCTTCTGTCGGAGCAGGGTCAACTTGTGCTGGACCAGGGGATGGTCGACCACCGTGACCGTCGCGCGGATCTCCGCGCCGGTAACGTCCGTATTCGCCATCGCCTTCACTCCCCCGAGAAGCGGCCCACCGTGCCACGAGCGGCACCGGACCGACCCCACGCTCTTTTGAACTCCCGCCCTTATGGCCCCCCGGGGCATGAAAATCCGATAAAGAAGCGCGGCCATGACGCGGTGGGGGCGCGTCCCGGTCGTCGGAGCGAGGCAAACAGGGTGGTCCGGATCGTCGATGAAACTTATCCGAAACAGCACGCCCATGAGCAAGTCCGCCCGGAACGACAGGGTCCGCTATCGCGCGACGTTTCTCAACACGCTCGGGGCGTCCCTGGTGATGGTCGGCTTCTTCCTGCCGGGGATGCGGCTCTACGAGGGGTATGACCACCGCCTGTCCCGCGCCGAGGCGTGGAGCGTCTCGCTGCGGTTCTTCCAGACCGAGCCGGGTGCGGTGAGCGTGACGGCGCTGATCCTCGGCTTCTGCCTGCATTTCATTGCCCTGCATCACCTGAAGAAACTGCAGGATTGATCGGGCCACTGGACGAACGAAAAAGGGCTCCCGGCATTGCTGCCGGAAGCCCTCCGTGACCCCGGATGGGGTATCGATCAGACGTTCTGCGTCGGGCCGCTCGTATTACGCTTGGCCATGAAGGCGTCGAACTGCTCGCGGTCCTTGGCGCGCTTCAGTTCTTCCACAAACTCGGCGAAGGCACGGCTCTCCTCCTGCAGCGCCTTGCGCTGGGCATTGAGCCGGTCGAGTTCGGCGCGGCGGTAATCGTCGAAGGCGAGGTTACCGGTGCCGCGCAGATCCGCGGCCTCGAACGCCTGAGCGAAGCGCGATTTGCGCATGCCCGCCTGCCAATCGGACCCACGGCCGATCATGCCGCGCAGTTCGGACAATGCCGGGTAACCCGCCACCTTCCAGGCGATGTAGGCCGCCGCCAGCGGCCACCAGTAGAAGAACGCGACGACGACGGCGCCGATCTCGAAAGAGCGGCGGGGAAACGGACCGCTGCGGCAGGCTTTGCCGGTGGCCCAGGGAGAGGTCGAGGAAAAGCTCACGGCTCACAGCTCCGATGTTAATGTGAACCACATTTACTTGCGAACGCGACGTGGTGGTTTCAAGGGTCGTTCTCAGAGAGTGTCAGGCCGAGTGTCGGGGACGACCCGCGCCATGGACGAGGGCCAGCACGCCGGCGCGTAACAGCTCGTATTTGTCTGGCATGCCCGGCCCCTTCGGCAGATGGCCGGAGGCCGAGAGCGTGGCGAGCCCGTGCGAGAGGGCCCAGACTTCCAGGGCGACGAAACGAGGCTCGACTCCGCCGAAGCCATCCGGAAACGTCGATTTCAGCGCTTCGAGCAGAAGGTCGAAGGGGCTGGGCCTCGGCGGGACGTCGGAGGCTGCTTGCTCCGCCGTCATCGGGGCGCCACGCGTCTCGAAGATGGCGGCATAATAGCCGGGCTCTTCCTCCGCGAAGGCAAGATAGGCCTCCCCCATTCGGGTGAAGCGCTCCAGTGGTGTTCCGCGTGAGGTGAGGGAGCGTGCCAGACGCTCGGCGAGGTCGGTGAAGCCACGGCCGGCCACCTCCTCCAGCAGAGCTTCGCGACCCCGGAAATGGCGATAGAGCGCGGCCGGTGTCACGCCGACGAGGCGTGCCGCATCTACCAGGGTGAAACCGCCCACCCCACGTTCGGCGATGAACCGGCGCGCCGCTTCGATCAGCGCCTCTTTGAGGTTGCCGTGATGGTAGCTTCGCCGGTCTCCCGGTCCTTCTCGCCAGGGTCGCACTGGATTCCATCCTCGGGCGATCGCCGGCCAGCGGCTGCACCTTTGCCGCGACTCTGCCGGGATGGCCCTCCCCTAACACGCGGAGCGCGCTTTTCGACCCTCCTCTGTCTACCCGTGGACAGAGATTTTCGAACGGCGATTGACAGGCACGATCCTACAAAATGTAATGGTATTACATTGCATTGTGGATATCTGATGAGCCAGCGCGATCACCGTCTCCCCGTCACCGTCCTTTCCGGCTTTCTCGGTGCCGGCAAGACGACGCTGTTGAACCACATTCTCAACAACCGCGAGGGGCGACGCGTCGCCGTGATCGTCAACGACATGAGTGAGGTGAATATCGACGCCGCCTTCATCCGCGAGGGCAGCGCCAACCTCTCTCGCACCGACGAACGCCTGGTGGAGATGACCAATGGCTGCATCTGCTGCACGCTGCGGGACGACCTCCTGGCCGAAGTCCGGACGCTCGCGGAGGAAGGGCGGTTCGATTACCTCCTGATCGAAGGCACGGGCATCGCCGAGCCGCTGCCGGTGGCGAGCACCTTCTCCTTCCGCGACGAAGACGGGGCTGCGCTGAGCGACGTCGCTCGCCTCGACACCATGGTCACCGTGGCCGACGCGGTGAGTCTCCTGCGCGATTACGGTTCGACGGCGTTCCTGCGCGACCGGGGCCAGACCGCGGGAGAGGAGGATGCCAGGACCCTCGTCGACCTTCTCGTGGAGCAGATCGAGTTCGCCGATGTGGTCGTCGTCAACAAGGCGGGTGATGTCGGGGCGGATCAGCTCGCTCTGGTCCGCTCGGTGATACGCGGGCTCAATGCCGATGCCCACATCGTCGAGGCTTCCCATGGCCGCGTCGCGCTCGATCGGGTTCTGGATACCGGCCTGTTCAGCGAAGAGAAGGCGCAGGAGCACCCGCTCTGGTTCAAGGAGCTCTACGGCGCCCCCGAGCATGTCCCCGAAACCGAGGAATACGGAATCGGCTCCTTCGTCTACCGCGCCCGCCGTCCCTTCGCCCCCGAGGCGTTCGACGCTTTCACCAAGGCGACATGGCCGGGCCTCATCCGCGCGAAGGGGCATTTCTGGCTGGCGACGCGCCCGGACTGGGTCGGCGAATTCTCCCTCGCGGGTTCCATCGCGCGGGTTTCACCGATGGGGGCATGGTGGGCCTGCGTGCCGAAGGCGCGCTGGCCGGAGGATACGGAGTGGCGTATTCACCTGTCCCGGAACTGGAGCGAGCCCTGGGGCGACCGCCGCCAGGAACTCGTCTTCATCGGGACGGGTCTCGACGAGGAAGCGATCACCGCCGCACTCGATGCCTGCCTGGTCGGTTCCGAGGATGTGACGCGGTTCGATCCGGCGCCGTACCGCGCCCTGCCCGATCCGTTTCCCGCCTGGCAGCGTGCCGCCGCCTGATGGCGTTTCTTTCTTTGAAGGATGCCCGCGCTCGCTCGGCCGCACGCTCTGCCGATGCGGCGAGGCTGAAAGGCGAGCTTCGCCTGGGTCTCGGGCTCGGCGAGGATGACGTCCTTGCCGTCAACGAAATCGCCTGTGGCGAGCCCGGCTGCGCCGATCGCGAGACCATCGTCCTGGTGATGCGGGTCGGCGAGCCGACGCGGGTGCTGAAGATTGCGCGTGGACTCGAGGCGGTCGTGGCCGATGACATCGCCCGGCTGGGGGCGGAAGAGGATGCCATGAGGCGGGAGGGCGCGGCCCCGCCCGGAGCTTCCGCGCCTATAGTTTGAAAATCGAGGATGCCCGGTCCAGGGCGGTCTTCTTGCCCGTTCGGGCCGATTCCAGGCGCTCGATCTCGGCACGCAGCAGGGCGATCCGCTCGGCGATCTCGTCGAGGGAGAGAGTGTCGAGGTTCTCGCCGATCGTATGGGAGACCGTGCGCTTCGGCCGGTCCATGTCGTCGTCGCGCATGGCTTGTCCCCCTGTCATCCGGCGCTCGCCTAACGGTCCCACCGCGAGACCGAGCGAACGTGCTGCTGAGTGCCGGCATATTGCTTGAGGAATGTCGTCATTTCCGACAGTTCCGGCGCCTTCGAACGGAAGGTGACTGAGAGGGCCAGAAGCGTGTCGGCATGATCGAGACCGGGATAGATCCGCTCCTGCACCGGCACGCGCACCGCGCGCAATCGCGCCGCGAGGCTCTGGGTGTTCTGCGGGCGCACGATGGTGTCGTTGTCTCCGCTGGCGAGGAAGGCTGGGGGCGAATGAGGACCGGCGAAGGTGATCGGCTGCGTCGCCGCCGGATCGGGGGCCTGTCCGAACACGTCGCGCGAGGTGTCCTGGTCGAAAGGATGGAAGTCATAGGGGCCGGACAGACCGGCCACGGCCCGGATCACCTTCGGGTCGACCCCCGCCTTGCGCAGGTAGCGCGGATCGAGGCCGAGCATCATGGCATTGTAGGCCCCGGCCGAATGGCCCGCGAGGACGATGCGGCGTGGGTCGCCGCCATATTCGGCGATGTTGTCGCGAACCCAGGCGATGGCGGCGGCGCCGTCATCGAGGAAGTCGGGGAACCGGACTTCCGGATAGACCCGGTAATCGGGGATGACGGTGACGAAACCCTGGGCCGCCAGGGCCTGACCGACGAATTCGTAATCGTCCTTCGCGCCCGATTTCCACGAGCCGCCATAGAAGAAGACCAGGACCGTCGCATCCGCCGCGCCGCCGACGGGCGTGAAGACATCGAGGCGCTGCCGCGGATGGGTGCCGAAGGCGGCGCTCTTCTGGGCGAGCCTGCCGCCCTGGTCGCGTGGGCCGATGGCATCGAAGAGGGCGAGGGGCGAACAGGCCGTGACCCCGAAGGCGGCCAGTGCGAGGCAGGCGAGAGTGGCGAAGGCGGCGAAAGCGCGGGTCATGCATCTCTCAAACGGGGAAACGAAGACCCGAATGACACGTGCCGCACGGCGGATTCATGACCGGAAAAAGGGTTTTTCGGATTCAGGTACGCAGCACGATGCAGGCGCCCCCGACCTTGCGGATGCGGCCGCACAAGATATCGCCCGCCGCCCGGCTCTCGGCCGGGATGCGGACCCGGTAGAAGGCGCGCGTGCCGCGACTGCGCAGGCGCGTCCCGATGATCATCGGCCGCACCTCGCCGATCACGCCGGCATAGAGTTTCCGGGTGCGGGAGAAGCTCTGGAGGGCGAGGGATTTCGAGAAATTCCCGGCGAGCTGAATGCCCCAAGGGGCGGCCGGCCCCTCGTTGCCGCCGAGGGCGAAGCGATCGCCGCGTGAGGGTATCCGCAACGCAGCGGTGACCTGCAGGCAGGTCTTCGGCGCTTCCGCCTTCGATGATTCCTTCTTGGGGGCTTCTGCCTCCCCCTCGGCACCGTTGACGGCCGCGCCCCCGCGCCAATCCTCGGCCGGTGCACCGGTGATCGCCATGACATAGGCGCGCGTCTCGGCGGGCAGGCCGCCCGTTCCGGCGAGCCAGCCCGAGACCCGGCCCGCGCCGCCGTTATAGGCCGCGGCCGCGAGGCCGAGATTTCCGAACTGGCGATTGAGATCGGCGAGGAGATGGGCGGCGTGCGGGATCGCCTGTTCGGGATCGAACGGGTCGGTCAGCCCGCGCTCGCGTGCCGTTCCCGGCATGAACTGCGCAACACCCTGCGCGCCCACCGGACTCACGGCCGTGACGCGAAAACTGCTTTCCCGCCAGATCAGCCGTGTCAGGAACGGCACGGGCAGGCCGCGCACCCTGGCTGAATCCTCGATCAGGCGGCAGAGCGCCTGCTCCACGGTCTCCGTCGCCACCTCGGCCGAGGCCGGCGCGGCGGCGAGGAGACAACAGGCGAGGATCAGGCTGCGGAGGGATGTCACGGGGCGTTTGTAATGCGGTCTGGCGCCGGATCAATCGCCGTTCGCCGATCTCATCGCGCCGCGCTATAAGAACCTCGGCTTCCCCAATCCGCGGACCCGGTGCCCTTCCCTCGATGACTGACACGCTGCTCGACGTCCAAGACCTGTCGGTCGCCTTTCGCTCGCGTGAGCGTGAGACGCTGGCGGTGGATCGCGTGAGCTTCACGATTCACAAGGGTGAGACCGTGGCCCTGGTCGGCGAGTCCGGGTCGGGCAAGTCGGTGACGGCCCTGTCGATCCTGCGTCTCCTCGATGGCAGCGCCGTCCATCCCGGCGGTCGCATCCTGTTCAAGGGACGGGACATTCTGGCCTTGCCGGAGCCGGAGCTGCGCAAGATCCGCGGTGCCGACATCACCATGGTGTTCCAGGAGCCGATGACCTCGCTCAATCCGCTGCACACGATCCAGCGGCAGATCGGCGAGGTTCTGGAGATTCATCGCGGCCTGTCCGGCCGCAAGGCCCGTGCCCGTATCCTCGAATTGCTCGAACTCGTCGGCGTCCGCGACGCCGAGCGGCGCATGGGCGCCTATCCGCACGAACTGTCTGGGGGGCAGCGCCAGCGCGTCATGATCGCCATGGCGCTCGCCTGCGAGCCGGACCTGCTGGTGGCGGACGAGCCGACCACCGCCCTCGACGTCACCGTGCAGGCGCAGATCCTGACATTGCTCGCCGACCTACAGAAGCGTCTCGGCATGTCGATGCTGTTCATCACCCACGATCTCGGCATCGTGCAGCGCATCGCCTCGCGGGTCTGCGTGATGCTCGCCGGCCGCATCGTCGAAGCGGGGCCGGTCGACGAGATCTTCGCCAAGCCCAAACACGAATATACCCAGCGCCTGCTCGCCTCGGAGCCGAAGGGGCGTGCGAACCCGGTTGCGGACGACGCTCCGCGCCTGCTCGAAGCCGGTCCGCTCAAGGTGTGGTTCCCGGTCCGCGAGGGGCTTCTCCGGCGCACCACTTTCCACGTGAAAGCGGTGGATGGTGTGTCCCTCGCCGTGCGCGAGGGGGAGACGATCGGGATCGTCGGGGAATCCGGATCGGGCAAGACCACTCTGGGGCTCGCCCTGCTGCGCCTCACCGGCAGCGAGGGCCCTATCGTCTTCCTCGGCCAGTCCATCGCCGGGCTCGGCCCCGGACCGATGCGACCGTTCCGCCGCGACATGCAGGTGGTTTTCCAGGATCCCTACGGCTCGCTCTCGCCGCGCATGACGGTGGCCGACATCGTCGCCGAGGGCCTCGTGGTACAGGGGGCGGTGAAGTCGCGGGCAGAGCGTCGCGCCGTGGTCGCCAAGGCGCTCACCGATGTCGGTCTCGATCCGGCGACGATGGATCGTTATCCGCACGAGTTCTCCGGCGGCCAGCGCCAGCGCATCGCCATCGCCCGCGCCATGGTGCTGAAACCCCGCTTCGTCGTCCTCGACGAGCCGACCTCGGCCCTCGACCGGTCGGTTCAGGCGCAGATCGTCACCCTGCTCCGCGACCTGCAGAAAGAGCGCAAGCTCGCCTACCTCTTCATCAGTCACGACCTCAAGGTCGTGCGCGCGTTGGCGAACTACGTGCTGGTGATGCAGAACGGCAAGGTCGTGGAGGAAGGCCCGGCGGAGGCCATCTTCGCCCGGCCGCAGACCGAATACACGAAGGCCCTGTTCGCTGCCGCCTTCGATCTCAACAGCGCCACCACCGAAGACGTGGTCCCGGCCTGAACACGACGGGACCCATGGCGCGCGTCTTTCTCATCGTCCTCGATTCGGTCGGCATCGGCGGAGGGCCGGACGCTGCCCGCTACGGCGACGAGGGCTCGGACACGCTCGGCCATATCGCGGAAGCCTGCACCGCCGGTGTGGGCGATCGCGAGGGCCTGCGAGGCGGCCCCCTCGCTCTGCCGAACCTGACGCGTCTCGGCCTCGGTCTCGCCGCCGAGGGGGCGAGTGGCCGCATCCCGCCCGGTCTCGATCCATCCGGTCCGGTCGTTGGGGCCTACGGCCATGCCACCGAGACCGCGCCCGGCAAGGACACGCCCTCCGGTCATTGGGAGATCGCGGGCGCCCCCGTCACCGAGGAATGGGGCTACTTTCCCGACAGGGTGCCGGCCTTCCCCACTGCGCTCACCCAAACGCTGATCGAACGGGGCGGACTCTCCGGTATCCTCGGCGATTGCCACGCCGCGGGCATCCCCATCGTCGAGCGTCTCGGGGCAGAGCATGTCCGGACGGGCAAGCCGATCTGCTACACCTCGGCCGACAGCGTCTTCCAGATCGCCGCCCACGAGGAAACGTTCGGGCTGGACCGGCTCTACGAGCTCTGTCGGACCGCCCGCGAGATCTGCGATCCCTACCGCATCGGCCGGGTCATCGCCCGCCCCTTCCTCGGTTCCGAGGAGACCGGTTTCCGGCGCACCGCGAACCGAAAGGATTTCGCCACGCAGCCGCCGGGCGAAACCCTCCTCGACCGCCTGAGCGAGCGGGGACGCGTCGTGGTCAGCGTCGGCAAGATCGGTGACATCTTCGCCCACCGCGCCACGGGCCGCGAGATCAAGGCCGCCGGCAACATTGCCTGCCTCGATGCGGCGCTGGCCGCGTTCCGCACCCTCCCCGAGGGCGGGCTGGTCTTCCTGAACCTGGTCGATTTCGACACGGAATACGGCCACCGCCGCGATGTGCCCGGCTACGCCGCCGAGCTGGAGCGCTTCGATGCGCGCGTGCCGGAGATCCATGCGGTGCTCGCGGAGGGCGATGTCTGCATCGTCACTGCCGACCATGGCAACGACCCGACCTGGCCGGGGACGGAGCATACCCGCGAGCAGGTACCGGTCCTGGCCTTCGGTCCCGGTCTTTCCGCCCGGTCACTCGGGCGTAGGGAAACCTTCGCGGATATCGGCGCCTCCATCGCCCACCATCTCGACGTCGGCGAATTGGGACGCGGTACATCGTGGTGGTGATACGGTCCCGCTCATTCCCGGCGGGAGCGAACCTCACACCTCCCAGGTCTCTTCCACTTCCGGCGGGATCGGCCTCGGACGGCGGTCGCTGCCGATGGCGACGAAGGTGAACAGGCCTTCCGTCACCTTCATGGTGGTCTCGCCTTCGCGCTCGCGGCGCCAGACCTCGACCTGGATGCGAAGCGAGGTGCGGCCGACCTTCACGATCCAGGCATAGATGCTGACCTCGTCGCCGACGATGACAGGGCGATGGAAGGCCATGGCATCCACGGAGATCGTGGCGCAGCGGCCCCGCGCGCGGCGCGCAGCGACGTTGCCCGCCGCCAGATCCATCTGTCCCATCAGCCAGCCGCCGAAAATGTCCCCGGCCGGATTAGTGTCCGCGGGCATCGCGATCGTGCGAACTACGGGAGAGCCGCGGTCGGTGGGCTGTCGCGTCTCGGAAAAATCGGTCGACATGGGGTGGTGCGGGCTCCCGTGATCTCGGCCGGCCAATGCAAGCGGCACGCCGCCTGTGTCCTCCTGTCACATCCGACCGGCGGCGAACAGGTGAGCCGCTTGAGGGGTGGCGGAGGTCGTCACGCCCTGATCACAGTCCGGACCGTCCTGTTCCTCCCTGCGCCGGCGAAGGCGGGCGCTTGCGCAGAATCACCGCCCCGCCCGCCAGCAGCGCGATGCAGAGCAGGGCGTAGGGCAGGCTCAACAGCAACAGGAAGAAGCCGACGCTCGCTTCATCACCGCTGGCGCCGCCAGGGTTCTGATCGAGAAGCCAGCCCAGGACGCCCGTGACCGCCAGGAGGACGATACCGTTCAGCAGGATGGCACCCCCGACGGCGAGGCAGCCCCAGCCGATGCGTCGACGCTCATCGCCCACGCGGGCAAGGAGGAGCGTCACGGCGATCACCACGGCGGCCTGAAGACCGATGGCGAGGAAAGGCAGCATGTCTAAAGCCGGTCCCGGCCAGGGTATGGCGGCATCCCGCATTCCGGGGTTGGGTCGGACCATCATACCGATGAGGGCGGTCAGGGCGGGGAAGATCACCCCGCCGATCGCCCAGCCCACGAACAGGCCGAAGACGCTACTGATGAGCCAGCGCCGGGTGTTGGGGTTCATGTGATCGCTTCCCGCCATTGGGCAAATGCGCTTCGCCCGGTCATCGCAAGCTGGCGTCCGTCGTACGCCGACCCCTCGATCATGCCGATTCTCGAACCCCTACCACGGTGGTTCGTAGCCTTGCAGGCCAAGCTTGCAGGAGGGAGGTCCGGCACGGAGTCGCCGCGGCCGAATGCGCCACGCTTAAAGGCGATGTGAAGTCCGTCGAGGCAGGCATGCAAAATGACGAGAGCCCGTCAGTCCGGCAGGGCGAACACGACGAGCGCGTCGCCCGTGCCGAAGCCCGAGCCCTTGGTGAAGGAGGCTCCACCGGCCGCCACCGCCACGTATTGCCGGCCCTCCAGCGAATAGGTGATCGGTGGCCCACCGATCCCAGCACCGCACTGGAACCGCCACAGCATCTCGCCATTGGCAGAGTCATGGGCGTCGAGATGGCCGTCCTCCTCGCCGGAGAAGACCAAGCCGCCAGCGGTAGCGAGGGTGCCGCCCGAAAGGCGGCTTCCCGCCTTGACCGACCACTTGATCGCGCCGCCCTTGGCGAGATCGACGGCCGTGAGCGTGCTGAAGGATGGCTCTCCCTTCGCTTCGCTCGTCTCGGTGAAGCGGATCTGCGGCCTGCTATTCGAGGCCGGGACGGTCCTCACCGTATAGGTGGTCGCGCCGTGCCGGACCTGGGCGTAGGCCATGCTCGTCGTCGGATCGAAGGCGACCGGATGCCAGGAGATCGCCCCGAGGGGACCGGGGCTGACCACGGTTCCGGTTTCTGTGGGCGGTGCGTAGAGGTTCTTTTGAGTCGTGAGCGGCGCGGACTTGCCGAGGAGCGTGCCGGTCGCCCGGTCGTGAACGTAGAGCCAGCCGGTCTTGCTCGCCTCGGCCACCGCCTTCACCGGACCCTGCGGCGTCGCGTAATCGAGCAGGAAGGGCGGGCTCGCGACGTCATAGCCCCATTCGTCGTGCGGGACCTGCTGATAGTACCAGCGCAGCGTGCCGGTCTTCACGTCGAGCGCAACGAGGCTCATCGTGTAGAGGTTGTCGCCGGGCCGCGAGAGGCCGAAATTCTGCGGTGCGGGGTTGCCGGTGCCGACATAGATCAGGCCGAGATCGGCATCGTAGGCCGGGGTCATCCAGAGCGAGCCACCGCCGACCTTCCAGGCCTCCCTCTGCCGGGGGGCGGCCGCCTTCTCGGCGGCGATGTCGCGGTTGAGCGGCACCCCATCGGCGGTCTTCTCGACGAAGCCGCCTTCCCAGCCATCCTCCTTGGTGACGTACCAGCGCCAGCGCTCCTCGCCGGTGGCCGCATCGTAAGCGGCGAGCCAGCCGCGGCGTCCGTAGCCGCCTTCGATCCCGACCACGGCGCCGCCGTCGAGCCCGCCCTTCTCGTCCTCCACGTGGAGGCCGTAACCGGCCCCGGCCACGCCGACGATGACGAGCCCGTCGGCCACGAGGGGCGGCATCTTGAACCCGAGCCGGCTCGATCCCTGGATCGCACCCGCGCCGAGCGTTCCGGCGAGATCGGAGGCGGTTTCGGACTCGCCCTCCTCCGGGCGGACGGCCTCATGGTCCCACAAGACCTTGCCTGTCTTGGCGTCGAGAGCGAGGACCCGCCCGTCCATGGTCGCCTCGAAGACCTTGCCGCCCGAGACCGCGACACCGCGATTCGAGGGCGGGCCGAAGATCTTCTCCGTCCGGGCCTTGTGGGTGTAGGTCCACATCACCCGGCCGGTCTTCGCCTCCAGGGCAGCCACGTGGTTCTGCGTGGTGGAGAGATACATCACGCCGTCCACCACCACCGGCTCGGCCTGGAAGTAGCCGGTGATCCCTGTCTGGAAGATCCAGGCCGGGCGCAGCTTGGCGACGTTGCCTCGGTCTATGACTGTAAGGGGCGAGAAATGCCGGTTGGTATGGTCTCGGCCGAACATCGGCCATTCCTCGGCGTGCGCACTTGGAGTGAGCGTCAGCGTGCCGGCCAGCAGGGACAGGGAGGACGCGCGCGCGATCGAAAGCCGAGTTGTCATGCCGCTTCGCCCCTGGTGAATCATGAAAACCCGGCTCAATCGATCACGAGTCGGGCGAGTCGTTCGGCGGCCTCGAGCTGAAACGGGGTATCCGCAGCATTCATGGAGCGGGCGAGATCGGCGGCGCTCTGCCCGTTTCCGTCGCGCTTGGTTGGGTCGGCGCCTTTCGACAGGAGCAGTTCCACCATCTCGGTGCGGTTGAACATGGCCGCCGTCATCAGCGCCGTACGCGTACCGGTTCCGGTGCCGTCGATAGTGGCGCCCTTCTCCAGCAACAGCTCGACGATGGCCATGTCGCCCTTGAAGGCGGCGCCGGCGAGTGGCGTCTGTCCGCGGTCGTTGGAGAGTTCGGGGTCGCCACCGTTGTCGAGGATGAGGCGCGTGGTCTCAACCTGCCCGTTATAGGCGGCCAGCATCAGCAGGCTGTCGCCCTTATCGTTGAGGAGGTTCGCCGGGAGCCCCTGTGCGAACAGTTTTGCCAACTCGTCCACATGCCCCGCCCGCGCGTATTGAAAGACCCGGCCCGCGAAGGCCAGGGTCTCCGAGTCGAGTTCGGGAAGCGCTGGGGTGGGCGAGGCCGGCATTTCAGATTGCATCGTCACTTTCTGTCTCAGTGAATGCTGTCTCAGGGAATGACTTTTTCGGCCCGCAGCCGGCCGAACAGGTCGAGGAAGCTGTCGTCGCTGGGCTGATAATCGAGGAAGCCGAGCCGGCGGCTGCGCGCCATGTCGGTGACAACCTCGATCGGACGGCCGAGATCCGCATCGGTGTGCCATGCGGAGGCGAGACGGTCGAGATCGGACTCGACCAAGCCATGGCGTTTCGCCAGCTCGGCCCAGACCGGCCCGTCCTGCGCCATCTGCTCCTCGAGTGGGGTCGGCGAGCCGGGATAGGGAGCCGGTTCGAGGCCGAACCATTCCGCGATGCGGCCCCACATCCACGACCAGCGGAAGACGTCGCCGTTGACCACGTTGAACGCGGTGTTCGCCGCGGCGGGATCGGTGGAAGCCCAGGCGAGATGACGGGCCAGCAGCCGCGCATCGGTGACGTCGGTCAGGCCGTTCCATTGCTGCGACGAGCCCGGGAACAGGAACGGCCGTCCGGTCTCTCGGCAGAGGGACGCGTAGACGGCCAGCGTCACACCCATGTTCATGGCGTTGCCGAGGGCATAGCCGACGATGGTGTGCGGACGGTGCACGCTCCAGCCGAATCCCTGGCGCTCGGCACCGGCGAAGACCTCATCCTCCTGCACGTAGTAGAAGTTCTCCACCGGCAGGCGGTCCTGGTCCTCGCGGAACGGCGTCTGCGGCAGCGTACCTTTCCCGTAAGCTTCGAAGGGCCCGAGATAATGCTTGAGCCCGGTCACCAGGGCCACGTGGCGCAACGGAGCGGATTGCAGGGCGTCGAGGAGGTTGCGCACCATGGCGCCGTTGACGCGGCAATTCTCGGCCTCGGTCGACTGCCGCATCCAGGTGGTGATGAACACATGCGTCGGCGCGAGGTCCGACAAGGCCGCCCGCAGGGAAGCAGGATCGGTGAGGTCCGCCGTCACCGGGGTCACACCCTCGATATCCACGGGCCGGCGTGCCAGACCCAGGACGTTCCAGCCCTCGGCGACGAGGTGACGGGCGAGGTTGTTGCCGACGATGCCGCTCGCACCGGCGATGAGCGCCGTACCCTTGATCCTGTCCGACATGCTGTCTCCAATAGAGGTGCATTCCTCCTCGGCCCATCCGATGGGGGGGACCGGCTAAGGAGGGAATGTGTCTACCGGAACGCGGGAGGTCGGATGTCGATCCGGCGTGGGTCCGCTTCAGGCGACGGGGGTCAGCTCGCCGGTCTCGCTGATCTCGTCGGTATGCACGTCGAAGCTCGCGAGCAGGGCCGTGCTGAAGCTCGTGGAGATCGCCACGTCGGTGGCGTCGCGGCCGCGCGCGATGAGGATGCGGCCGATGCGGCGCTTGTTGTTGCGGGCGTCGAAGGTGAACCAGCGCCCGTCGAGATAAACTTCGAGCCAGGCCGAGAAGTCACCCGGCGGCACCACGGGCACGCCGATATCCCCGAGATAGCCGGTGCAGTACCGCGCCGGGATGTTCATGCAGCGGCAGAAGGCCACGGCCAAATGGGTGAAGTCGCGGCAGACGCCGATCTTCTGGGTATAGGCCTCGTAGGCCGTACGGGTGGCGTCGGCCTGCTGGTAATCGAACTTGATGTGCCGATGCACGAAATCGTGGATCGCCTGGACCCGTGCCCAGCCCTCGGGTGTGGTCCCGAATAGGCCCCAGGCGATGTTCGAGAGCTTGTCGGTCTCGCAGTAGCGGCTTCCGAGCAGGAACGGCATGACGTCGTCCGGCAGATCCTGCACCGGATGCTGTTTCGCCTCGGGTACGAGCTCGTCCAGCTCGCCGGAATCTTCGATCATGAAATCGGCCGACACCGTGATCCGGCCACCGGGGGCGAGGATGCGGGTGCAGACGTTGCCGAACGGATCGAGGTAGCTGTGGGACTCCACCGGCGGCTCGATCGTCATCGTCTCCGGCGTCAGCAGGTCTCCCGCGCGCGAGGGATGGACGTTGAGCATCAAGGTGATCGGCGTCGGGCCGAACGTGTCGTAGCCGATCGTGTAGCCGGTCCGGATTTTCATAAGTTCGCTCGCATCAGGCAATGGGACAGGTGGGATCGCTACTCATTTCCACCCGCCGCCGGCGCGCTCCCGCGGCCTTCGGCCTTGCTCGAGCGAGGGGCGTCGAGGCGGCGACGGTCTGGTGCCGTCATGCTCGCCTCAGCCACCCTCACCGAGGGTGGCACCGTCTGAATAAGCAGGTAGCACACCGGAGGGTTGCCGCCTAACGGTTTGCCGCTCCTCATGAATGCTCTCCAGCCGCGCGGAGATCGGCGAGGTCGAGTCGGCGGGTGAACATGGTGAGGCCGCCCTCCGCGTCACGCGGCCAGTCCGCTTCCGGTCTGTCCCGGTAGAGTTCGACCCCGTTCATGTCGGGATCACGCAGGTAGAGCGCTTCGCTGACACCATGGTCGCTGGCGCCGTCGAGGGCGATGCCGGCTTCGTCGAGGCGGCGCAGGGCATCGGCGAGGGAGGCGCGTGTCGGGTAGAGTATGGCGAGGTGGAACAGGCCGGTCGTGCCGGGCGCCGGCGGGCTGCCGCCTTCGCTCTCCCACGTGTTGAGCCCGATATGGTGGTGGTAGTCCCCGGCAGCGATGAAGGCGGCCTGGGTGCCATAGCGAGCTTTCAGGGTGAAGCCGAGCACTCCGCAATAAAAGGCCAGCGCTCGGTCGAGGTTCGCGACCTTGAGATGGACATGGCCGATCCGCGCCTGCGGATGGATCGGGTTCGACGTCGTCGTCATGATGGGTCTCGCTCCTGATCGTCGCGAAGCGATGGGCCGCCCTTTCCCCTTTCGTTCCGCGGGGCCATATTCCACCCATGCCTCCTGCGAACAAACCCCGCGTCTCCTCGGCGAAGGCTTCGAAGCCCGAGCTGAAACCGCTCGACGAGCATCTGGCGGCCCTGCTGAGCCCGGCGCTCAACCGCAACCGGCTGCCCGCCGTGGAGAATCCCACGCCGCCGGCTCCGCCGAAGAAGCCCGGCAGGCCCAAGAAAGCCGCATCGCCCCCCGGCGGTTTCGGTGAAGCGCCGCAGGCCGGGTTCACCCTCGGCGACGCGGCCGAGGTCGACCCACGCCTTGCGCAGGCGTTGGGGATCACGTCGCCGGAAGACGGTCCGGCACCCGAGGCGCTGGCGAACGAGGATGAGGGTTCGCTGGCCAGCGACGGCGTGTCCGCCACGGTGGACGCCCTGTCGCGCCTCCTCACCGAAGGCAACCCGCTGTTCCGGGACGGCAAGACCTGGGCGCCGCATCGCCCGGAGCGGCCGAAGAAATCCGAGGGCGGCCTCGCCTTCACGTTGAAATCCGAGTTCGAGCCCGCGGGCGACCAGCCCCGCGCCATCGCCGAACTGGTGGAGGGGGTGAACAAGAACGAGCGCGATCAGGTGCTGCTCGGCGTCACCGGCTCCGGCAAGACCTTCACCATGGCCAAGATCATCGAGGCGACGCAGCGCCCCGCCCTGATCCTGGCGCCGAACAAGACGCTAGCGGCGCAGCTCTACGGCGAGTTCAAGAGCTTCTTCCCCGACAACGCGGTGGAGTATTTCGTCTCCTACTACGATTACTACCAGCCCGAGGCCTATGTGCCGCGCTCCGATACGTTCATCGAGAAGGAATCCTCGATCAACGAGCAGATCGACCGGATGCGCCACTCGGCCACCCGCGCTCTGCTGGAGCGCGACGACGTCATCATCGTCGCGTCGGTCTCGTGCATCTACGGTATCGGCTCGGTGGAGACCTACACCGCCATGTCGTTCACGGTGTCGCTGAACGAGCGGATCGAGCAGCGCCAGCTGGTCGCCGACCTCGTGGCGCTCCAATACAAGCGCATCCAATCCGATTTTGCCCGCGGCACCTTCCGGGTGCGTGGCGACGTGATCGAACTCTGGCCTGCCCACTTGGAGGATCGCGGCTGGCGCATCGGCCTGTTCGGCGACGAAATCGAGTCGATCACCGAATTTGATCCGCTCACCGGCAAGAAGATCAACGACCTGAAATTCGTGAAGGTCTACGCCAACTCGCACTACGTCACGCCGCGTCCGACGCTCCAGCAGGCGATCAAGGGCATCAAGACCGAACTGAAGCTTCGGGTCGACGAGTTGACCAAGATGGGCCGGCTCATCGAGGCACAGCGGATCGAGCAGCGCTGCACCTTCGACATCGAGATGATCGAGGCGACGGGCGCCTGCAACGGCATTGAGAACTATTCGCGCTACCTCACCGGCCGCAAGCCCGGCGAGCCGCCGCCGACGCTGTTCGAATACCTGCCCGACAATGCCATCGTCTTCACCGACGAGAGCCATGTTACGGTTCCGCAGATCGGCGGCATGTACAAGGGCGACTTTCGCCGCAAGGCGACGCTGGCCGAATACGGCTTCCGCCTGCCCTCCTGCCTAGACAACCGCCCGCTCCGGTTCGAGGAATGGGACGCCATGCGGCCGCAATCGGTCCACGTCTCGGCGACCCCGGCGAAATGGGAGATGGAGCAGACCGGCGGTGTCTTCGCCGAGCAGGTCATCCGCCCCACCGGCCTCGTCGACCCGGTGATCGAGATCCGCCCTGCCCGTTCGCAGGTGGACGATCTGTTGGGCGAAGTGCGCGAGGTGGCCCAGGCCGGCTACCGCACCCTGGTGACCACGCTCACCAAGCGCATGGCCGAGGACCTGACCGAGTATTTGCACGAGAACAGCGTCCGCGTGCGGTACATGCACTCGGACATCGACACGCTGGAACGGATCGAGATCATCCGCGACCTGCGGCTCGGGGCGTTCGACGTGCTCATCGGCATCAACCTGTTGCGCGAGGGCCTCGACATCCCTGAATGCGCCCTCGTGGCGATCCTCGACGCCGACAAGGAGGGCTTCCTGCGCTCCGAGACCTCGCTGATCCAGACCATCGGCCGCGCCGCACGCAATGCCGATGCGCGCTGCATCCTCTACGCGGACAACATCACCGGCTCGATGGAGCGGGCCATGGCGGAGACCGAGCGTCGCCGCCTGAAGCAGCTCGCCTATAACGAGGAGCACGGCATCACGCCGCAGAGCGTGAAGCGTGGCATCTCCGACATTCTCAGCAGTGTTTTCGAGGGCGACCACGTCAAGGTGGATACCGGGCTCGCCAAGGACGCCGTCACCATCGGCCACAACTTCAAGGCCGTCATCGCGGATCTCGAGAAGCGCATGCGCACGGCCGCCGCCGATCTCGATTTCGAGGAAGCGGCGCGCCTGCGCGACGAGCTCAAGCGCCTGCAGGCGACGGAACTCCTGCTCTCGGATGATCCGATGGCGCGCCAGGGTGACGTTGAGCGCGACGCGGGCAAATACGGCGCGAAGCGGAGCCGCATCTCGAAGCCGAGCCTCGACAATATGGGTCCGGGCACCGACCGCGAATTACCCGTGGGAGGCGAAGCGCCGCTCTGGGCTGAGCGGCCGAAGCCGCGTTCGACGCAGGGGCTCGGCGGCCAGAAGCCGAAATACAAAGGCGGTGGCGGGCGCAAGCGCGACTGAAACACGCATCGTCGGCGGAACCCCCGGCCTAGGCTCGGGCTTGGAGAAGCATGTGACGGCGGCCCTTCACCTGTCGCCCCCATGCCTCGAACCGACGGAGCAATCCCATGCGCAAGGAACCTCTTATCCGGGCGAGCCTGCTCCTCGCTGCCGGAATCCTCCTGGTGCATACCGCGCCCGCTCAGGCGATCTCCGATCGTCGCGACCAACCGACGGCTGCCGACGTGCCGTCCGAAACCCGATCGGGCGAGACATCTGGTTCGAAGCCCATCGGCGATGTGAAGCCGCCGAGCGCCATCCGCCCCTCGACGGCTGTCACCGAGGATGACGGGAAGACCTCTCGGACCAACCCGCTCGATCATCTGCCCGCGCGCGACCGCGCCGGGACCGGCGGACGCCGGGAATAGAATTCGCCGTCAAGGCTCGCTGCTCAGGAGGAACGACCATGGGATTACTCGATCAGGTCATCGGCGGTGTGCTCGGCAACGTCCTCGGCGGCGGCCGGGGCAGCGATCACCAGCAAGGCGGCGGTTCCGGTGGCGGAGCGCTCGGAGGCTCCCTGTCGCCGATCGTCCAGGCTTTGCTGATGCTGCTTCTGCAAAAGGGCGGCGGCGGGCTGAGCGACATCCTCGGCGGCGGCCGGGGCGG
Source organism: Methylobacterium sp. Leaf85 (assembly GCF_001422125.1). NCBI lineage: Bacteria > Pseudomonadati > Pseudomonadota > Alphaproteobacteria > Hyphomicrobiales > Methylobacteriaceae > Methylobacterium > Methylobacterium sp. Leaf85. The sequence goes on along the minus strand of NZ_LMME01000012.1, from coordinate 170,857 downwards.
CCCGCCGGATATGGAGCAAGGCCGGCGCGGGCCGCCCGAACCCTATGAGGAAGGCGACCAGGGCGGGTTCAACCAAGACCCGTACAATGAGGGCCGAGACCGTGGCGGCTACGGCGGCGGATCGCGCGGATCGTCGCCCGAAGGCGACTTCAGCGACCTGTCGGGGATGCTCGACGGACCCGGCGGCGACCAGGGCTCTCGCGATCAGGGGCATTCCTCCGGCGCGGGGTCTTACAGCCGCCTCGACCGGGAGCAGGGCGACGATCTCGGTGGGTTCGACGGGTTGATCGATAAATTGCAGCGCGGCGGTCTCGGCGACGCCATCGGTTCCTGGATCGGGCATGGACAGAACCAGCCCGTGGAGCCGAACCGGCTTGCCGACGCCCTCGGTTCGGACACAGTGAACACGTTGCAGAGCCGCACCGGGCTCTCCCGCGATGATCTGCTGTCGCAACTTGCACAAGCGCTTCCGGGCGTCATCGACGGGCTGACCCCGCAGGGGCGCAAGCCGGCTCCGGAGGAGCGTCGCGGCTGGTAATACCGAGTCAAGCCCGGCGAACAGCAGGTTTGCCGGGCTTCGCAGGCTGACAGGTGGCACAGTAGAAGGTCGAGCGGCCCGATTGCACGATCCGCGCGATGGTGCCGCCGCAGCCTTTCGTGGTGCAGGGCTCGCCGGTGCGGTCATAGACCCGGAACGCATGCTGGAACGAGCCCGACCCGCCATCGGTATGGGCATAGTCGCGCAGGGTGGACCCGCCGGCGGCGACCGCCTCGGTGAGCACGTCGCGGATCATCCGCGCGAGCAACCGCGCTTTCGTCGTCGGCCGCCCGTCGTCTTTCGCCAGGATTCCCGCCGGCAATTCGGGATGCAGCCCGGCGCGGTGAAGCGCTTCGCAGACATAGATGTTGCCGAGACCGGCAATGAGCCGCTGATCGAGGAGAGCGGCCTTCAGCGGCGTGATCTTGTTGCGGAAGAGGAGCGCCAGGCTCTCCGGGCTCATGGCTTCGCTCAGCGGCTCGATCCCCATCGCGGCGAAATGCTTACAGCCGGCGAGGTCAAGGGTCGGCACGAGGTCCATGAAGCCGAAACGGCGCGCATCGTTGTAAGTGACAGTCGCGCCGTTCGACATCGCCATCACCACATGGTCGTGCTTGGCGTTGCCGAGCGCCCCTTCGAGATAGAAATCTCCCGGCGAGACGTTGTGACCGTCCGGCAAGGCCACGTCGAAGCGCCCGCTCATGCCGAGATGCAGGATCAGGGTCTCCCCGGTGTCGAGACCGGCGGTGAGGTATTTCGCCCGTCGCGCCAGATCTGTCACCGTCGCGCCTTCGAGCCGCTGGGCGAAGCGCTCGGGGAAGGGAAACCGCAGGTTCGGCCGGCGCAGGGTCACGCGGGAGAATCGTGCACCCACCATGGCGGGGGAAAGCCCGCGACGGACGGTTTCGACTTCGGGCAGTTCTGGCATGGAGGGGGGCGAGGCTCTGGATCGGGGACGGCGCCTACATGACGAGAGCGGCATCCGCCACCCGATCGTCATGCACCTGTCTAACCCGGCACATGGCGATCCGTGCCGGCTTTCGCTATGACGCTCGCGCAAGAGGATGGTGACATGAGTTCGGCCGAGCGATCGAAGGAAGAGTCCAGCACGCATTTCGGGTTCGAGCAGGTTGCGCTCGACGAAAAGCAGGGGCGTGTCGACGACGTGTTCCGCTCCGTGGCGAAACGCTACGACCTGATGAACGACCTGATGTCGGGCGGGCTCCACCGCGCCTGGAAGTCGCATCTCATCTCGATGCTGCGGCCACCGCGCAACCGGCCTTTCCACCATCTCGACGTGGCCGGCGGCACCGCCGACATCGCCTTCCGCTGCCTGGAGGCGGGGGGCTCCGAAACCCATGTCACAGTGCTCGACATCAACGAGTCGATGCTGCGGGTCGGTGCGGAGCGGGCCGGCCACCGCTATGACGGCCGGATCGATTTCGTCACCGCGAATGCCGAGTCGCTCCCTCTGCCGAACGAAGCGTTCGACGCCTACACCATCGCCTTCGGCATCCGGAACGTTCCCCGGATCGACCTGGCCCTGGCCGAGGCACGCCGCGTCCTGAAGCCCGGCGGGCGCTTCCTCTGCCTGGAATTCTCAAAAGTCGATCTGCCCGTCCTCGACCGGATCTACGACGCCTACTCGTTCCACGTGATTCCTCGCTTGGGCGCGAGCGTGGCCGGCGATGCGGATTCCTACCGGTACCTCGTGGAATCCATCCGCAAATTCCCGACCCCTGGTCGATTTGCCGGCATGATCGAAGACGCCGGGTTCAAGCACGTTACCCACCGGCCCCTGTCCGGCGGAATCGTCGCGATCCATTCCGGCTGGAAGATCTCGTGACGTCAGATCGGATCGATCTGCCCGATCTGGTCCTACACAGCGGCCTCATCCTGAGGTGCCGCGATAGCGGCCTCGAAGGAGGCCTCCAGATCGCAGGGTGGCCTCTGGAAACCTCCTTCGAGGCCGCCGCTCCGCATCGTCACCTGAGGATGAGGTTCAGTGGTGGGACGAGTGCTGGTCCTGCCGTGATCACGCACGTCGAAAGCATCCCATGCTAGGCGCCATCGTCTATCTCATCCGCGGTGCCGGGGTCGGCTTCGTGCTGGCACGCGAAGGCGGGCTGTCGTTCATCGACCCCACCGAGCTACCGCCGCATCTTCGCTTCGCCCTTAAGCTCGGGCGGATGCTGGAGCGGCCGGGCCTCGGCGCCGGGGCGGGTCCGCTGCAACGTGCGCTGACCCGGCTCGGCCCTTCCTACGTCAAGTTCGGCCAATTCCTGGCGACGCGGCCCGACATCGTCGGCATGAATGCCGCCCTCGATCTCGAGAAGCTGCAGGACAGGGTTCCGCCGTTCCCACAGGAGCAGGCGATCCACGTGGTCGAAGCCGCCTTCGGCAAGCCGGTCCGCGAGCTGTTCCTGTCCTTCAGCGAGCCTGTGGCCGCCGCGTCCATCGCCCAGGTCCACAAGGCTCACATCCTCGACGCGAACGGCGTCGAGCGGGTGCTGGCGGTGAAGATCATGCGGCCGGGCGTGCGCGAGCGGTTCCAGCGCGATCTTCAGGTGATGCGGTTCATGGCTCGCGTGGTCCATGCCCTGTCGCCGAAGGCGGAGCGCCTGCGCCCGCGCGACGTGGTCGAGATCCTGGCCCGCTCCGTGATGATGGAGATGGATTTCCGGCTCGAAGCCGCGGCCATGTCCGAGCTCGCGCAGAACACCAAGGACGATGCCGATTTCCGCGTGCCGAAGCCCGAATGGGAGCTGACCGCGCGGGACGTGCTGTCGAGCGAGTGGATCGAGGGCATCCGGCTCAATGATCGCGCCGCCATCGTCGCTGCCGGCCACGACCCCAAGGCGCTCGGCCTCGCGGTCATCCAGTCCTTCCTGCGGCAGGCGATCCGCGACGGCTTCTTCCACGCCGACATGCATCCCGGAAACCTGTTCGTCGATGCGAGCGGCACGCTCGTGGCGGTCGATTTCGGCATCATGGGCCGGCTCGGGATGATGGAGCGGCGCTTCCTCGCCGAGATCCTGCTCGGCTTCATCCTGCGCGACTACAAGCGCGTGGCGCAGGTGCATTTCGAGGCGGGTTACGTGCCGGCCCACCATTCGGTGGAGGATTTCGCCCAGGCCATCCGCGCCATCGGCGAGCCGATCCACCAGCGACGGGCCGACGAGATCTCGATGGCCAAGGTGCTGACGCTGCTCTTCGACATCACTGCCCTGTTCGACATGAGCACCCGCACCGAATTGGTGATGCTGCAGAAGACCATGGTGGTGGTGGAAGGCGTCGCCCGTTCCCTGGACCCGCAGCTCGATATGTGGACCGGGGCGGAGCCGGTGGTCCGCTCGTGGATCGCGCGTAATCTCGGCCCCCTCGGGCGAATCGAGGGTGCGGGACGTGCAGCCCTGACCTTGTCCGACGTCGTCACCGACCTGCCCGATCTCGCCCAGCGCCTGCGCCGGATTCTCGTGCGTCTCGACGAGAGCGGAACCGGCGACCGCAAGGCGTTGGAGAGCATAGCCCGCAAGGAGCGTCGCCGGGCGCTGTGGTCCACGGCGGCGCTCTGGGCCATCGCGGTAGGCGCACTGATGATGGCGTTCCGGTAAGGGCCGGGTGAACGGGATGGCGCGGACACCGCTGTTCGTGGCCGCACTGTCATATCCGTTCGCTGTGGACGATCACGACGCGCGGGAGTAGCCCTCCATCATGACCCTCCCCCTCCAGAACCGACGCATCCTGCTCGTGATCGGTGGCGGTATCGCCGCCTACAAGTCGTTGGACCTGATCCGCCGCCTCCGCGAGCGCGGGGCGCGGGTGCGTCCGCTGCTCACGGCGGGGGCACAGGAATTCGTCACTCCTCTCGCCGCTGCCGCCCTCGCCGGGGAGCGCGCCCATACCGACCTGTTCGACCGGGCGGAGGAAGCCGATATCGGCCATATCAAGCTGGCGCGCGATGCGGATGCCATCGTGGTCGCGCCTGCCACCGCCAACCTGATGGCGCGGATGGCGAGCGGAGACGCCTCGGACCTCGCCTCCACGGTTCTCCTTGCGACGACCCTCCCGATCCTGATCGCTCCGGCGATGAATGTCCGCATGTGGCAGCATCCGGCGACGCGTCGGAACCTGGCGACGCTCAAGGGCGACGGTGTCCGAGTGGTCGGACCCAATGACGGCGCCATGGCCGAAGCGGAGTTCGGTCCGGGCCGCCTCGCGGAACCCCTGGAAATCGCCGATGCGGTCGAGGCCATGCTCGGTGAAATTTCGACGGCATCCTCGGCGGCGACCGGGGGATTCGGATTTCTCGCCGGTCGTTCGCCGCAGAAGCCTCTCGCGGGCCGGCGCGTCCTCGTGACGTCCGGCCCGACGCATGAACCGATCGACCCCGTACGATACCTCGCCAACCGCTCGTCGGGGCGACAGGGCCATGCCATCGCCGCCGCTGCCGCAGAAGCGGGCGCGGAGGTCACGCTGATCTCGGGTCCCGTGGCCATCGCCGACCCGAAGGGCGTTACAATCGTGCGTGTGGAGACCGCGCGGGAGATGCTTGCTGCGGTGGAGGCCGCCCTCCCCGCCGACCTCGCCGTCTTCGCCGCGGCGGTGGGGGACTGGCGCCCGGCTCAGGACAGTACGTCGAAGATCAAGAAGGACGGAGCGGCCGTGCCGCCCCTCTCCCTTGTGGAGAATCCGGACATTCTCGCCACCATCGCCAAGCGCAGTGAAGGGCGCCCGAAGCTGGTGGTCGGCTTTGCCGCCGAAACCGATTCGGTGATCGCCCACGCTCGGGCGAAGATCGCCCGCAAGGGCTGCGATCTGCTCGTCGCCAACGATGTCTCCGCCGAGGGCGGCGTCATGGGCGGCACCGCCAACACCATCCATCTGCTCGACCGGGACGGTGGGTTGGAGACATGGCCGACCCTCGACAAGGACGAGGTCGGGCGACGACTCGTGGAGCGCTTTGCCGCGCGGCTCGCACCGTGAGGCGGATCAATCTCGCAGATGCCACGTTAAGGCTTGACGAACACTTCGCACCGCATCATGTGGGCGCAACCGCCGTTGCCCGGCATATGCTCGGCTCGGTGGATCACAGGAACTTTCGAACCCAATGCCCAGCGACAGTAGTCGATGGACCGCGCCGAATTTGGCCGACCGCGTGTTGAGCGCCTGATCGCGTGATCGGGTTCACCCGCGATCGGCCTTGACGGCCGGTCGAACGAGGTGAGCCCATGACCTTCCAGACTCTTGCTTTCCGCCGTGCCCGCTCGCGCGTCGCTTCGCCCGCCCGCGACAACAGCGTGGCGTTGATCCTTCTCGTGATGATGTCGCTGGTCTTCGCGCCCGTCATCGGCATGCACCTCGTGGCGGCCTTCGCCCCCGCTTCGCTTCCCTCGACGCTGATGACGCGCTCGGCCGGCACGGCGCTTCCGCCGGGCTGAGCTTCGGCGGCCACGAAGCACGCCTTAGGATCGCGGCGGCATGGCTGCCGGATCCATATGCATCAGCTCCCAGACGTGGCCGTCCGGATCCTGGAACGAGCAGCCGTACATGAAGCCGTAATCCATGTTCGGCTTCCAAGGCTTGGCACCGGCCGCCAGCGCCTTGGCCAAGGTATCGTCGACCTCCTGACGTGATTCGCAGGAAAGGCAGGTCAGCACTTCGGTGGCCTTCGACGCATCGCAGATGTCGCCGGTGATGAAGTCACGAAAACGCGCTTCCGTCAGCAGCATCACGAAAATTCTGTCCGACACCACCATGCAGGCCGCATTCTCGTCGGTGAAGGCCGGATTGAACGTGAAGCCGAGGGCGCCAAAGAAGGTCTTTGAGGCTTCGAGATCCTTCACCGGCAGATTGACGAAGATCATCCGCATGTCTGTCGCTCCTTCTCATGATTCCGGTGGGCATGGTGGGTCGCGGACAGCGATCAGCCCGCTTCCTGCTGCTGGGCCGCCAGGGCGGATTCTTCGGCCGTGGTCTTGCGGAAGGAGGGGCGATCCTTGATCCGGGCGACGTAGGCGACGATCAAGGGTTCTTCCGGAACGAGTTTGAAGGCGGTCATCCAGCCGAGTGCGGCACCCCAAAGGATGTCGGCGGCGCTGAATCGCTCACCTAGAAGATATGGCCCCTTCGACAGGCCCGCGACGATGCTGTCGAGAACCGCGTCGAAGCTGCCATAGGGGGACATCGCCATCGGGCCCGGCTCTCTTTCGAGCGCGCGGTCAATCACCGCCGGCTCGAAGCACGACCCGTACAGAATCATCCAGCGAAGATAGGGACCGCGCAGCGGGTCCCCGATCGGCGGCGCGAGGCCCTTCTCGGCGAACTCATCGGCGAGATAGAGATAGATCGCGGCCTGCTCGGTGATGACCGCATCCCCGCGGCGGATGGCGGGGACCTTGCCCAGGGGATTGATCGCCAGATAGGGGGCCTCGCGATGCTCCCCCGCCCTCATATTGAGGACGTGCAGGCGGTAGGGCACCTGGAGCTCGTCCAGCAGGATGCGGACGCCAGACGAGCGCGTGTTGGGTGAATGATAGAGCGTGATGTCGGAGGTCATCGATTCCGTTTCGCGTGCGAATCGTGGAAGGCCACTTTCTCCGAAGCCTTGTCCCGGTCAAACATCGTCTCATCGTTAGGCGAAAAAAGACGGTCGCCGGATGATCGTGTCGGGAACGAGAGGGTTGTGTCGGGGCGCCCCCTTCAATTGTCGAAGCGGCGGATAACCTCTTCGTATTCCAATGCAATACTTGCCGTGATGGTGCTGCGTTGTCCGATCGGCGTCATTCTGTGCAGAATGTCGATGGCTCGGCCGAGGGTTCGGCAGCATCGGCGGCGCGGACATTCGCGCCTGTCGCGTTGACGGAATGCCGGGGCGTGTCTATAGAGCGCGCTTCGCCGACAGGCCGCACTCAAGCAGCCCGTCGGCTTCGCCATTGCCCGAACAACCTTCGCGCGTAGACCGACACACCAAGCCCGCGGGCTCGTCGGCATCGCCCTACATGAACGAGGATGCCCCATGGCCAACACCGTGTCGGCCAAGAAAATGACCCGCAAGATCGCGAAGCGGACCGCTGTGAACCGCTCGCGCCGCAGCCGTATGCGTACCTTCCTCCGCAAGGTCGAAGAGGCGATTTCCGGTGGCGACCAGTCCGTTGCGCTGACCGCCCTGCGGGCAGCCGAGCCCGAGATCATGCGGGCCGCTCAGCACGGCATCGTTCATAAGAACAACGCCTCCCGGAAGGTTTCGCGCCTCGCGGCGCGGGTGAAGGCTCTCGCAGCCTGATCCTTTCCTTCCTCGGATGACGCGAAAGAAGCCCGGCCTCAGTGCCGGGCTTCTTTCGTTTCAGGCTCGGTTTTCCGCCCCGTTCCCGATACTTTTTCCGCACGAGCCCGCCGGATGTCTCGTGGCGGGTGCCGGTCATCTCTCGATGGTCCGGCCGGCTGGTCATCGCTTCAATTTGAGTCGAACCGTTAACCCTACTTGCGAATCTGCCGTGTTGCGGAGTCTAGGAGGGCTGTGTAGATTAATGATCTCTCGCCAGAAGCGGGAAAATTCACACTTAATTCAAACCTATCCGAATCGTCCGCAAGGTTTCGGGCGGCTCAGGACTCGGTGCGGATCAGAGAGACTCTCACGGCACCTCACACAGCTTTCCCCGCAACCCCCGTTGTTAGGAGAACCGTAGCTTATTGTTGATAGGCTCCTCTCATCGGCAAAAGCCTGCGGTGGAGATGTTGACTCCGCAGGATCTCTATGGGTTCCGCGAATTCCTTGCGGGGCGTGAAGTCAGTCCAGTGTGCGTACGTTCCGAGCGGCGGCTTCGCCCTCGGCGCGAGGAGAGTGATGATGCATGTCGACGGTAGCGTGGCGGGTAACGCCGAGACCGGCATGGGTGGCGCAGGGGGATCGGACACGGTTGCTGCCTGGGCGCGCGTGAAGCGGCGCCTGCGGGCGGAATTGGGCGAAGACGTCTTCGCCAGCTGGTTCGCGCGTCTCGAATTGGTGGAGGTGGTCTCCGGGACCGCCCGCCTTAGCGTGCCGACCCGATTCCTTAAGAGCTGGATCGAATCCCATTATCTCGACCGTGTCCTGGCCACGTTCCGCAGCGAGGTAGAGAGCGTCTCGCTTATCGAGGTGGGCGTGCGCGGGGCAGGTGCTCCCCCACGCGTCGTTTCGGGTGCGGTCAAGTCCTCGGCTCCCGCGAGTCCCCTCGCCCGTCTCCAGGCCGCCAGCAACGCGCAGCCCTCATCCGGCGAGATGAGCTTCCCAGCCGAGGCGGAATCCTCCTCTCAGGCGCGCGGCGAAGCCTCCAGTGACCTCAACGGTGCGCCCCTCGACAATCGCCTCACCTTCGCGAGCTTCGTCGTCGGCCGATCCAATGCCCTGGCACACGCCGCAGCCGAGCGCGTGGCCCGTCATGATGGGCAGGGCGCCCTCTACAATCCGCTCTATTTCCATGCCGGTGTGGGCCTGGGTAAGACCCACCTTCTCCACGGCATCGGCCATGCTGCGCGCGAATCTGGCCGCCGTGTGATCTACCTGACCGCCGACCGCTTCATGTACGGCTTCGTCAACGCCCTGAAGACCCAGAGCGCGCTCGCCTTCAAGGAGAAGCTGCGCGCCATCGATCTCCTCATCCTTGATGACGTCCAGTTCATCCAGGGCAAGTCGATCCAGGCCGAGTTCGGGCACACGATCAACTCGCTCATCGATGCGGGCCGTCAGGTCGTCGTCGCCTCGGACCGCCCGCCCACCGAACTCGAAGCCCTGGAAGAACGGGTCCGTTCCCGTCTGGCCGGGGGCCTCGTGGTCGAGATCGGCACGCTGGACGAGCAGCTGCGCATGTCGATCCTGTCGGCGCGGCTCGCTGCCGTGCGGGTGGCGCATCCGAATTTCGAAGTGTCGCCCACCGTCGCCACCTATGTCGCCCGCGCGATCACCGCCAATGGCCGCGATCTCGAAGGCGCCGTGAACCGGCTTCTCGCCCATGCCACGCTCACCGGCACCTCCGTGACCATGGAGACGGCGGAAACCGCGATCCGCGACCTCGTGAAGAACCGGGAGCCCAAGCGCATCAAGATCGAGGACATCCAGAAGCTGGTTGCCTCGCGCTACAACGTCTCGCGTTCCGACATCCTGTCGGAGCGGCGGACCGCCGCCGTGGTCAAGCCGCGCCAGATCGCGATGTATCTGTCGAAGGTGCTGACTCTACGGTCGCTGCCCGAGATCGGCCGCCGCTTCGGAGGCCGCGACCACACCACAGTGCTCCACGCGGTCCGCAAGATCGATAAGCTGATCGGCGAGGACAATGTGCTGAACGACGAGGTCGAGCTCCTCAAGCGGATGCTGCAGGACTGATTGGCGGGATCGGAGCAATGCGGGAGACGTCCCTCCCGCATTGCCCTGGATAGAGCGTTCCGCGCTCTTGCGTTCGGACAGGGCCTTCGCCAAGTTCACCGGCCAAGCCGCCGGCTCCATCCGTCACCGTTTTCGGGGTGGGCGACGTTTTTTTAGAATGACCACGAGTTGTTGCGATGAAAGTCACTGTCGAGCGCGCGGCTCTCCTTCGATCGCTCGGCCACGTGCATCGTGTGGTGGAGCGGCGCAACACGATTCCGATCCTCTCCAACGTGCTCCTGCGCAGCGGGCCTGATGGACTGGAGCTGAAGGCGACCGACCTCGACATCGAGGTGACGGAATCCGTGCCCGCCGACATCGTCGATCCGGGTGCCACCACGGTGCCCGCGCATGTGATCTACGACATCGTGCGCAAGCTTCCCGATGGAGCGCAGGTCTCGCTGGAGACGAGCGGCGAGACTGGGCAGATGACGATCCGTTCCGGGCGCTCGCGCTTCTCCCTCGGTGCCCTGCCCGAGGGTGACTTTCCGGATCTCGCCGCCGGCGAACTCGGCACCAGCTTCGCCATTGGTGCCAGCGACCTCAAGCGCCTCATCGAGAAGACACAGTTCGCCATCTCCACAGAGGAGACGCGTTACTACCTCAACGGCATCTACCTCCACACGATCGAGGTCGACGGCGCGCTGAAGATGCGTGCGGTCGCCACCGATGGCCATCGCCTCGCCCGCGTCGAGATCGATGCTCCCGAGGGCAGCCGTGGCATGCCGGGCATCATCGTGCCGCGTAAGGCCGTGGCGGAGATTCAGAAGCTGGTCGAGGATGGCGGCGAAACCGTCGAGATCGACCTCTCGCCGGCCAAGATCCGCTTCCGCTTCGCCAGCGGCGTGACGCTGATCTCCAAGCTCATCGATGGCACCTTCCCCGACTACCAGCGGGTGATCCCGTCGGGGAACGACAAGTTCCTCACTGTGCAGCGCGACCAGTTCGCCCGTGCCGTCGACCGTGTCTCGACGATCTCGTCCGAGCGCGGCCGCGCGGTGAAGCTCGCCGTGCAGGAGGGCCGCCTCGCCCTCTCCGTCAACAACCCGGATTCCGGTAGTGCCACGGAAGAGCTCGACGTCGATTACGAGGCCTCCGCCCTCGATATCGGCTTCAATGCCCGCTACCTCCTCGATATCACCAGCCAGCTCGAGGGCGACACCGCTCTGTTCAAGCTCGCCGATCCCGGCTCGCCGACCCTGATCCAGGACCGCGAGGGCGCTTCGGCGCTGTATGTGCTGATGCCGATGCGGGTGTGATCGAGGTCGTTTCGCCGATTACCCAAGAAAGTTCGGGCATCGTGGATCCATCCACCGACGAACCGTCCGTCATCGGTCTGCGTCTCACCCGTGTCATCTGCCGCGACTTCCGCAACCATGCCGATCTCGACCTCGCTGTCGGGAGCCGTTTCGTCGCGCTTGTCGGCGAGAACGGGGCGGGGAAGACCAACCTGCTCGAATCGATTTCGCTCTTCTGCCCCGGCCGTGGCCTGCGGCGGGCGGACCTGTCGAGCATGGCGCGGAATGCCGGCTCCGGCGGGTTCGCGGTCTCCCTCGCGCTCAAACAGGGAGAGGACGAGCATCGTATCGGCACGGGCTTCGAGCCCGCCGTGGGCGACGGCCGGGCTACGCGTCTGTGTCGGATCGACGGCGAAACGGTAGGCTCCCCCGTAGCCTTCTCCGAGTTCCTGAGGGTGGTCTGGCTGACGCCGGATCTCGACGGTTTGTTTCGCGGGCCCGCCGGCGACCGCCGTCGCTTCCTCGACCGCCTGGTCCTTGCCGTCGACGCGACGCACGGCGCCAGAGTGAACGCGCTGGAGCGGGCGCTCCGATCGCGCAACCGCCTGCTCGAAGAGCGACCCAGCGACGGGCAATGGCTCGATGCGGTCGAGCGCGAAGTCGCCGAACTCGGCGTCGCTGTGGCGTTGGCGCGGCGCGAGACCGCCGAGCGGCTGGATCGCCTCATCGCCGAGACCCGCGATGACGCGCAGCCCTTTCCATGGGCGGGGCTCAGGCTGGAAGGCGACCTCGACGATCTCGTGGCCGTCTGGCCGGCCCTGGAGGCGGAGGACCGGTTCCGCGCCGCCCTCCGCCAGGGCCGCCACCGCGACCGTGCCGCCGGCCGCACCTTGGTCGGCCCGCAGGCCACCGATCTTGTAGTCCGCCATGGACCGAAGGACGTAGCCGCCGCAACCGCCTCGACGGGTGAGCAGAAGGCGCTGCTCATCGGCCTTGTGCTGGCCCATGCGCGCTTGGTTCAGGCCATGTGCGGCATCGCTCCCGTCATCCTGCTCGATGAGGTCGCGGCGCATCTTGATCCGCGACGGCGGGCCGGCCTGTTCGATGCCTTGGCCGCCCTGCAGGGGCAGGTTTGGATGACCGGTGCCGATCCGGCGCTGTTCGCCGAATTGGACGGCCGGGCCGACATGGTTTCGGTCTCCGACGGACGTATCGTGCGCGCCTGAATCACCGCGCGATGAGCCGATCGAACATCTCGTAGTTCACCGGATTGTCCGGACACAGGCCGAACCCGCATTCGGCAAAGGTCGAGCCGGCATTGGCCAGCGCCACGACGAGAAACAGCAGGACCACGGAAAGACCGAGCGCCCCGGCCCGGGTGCCGGGAAGAACCGTTGGCGCCGTTCCGGTGGGCTGCCCAAGGACCGAGACCGTCTCCGGGCGGGACACGGAGGCCTCAGGGGTGAACTGCCGATCCCACAGGCACAGGATGGCGACGGCGACGATTACGCCGGTGAAAGCGATGAGCGCCCAGACATAGAAATGGAGGCCGAACAGGGCCGAGCCGTAGGTCCCGGTTCCGGGGATGATGTGCAAAGCCGTCTGACGGGCGGAGACCGCACCCCCCACCACGGCGCTCAGGATGACGATGGCATAATGCGACGGTCTCGGCCGGTCACAGATATTGAGGACCAGTCCCAGGCCGACCGCCGTGAAAGCGGCGCGCTGAAGGACGCAGAGCGGGCACGGCAATTCTCCGAGGACGATCTGAAACCAGAACGCCACGAGCAAAATGAGGCTGCAGCCAAAGAGTCCCGCTGCGTTGAGCGCGCGGGCGAGGGACGATGCGGACATTCCGTGGCCTTCAGAAGACGAGCGGCAGGGCGTCGGTGGCGTGCTCGCGGAACAACGCCAGCAACACGCCCAGGGACAGGCCCCAGAGGAGCAAGGCCAGGCCGCGTCTCCCGGCGATCGCCGCCCCCGTGGCGCCAGCGAAACCGAGGAAGGGAAGGACCATCATGGGATAAACTCGCCGGTCTTTCATCGGCCCGCGATGACGACCCGCTGACCCTTGCCCATCTGAGCAGACATCTCCTTTCGGGTGACTTAAGATGTGAAGTCTTTGTATGTCCTGTATTGCAACTTTCGACCGGAGCAGGCGTCATTCCCATCGCGCAACTTGTCGTCTTTGCCGCCATCTATGCCGCCGCCGTAGCCTCCCCCGGACCCGGCGTCGCGGCTCTGGTAGCGCGTGTCCTCGCCGAGGGCACCCGCGGCATCGGTGCCTTCGTCGCGGGCTTCATTGTCGGCGACCTGATATGGTTCGCCGTCGCGGCGGGTGGATTCGCCCTGGTGGCGCAGACCTTCGCGCCGCTCCTCGTCGCCCTGAAATATGCCGGCGCGGTCTATCTCGCTGTCCTGGCGTTCAAAGCCTGGACATCCCGGGTCGGCGTGATCGACGCGGAGCCTCTTCGTGACGAGGGTGCATTGCGCCTGTTCGCGGGCGGCCTTGCCGTCACCCTGGGCAACCCGAAGGTGATCCTATTCTTCCTGGCCCTGCTGCCGACGGTCGTCGACCTCGACCGGATCGATGCTCCGGGGCTGGCGGAACTTGGCGCCACCATCGTTCTCGTCCTCGGCACCATCCTCTACGGTTATGTCCTGGCGGCCGAACGAGCCCGGCGCGTCATGACCTCCGCCAGGGCACGACGACTGCTCAACCGTGGAGCCGGGACGGTCATGGCCGGCGCTGCCGTCGCTATCGCGTCCCGCTGATACGTTCTCGAGATCGAGGTGAGGTGGTGGTCCTGACGATTGACCTCGGGGTCCAGGGCCGTCAAAGCCACCCTCCTAGCAAATGACGGCCTCGACGGCGGCATTGCCGTGCCAAGGATGGCCGGCGCGACGTCCGCCTGCCGCCTTTCCCTGACCGCGATGACGGGCCCTGCATGACCGACCGCCTCGACGAAGCTCGACGCGCCCTCAAGACCACCTTCGGCTACGACGATTTCCGGCCCGGACAGGACGAGGTGATCGGTGCCGTCCTGGATGGGACGGATGTGTTCGCGGTGATGCCGACGGGCTCGGGCAAGTCGATGACCTATCAGCTGCCGGCGCTGGTCGAATCCTCGCTCACGGTGGTCGTGTCGCCGCTGATCGCCCTCATGCACGATCAGGTCCAGCAGATGATCGGTTTCGGCGTCGAGGCGGCGACCCTGAACTCATCGGTGGCGGAAGCGACGTCCCGGGAGACCTGGCGCAAGATCCGCAGCGGCGATCTGCGGCTCCTCTTCGTCTCGCCTGAGCGGCTGATGATGGAAGGGCTGATGGATGCCCTGCGCGGGGCTGGCGTCCGGCGGCTGGCCGTGGACGAGGCTCATTGCGTCTCGCAATGGGGCCATGATTTCCGCCCGGAATACCGCGATCTCTCCAAGGCGCGCGAAGCGTTGGGGAATGTCCAGACCGTGGCGCTCACCGCTACCGCCGATAAGGCGACGCGGGCCGACATCACCGAGCGGTTGTTCCCGGCTGGTCGCGACCTGAAGGCCTTCGTCCATTCCTTCGACCGGCCGAACATCCGGCTGACTTTCACGCCGAAGGACAACCCGACCCGCCAGATCGAGCGCTTCTTGCGCCACCGACGCTCCGAGAGCGGCATCATTTACTGCTCGTCGAGGAAGCGCACGGAGCAACTCGCGGAGGTGCTCGCCAAGGATGGGTTCAACGCCCTCCCCTACCATGCCGGCCTCGACCAGGGCACGCGCATGAAGAACCAGGACACGTTCCTTCAGGAGGACGGGGTGGTGATGACCGCCACCGTCGCCTTCGGCATGGGCATCAATAAACCGGACGTGCGCTTCGTCTGCCACGCCGACATGCCCTCCAATGTCGAGGGCTACTATCAGGAGATCGGCCGCGCCGGCCGCGACGGCCTGCCCGCCGACACGCTCACGATCTACGGCCTCGACGACATGTCGCTCCGCCGCCGGCAGATCGACGAGAAGGACGTGCCCGATGAGCGCCGTCGCGTCGAGCGGCGCAAGTTGGAGGCGATGATCGCTCTGTGCGAGGGGGCGACCTGCCGACGCCAATCGCTCCTCGGCTATTTCGGCGAGGCGAGCGAGCCCTGCGGCCGCTGTGATCTGTGCCGCAGCGGCATCTCGCTCATTGATGCCACCGTGCCGGCGCAGAAGCTGCTCTCGGCCATCGTGCGAACGGGGCAGCGATTCGGCGCGGCTTATGTCTGCGACGTGGTCCACGGCAAGGAGACCGACACGATTCGGCGCAACGGGCACACGGCGCTGAAGACCTTTGGCGTCGGTGCCGACAAGCCGCTACCGGCATGGCGGGCGATGCTGCGCCAGCTCTTCGCAGCCGGTGCCGTGGCGGAGAACGACGACGGGTTCGGTGGGCTCTCCCTGACCGAGAAGGGCGAGGCCATCCTGTTCGGCCGCGAAGCGATCCAGATGCGGCCGGACCCGGAGCCGAAGGTGGCCGAGCCTCGCGACCGCAAGCGCAGCGGCGCGGCGCGCGAAGATGCGACCCTCGATCTCGATCCAGCGACGGAAGCTCTGTTCCAGCACCTGCGTGGCCTGCGCGCCACCATCGCCCGCACTGAGGGCATCGCCGCCTTCATGGTGTTCCCAGACCGGACGCTGATCGAGATGGCGCGGGCGAAGCCGGTGGATCTCTATGCCCTAAGGACGGTCCACGGCGTCGGCGAGCGCAAGCGCGATGCCTACGGGGAGCGGTTCGTCACAGCAATCGCGGAGCATCTCGCTCATGGGGCCGGGGGCAACGCCTGATGCGAATTCGCACTCGTACGAGGTCGACCTGATCGTGTAGGGACCGGTTCCGGCGCTTCGCTTGCAGGCGCCGCCCACCTTCTCCTCCTGCTGCACGGATAAACATCCCATCGCTTCGGAATCACCCGCCACAGATCTCCTTCCGCGCCAGATTTTTTACATGCCGGGTTTCGATCCGCGTGAGCCCGAAACCTATTGGGGCTTGTTTCGGCGCGAGAGCCGACTGACGGCAGTGAGGCGCCGCATGGCCATCGCCGTGAGCGACCCGGTGCGGTCGGAAGATGGCTTGCGCCTCGATTGGACGGTGAACGTGGACGGGGCCCCCACGCGCTATACCCTGCTGCGCTGGGACGACATCGTCCGCGCCCGCTTTCCGCGATCGAACTGGCGACGCCTTGTGGAGGTCCCCGCCCTATGGTGGCGCCTCTACCGCAGCGGCTACGTTCGTAGGTTTCGGCGGGAAGCCAAGCGCTTTGCCCGCGTGATCATCGGCGTCCACCAGATCTATGCCGGCCTGATCGTCGCATCGGTGATCCTGGCGGCGTTGCCGTCTATGCTCGGACCGTCAGGCTGGCGACCCTGGTTGATCGCGGCGATCCCGGTCCTCTCCTACGCCCTCCTCGCCGGCCTGATGGGCTTGACCCGGTCCAAACCGTTCTATGTCGCCCACCTCGTGGACGACGCCGCATTCACCCACGACCACGCCAGCGGTGCCGAGACGCGCATGCGCCGGCGTCTCGACGCCTTCGCCGATGAGATACGCACCGCTGAAGGCAGAGCAAGCGAGATCGTCGTCATCGGACATTCCTCATCGAGCTTTCTCGGCGTCGAGGCTCTCGACAGGGTCCTCACGCAGGATCCCGGCTTCGGGCAGCGTGGCACGCCGGTTTCCTTCGTCAGTATCGGCAGCGTGATCCCTTGGATCACCCTCGATGCACCGGCTGGCGAGATGCGCGCGGCCCTCGCGCGGGTGGCGGCATGCCGCGCCATCCGTTGGCTTGACGTGCGTGCGAAGTGGGACTGGCTTTCGGTCCACCAACGCGACGTCCTCAGCGCCTCCGACATGCCCTCCCCGCCTGCACATCGGCCGGTGGAGATCCATGTCCGCATCACCGACCTGATCGAGAAGAACATTATCGCCCGGCGCAAGTGGAATCTGTTCCGCATGCATTTCCAGTTGCTGATGTCGAGCCTGAACCCACAGGCATTCGATTACGTCGCCTTCGTCGCTGGTCCCGAGCCTATCCACAGCGCCATCGATCGCCTGCGTCTTCCAGGTGAGCCCGCCTCCGAGAAGGTCGTCTGACGCAGCGTTTCCGCCAGTCCGCATGGCCGGACGCCGCTTTGATGAGTTGCCAGCACGGGCGCTTACCCTCTAGAGCCGACCGGACTTGGTGAACCTCGCAAACCCATTCCGAGATCGGGAGGGGCGCGACAGATACCTGAGCGGTCGAGAGGGGTCGCATGTTCCGCAACGATGTTCCGATCACACCGGAGCTGGTACGCCAGCATGGCCTGACGCCGGACGAGTACGAGCGCTTCCGTGGCCTGATCGGACGCGATCCGACCCTGACCGAGCTCGGCATCGTCTCGGCCATGTGGAACGAGCACTGCTCCTACAAGTCCTCGCGCAAGCACCTGCGCGGCCTGCCGACCTCGGCGCCATGGGTGATCCAGGGACCCGGCGAGAATGCCGGTATCATCGATATCGGAGACGGTCTGGCCTGCGTCTTCAAGATGGAGAGCCACAACCACCCGAGCTTCATCGAGCCCTATCAGGGCGCAGCGACAGGGGTTGGCGGCATCCTGCGCGACGTGTTCACCATGGGGGCGCGGCCGATCGCGGCGCTGAACGCCCTGCGCTTCGGCTCTCCGGACCATCCCCGCACGCGCCACCTCGTCTCCGGTGTGGTGGCCGGCATCGGCGGCTACGGCAATTCCTTCGGCGTCCCAACCGTGGGCGGCGCCGTCGGTTTCCACCCGCGCTATGACGGCAACATCCTCGTCAACGCTATGGCGGTGGGCCTCGCCCGCACCGACGCGATCTTTTATGCGGCGGCAACAGGCGTCGGGAACCCAATCGTCTATCTCGGCTCTAAGACCGGCCGCGACGGCATCCACGGCGCCAGCATGGCCTCGGCCGAGTTCGACGACGCCTCCGAATCGAAGCGCCCCACGGTGCAGGTCGGCGACCCCTTCGCCGAGAAGCTGCTGCTCGAAGCCTGCCTCGAACTGATGGCGACGGGAGCCGTCATCGCGATCCAGGACATGGGTGCGGCCGGCCTCACCTGCTCGGCCGTCGAGATGGGCGCCAAGGGCGATCTCGGCGTAGAGCTCCACATCGAGAAGGTACCGGCCCGCGAAGAGAACATGAGCGCCTACGAGATGATGCTCTCGGAGAGCCAGGAGCGCATGCTCATGGTGCTCAAGCCCGGCATGGAAGCGGAAGCCGAGGCCGTTTTCGTAAAATGGGGCCTCGATTTCGCGATCATCGGGCACACCACCGACACTCTGCGCTTCGTGGTGAAGCATGACGGCGTCACGATGGCCGACCTGCCGATCAAGGAACTCGGCGACGAAGCCCCGCTCTACGACCGGCCGCACATCGCCAACACGCACCAGCCGGTGATCGCGGCCGCCGACGTGCCTGCGCCGATCGGCAATGCCGAGGCCCTGAAGAAGCTGGTCGGCTCCCCCGACCTCTCTTCGAAGCGCTGGGTCTACGAGCAGTACGACCACTTCATCGGCGGCAACACCGTGCAGAAGCCCGGTGGCGACGCCGCCATCGTTCGCGTCGAGGACGGACCCAAGGGGCTAGCCCTGACCGCCGACGTGACTCCGCGCTATTGCGAGGCGGACCCGGTGCAAGGCGGCCGGCAGGCCGTGGCGGAAGCCTGGCGCAACATCACGGCGGTGGGCGCCAAACCTCTCGCTATCACCGACAACCTGAATTTCGGCAACCCGGAGAAGCCCGAGGTGATGGGGCAGCTCGTCGGCTGCCTCAAGGGCATCGGCGAGGCCTGCCTCGCCCTGGACTTCCCGGTCGTCTCCGGCAACGTCTCGCTGTACAACGAAACGAACGGCGTCGGCATCCTGCCGACCCCGACCATTGGCGGCGTCGGCCTTCTCGACGATGTCACGAAACACGCCACAATCTCGCTGAAGCGTGACGGCGATATGCTCGTCCTCGTGGGCGCCACGGAAGGCTGGCTCGGCCAATCGGTCTATCTCTCGGTGGTTTCCGGGCGCGAGGATGGTGCGCCGCCGCCGGTCGATCTCGCGGCAGAGCGCCGCAACGGCGATTTCGTGCGCAGCCTCATCGTCTCGGGCCTCGTCGACACCGTGCACGACCTCTCCGATGGCGGGCTTGCCGTGGCTCTTGCCGAAATGGCCATTGCCGGTGGTATCGGCGCGACCCTGCCGGATGCGCCCGCCGGTCTTCCCGCGCATGCCTATCTCTTTGGAGAGGACCAGGCCCGCTACCTCCTCAGCGTCGACCCGGAGAACGTGCCGGACCTTCTCTACAGCGCGAACGCGCAGGGTATTCCGGCCTCCGTCATCGGCTTTGCTGGAGGGCAAGATTTGACCTTGCCCGCGGGCGAAACCATATCCGTCTCGGATCTGCGCGAGGCGCATGAAGGCTGGCTGCCGACCTACATGGCGACCCGGCCTGCCACGGTCTGAACGTCACTCGAAAGGGATTGAGTCCGATGCCGATGGATGCGCGCGATATCGAGGCCATGATCCGTGAAGCGCTGCCCGACGCCACGATCGAGATCAAAGACCTGGCCGGCGACGGCGACCATTATGCCGCCACAGTCATCTCCTCGGCCTTCAAGGGTAAGACTCGCGTAGCGCAACACCAACTCGTCTACGGTGCGCTTCAGGGGCGGATGGGGGGCGTCCTGCACGCCCTTGCGCTCACCACCGGTGTCCCGCAAGATTAGGGGCGATCAACAGGGCGTCCCCATGGACCAGCCGAGCCTGTACGACGACATCGTGAGCGGGACCGAGCAGCGGGCGTCGGACTTGCGCGCCCTCTCGCGAAGGTCCGACCTGTCCAATATGCTGGACTGGGAGAATATCGCCGAGGAGATGGTGAGCGTAGGGCGTTCGCAGGCCCAGGCCGGTGAAAACCTCCGCACTCAAAGCCCGGTGCATCTCTTAGAGCGGCTATCCGCGCCACGCACGCTCCCCGTAGAGCATTGGCGCAGGGAGGTTGAGACCTTCCAGATCGGTGCCCGCGGACGTTGCGAACCTTCCATGTCGCAGCGTATCGACTGGTTCAACGGCTGGGCCGCAACCCAGGAACTAGCCAAGCCGGGACGGACCGCATACGGCGATACGCTGATCTCCAACTTGCCGTTTCAATGCTCCTTGGACGTGGACGATCCCCTGGTCACCCCATTCTACATTGACGACGCGCTTTTGAGGATCGCCGAAACGACGATCTTGAAATCGCCGGAAAAACACTGACTTCAAGCGCTAGTTCCCCGCCTCAGTCCTGGAAAGGATATTTGCATGACCGACGTCAACGCCGCCATCAAGACCGAAATCGATTCCCAGGACGTCGTCGTGTTCATGAAGGGCACGCCACAGTTTCCGATGTGCGGCTTCTCCGGCCAGGTCGTGCAGATCCTCAATTACCTCGAAGTGCCGTTCAAGGGCGTGAACGTTCTCGACGACATGGCGATCCGCGACGGGATCAAGGCCTTTTCGAATTGGCCCACCATTCCGCAGATCTACGTCAAGGGCGAGTTCGTGGGCGGTTGCGATATCACCCGCGAGATGTTCCAGTCGGGAGAATTGCAGCAGTTCCTCACCGAGAAGGGTGTGGCTGTAAAGGCGACTGCAGTCGCCTGAAGCGACCAAAGCTCAATTTTAAATGTCGATTAAGGGCGCGCGAGCGCCCTTTTTCGTGTCGCTCACAATTTATCGGTACAAGAGCGCAACAGCCGATTTTACATTGAACCTTAGGCAGGGGGGCCTTGGGCTCGAGGATGAGGGGCGATTGGCTACCCATCCAAGGTCATCGCGGGCCACGTCAGAGGGTCATCGATTTATGTAGAGTATTAGATAAGGTACATAGAGGGTGATATTTTTTGGTTAAATCATAAATCTTCAGTATCAATGTGATTAAAAACGAGCAAATTTCAGTAATTATTGGTTTTTATTGGGTGAGCATCCATTTTTATTATTTGAAAATGAACCGATAATAAATCCTTCTATTTGATATTTTCTCAAAAATCTGAGATTTGTGCCCGCGACGATTAGCTGGGTTTCAGTTTCATGCGCCCATGGATGGGGTGAGGCGGCCGACGCTTACTATACTTTTGCAGGAGGTCCCATTCCAGATTGTATGAACCTGTAATCGAGTGTGTTGCCGCACTGCGGAAACTTCGTGGCGATGCAAAATGCAAATTAAGCGTAAACAATCGTCGCGGACGGGAACTTGTTGCCGGAATCCACATTGTCGGTTTATACGCACACAACGACCCATGCGAAGTTCGCACGGCTCAAGGTCCGGTGACCGCAATGCCAGTGTTTGAAGCAAAGAATCTGGATTCAGAATTCGAGGGACAGGCTCTCCTCGCGGCCATTCTGTTCCCCACCCAGGAAGCGCAGGATCGGGCACTAACCCATGGCCGCAACCGCGCTGCACGCGG
The DNA here is from genome assembly GCF_001422125.1 of Methylobacterium sp. Leaf85. Taxonomy (NCBI): domain Bacteria; kingdom Pseudomonadati; phylum Pseudomonadota; class Alphaproteobacteria; order Hyphomicrobiales; family Methylobacteriaceae; genus Methylobacterium; species Methylobacterium sp. Leaf85. Next base: position 149,210 of record NZ_LMME01000012.1, on the reverse strand, counting down.
GTGCGCTATGGCTGATCCCCTCACTATTGAAGCGCGGTATCCGCATTCCCTGCGTGATCCAGAGATCGAAGTACAGCTGTCCTGATTCCGCGCATACTCGATATTGTCCGTCGGCTCACCAAGTTTGGCTGGTGATCAGGCCCTGTTTCGTTACAACCGCCCAGCTCCGCCCGCGTCTCTCGACTGAATCGACCTTGCCGACGCCTGGGATCGTGTCCCCTGGACCGACCTCCACGAGGCGATGACGACGATCCTCGATGACGGCCACACCGTTATAGACCTCGCGCACAGCCCATCCATCGATGACAGCCGGTGTCGAAGCTTTTGCTTTGTCGGGAAGGGATCCGGTCTCCGTTGGCTCAGGCTGCTGAGGCTTGGCGGCTTGCGTCGCCGCCACAGGAGTGGCCGGAGCGGGCGCCGCCGCTCGCTTGTCCAATTGCGACGTCAGAGCAGCGATTTTTGCCGTCTGGTCTCGCTCTGTTTGATCCTGCCGGTCGGCGAGGCTCGTGACTTTTGAAACGATAGCCTGTTCGGCCTTGCCGATCCGGTCGTTGAGGGCGGCGGACCGATTCTTCGCTTCGCTGCGGACAGACTCGGTAGCATCCTGCACCTGCGCGAGAACCTTTCCTAGCTTCTCGATTTCGGTCTGTAGACGGGCGACATCCGCCTGGCGGATTTCCAGACGGGATTGGATCTGCGCCAGCTGCTCCGAGGATGGATCGGATTTCGGCGAAACGAGGCTCATCGCTCCTGCGCCCACAGCGAGCCCGATCACGAGGGCCGCCGCCGCCACTCCGCCAAGAAGCGGGGAAATCGATGGCAGTCGCCGACGCTTCTCCGGCATCGGCGCGGGCTTCACCTTGGCGCCGCTAACGGCTTGTTTTAAAAGCGCTTCCGGCGACCGATCGGACTCCGCCGCCCCGATGACCTTATCCGCCATGTCTCAAGCTTCCCGTTTGACCGTGTCACCAACGATTAAGGACGTTTGTTTACCGAAAGGTTACCGTATGGCGGAGGGGAACCGGTATCGATCGTTCGCGGCCGAAAGGGTATAGCGAATTGTTCCGACGGAGCCTTGGGGAACGACACGCATGGTGAGGGCGACACTGGTCGGCAGCTTGGCTGTCTGCGTACTCACGACCCTGACGTCTCTCGCTTTTGCGCTTGAGCCGATGAGGCCGCAACTGCAGCAGGCAGCAAAGCCTTGTCCCAGGCACGGCTCGGGGTTCATTCGCATTCCCGGCTCGGAAACCTGCATCCGCATTGGCGGACGGGCAACGACGGGGCTCGACCTGCGCTCCCGCGAAGGCGACACCGCCTCCCGATCGATCGCCGGCGGCCGCCTCGCCGTCGATACCCGCACGGAGACAGGTTATGGTCCGGTTCGGACCTATGTGCGGATCGACGCGGGACAGCGTTGAAACGCTGTCAAAGGTTGCGCGACAGCACCAGGGGCTGGCTCCGACCCGCCGGTCCCTTGCCATAGGGAGACGGCGGCTGAGAGGGGCGTCCATACACGGTGGCCGTTCTCGAGCGGTTCATGTCGTCGGCCAGGGACTTGACCAGGCTTTCGGAGACCGTGCGTGCCGTTGCCAGCACGATCTGACTGGTTTCCACCACCTGGGCAAATCGCCGGTGCGCGGTTTTAAGCTCTTCGATGGATTCCGGGGCGAACCGTGCCAACGCGATGGCATTGGCTTTTGCCACTTCCAGGCTCTGCATGTAGGACGCCCCCAGGGCAGTCTTCCGCTCGGTCTGCGATAGGCCCTGGCGCAGACGCCCGACGCGAACGTGGCCTCCCTCCTCCGAGAGGATGTCCTCCAGCGTCTGCATGGTTTGCATGATGTGCGCGATCAGCGCATCTGCGCCGGCCTTGTCCGCGATGCGAAGAGATTTGGTTTCAGTTGCGGCTTGCATTTCCAGCCTCCTGCATCTTGATCATCTCGCGGTAGACCTGATCGGCGATGCCGACCCCCCCGCTCTTCGCCATTTGACCCGCATATTCCTTGGTCAGCATCGAGCGGTAAACCGCTCCGCCGGTGCCATTGTCGCCGAGGGGGCCATCAGTGCCCTCCGAGGTGGCGAGCCGCTCCAGGGTCTGCTCCAGGAACATCGTCTCGAATTCGTTGGACGCCTTACGAGCTTTGATCTCCGCCGGTGTCTTGGCCGTGGCCGCCGCTGCAAGTTTGCTATTTGCGGACGTCGACGCCGCCTTTGTCGTCTCGTCTTTGAGGCCATTACCGACCGACTTGGCGATATCGCCGACGATAGCCCGGCCGACCCCGATGGCGGCTTTGGCGGCGAGGGGTGCGAACAGCATGGTCATCGCCTCTTGGGTTGGAGGAGGAAGAGAGGAAAGTGCATCACATCACCTCGATATCGGCCTGGAGGGCGCCGGCGGCTTTGATGGCCTGGAGGATCGAGATCAGGTCGCGTGGGCCGACCCCCAGCGCGTTCAGGCCATCCACCAACTCACGCAGGGTGACACCTTCCTTGACCATGGCGAGCTTGTTGCCCTCGCCTGTATCGACCTTGACGCCGGTGCGCGGCACCACGGTAGTCGTGCCGTTGGAGAGTGGCGCAGGCTGGCTGACTTGCGGCTGCTCGGTGATGGTGACGGTCAGATTCCCCTGAGCAATGGCGACGGTGGATACGCGCACGTCGCGGCCCATGACGATGATGCCCGAGCGCTCGTCGACGACCACCCGCGCCGTCTGATCGGGCTCGATCTTCAGCTGCTCGATCTCGGTGACGAGGCGGATCATGTTGCCGTTGTACTTCGCCGGGATCTGCAGGGTGACGGTGGCCGGGTCGGTGGGTTCGGCGGTGTCGGCGCCCATGAAGTCGTTGATCGCGGCGGCGATCCGCTTCGAGGTGGTGAAGTCCGGGTTGCGCAGGGACAGGCGCAGGGAGCGCATGTCGTTCATCTTGAACGCCGTCTCCCGCTCGATCATCGCCCCGTTGGGCACGCGCCCGTTGGTGGGCACCCCGCGCGTGATCTTGGCGGCATCGCCCTCGGCCGAGAAGCCCGCGATGGCGACCGATCCCTGGGCCAGGGCGTAGACCTCGCCATCGGCGCCGAGGAGCGGCGTCACCAGCAGGGTGCCACCCTGGAGGGATTTGGCGTCGCCCAGGGACGAGACCGTGATGTCGATCCGGTTTCCCTGTGTGGCGAAGGGCGGCAGGCTCGCCGTCACCATCACGGCCGCGAGGTTCTGGGTGCGCATGGTGGCCCCCCTCGTGTTGACCCCGAGCCGCTCGAGCATCGCCTGGAGGGACTGCCGGGTGAAGGGGATGTTGTTGAGGGTATCGCCGGTGCCGTTGAGGCCGACGACGATACCGTAGCCCACCAGCTGGTTCTGCCGCACGCCTTCGATGCTCGCGAGATCCTTCACCCGGGACAGGGCGAAAGCCTGGCCGCTCAAGCCGAAGACCAGCGCCAGCAGCGCCGCGCCGCAGGTGAGGAGTGCCGATTGGAAGGTCCGGGCGGTCGCGATTGGCATGATGCGCTTTGCTGGTCGGCGGGGCATGTCGTGGACGTTGGACATGCCGGATGGTCTGCCAGGACCATGCCAACCGGCCATGTCGGTCAAGCATCTGACAAAAAACGCTTATTTTTCGAGCTGGCGTTTCCCGTACTCGGGTTGAGAACCGCTTTCCCTGCCGACCCGGCAGCTTCTGCCCGGTCGTTTACGGATGGTTAACCATCGAGGGCGGATTCTGCTGGGCGAAACGATCGTCGTGCCGATGCGCGAAGCGACGCCCTGATTTTCGGAGACGGCTCATGCGCGTCGATAACCGCCTCGTCTCCCACGCCTCGGCCTCTGCCTCGCCCGCCCTGCGTAAGACGGATGCGTCCTCTTCCTTCCTGCTTGGCGGTGACGCAGCCGCCACCACCTCTTCGGCCACCACCGCGCCGACCACCTCCCTGGCGGGGCTCGACGCGATCCTGACCCTGCAGGGTCAGGGCGAGCAGCCCGGCGAGCGCCGCCGTCGCTTCGCCAAGCGTGGCCACGACCTGCTCGACGGCCTCGACCGGCTGAAGGCTTCCCTGGTGATGGGAAGGGTCTCGACGCGTGAACTCCAAGCCATCGCGAGCCGACTCTCGGAGCGTGCCGGGTCCAGCGGCGATCCGCGCCTCGACGGGCTCATCGCCGATATCGAGCTGCGCGCAGCGGTGGAACTCGCCAAGCTCTCGGCCGCTCAAGCCACCTGACGGGGCCTGCCGTCAGAAGCGAAAGCCTTCTGGCGCTTCAGGTTTCCATCATCTCGCGGATGCGCCCGGCCAGGATTTCCACCGGAAACGGCTTGGTGATCATCTGCATGCCCGGATCGAGCTGGCCGTTGCCGAAGATGGCGTTCTCGGCATAGCCGGTAATGAACAGCACCTTCAGATTGGGGCGGGTTTCGCGGGCCTGATCGGCCAGCTGGCGACCGTTGAGGCCGGGAAGGCCGACATCGGTCACGAGCAGGTCCACACGCTCCTGGGTGAGCAGGATCTTCAGGCCGGACAGGCCGTCCGGGGCCGAGATCGCGCGGTAGCCGAGGTCTTCCAGCACATCGACGATGAGGTCGCGCACCACCCCCTCGTCTTCGACCACGAGGACCGTCTCCCCCGCGCCGAGACGGGCCGCCTCCGTGACGGTGTCCGCCGTGCCTGGCTCCGGGACCGCTTCGACGGAGCGGGGCAGGTAGAGCTTCACCGCCGTACCGTGCCCGACCTGCGAGTCGATCTTGGCATGGCCGTCCGACTGCCGGGCGAAGCCGTAGATCATCGACAGGCCGAGGCCGGTCCCCTGCCCCAGGGGCTTCGTGGTGAAGAACGGGTCGAAGGCCCGGGCGATGACGTCGGCCGGCATGCCGGTGCCGGTATCCGATACGACGATGCGGACATACGCGCCCGGCTCCACCCCCGGATGCAGTCGGGCATAGGCGCGGTCGAGTTCGGAATTGCTGGTTTCGATGCGCAGACGGCCGCCATCCGGCATGGCATCGCGGGCATTGATGGCGAGGTTGAGGATCGCGTTCTCGAGCTGGTGGGGATCGCACAGGGTCGCCCACAGCCCCTCCCCCATGACGATGTCGAGGGAGATCGTCTCGCCGATCGTCCGGCGCAGGAGGTCTTCGAGGGATGCGATCAGGGCGTTGGCATCGACCAGCTTCGGATCGAGCGGCTGGCGCCTGGCGAAGGCGAGGAGCCGGTGGGTCAGCGCGGCGGCCCGGTTGGCGGAGGACATCGCCGCCTTGGCGTAGCGTTCGATATTGTCCATCCGGCCCTGCGACAGGCGGGTCTGCATCAGGTCGAGGGAGCCGACGATCCCGGTGAGCAAATTGTTGAAATCGTGGGCGATCCCGCCCGTGAGCTGGCCCACGGCCTCCATCTTCTGGGCCTGACGCAAGGCGTCCTCGGCGAGTGCGAGGGCGGCCGCCTGCTCGCGCTCGGCCGTGGTGTTGCGGCCGCTGGCATAGACCCGTCCGTCCTCGAACGCGCCCGTCCAGGCGAACCAGCGGTAGCTGCCGTCGGCGTGGCGCAGCCGGAACTCGAAGGGGTCGGTGAGCGGTTCGGCGACGATGGCCGAGAAGGTCGCGCAGACGGCGTCGCGGTCGTCGGGATGGGCGAGATCCGCAAAGGACCGGCCGGCGAGATCGTCGGATGTCCAGCCGAGAAGGGTCGTCCAGGCGGTGTTGATCGCCGCGATCCGGCTGTCCGCTTCCGTGACCATCAGCAGATCCTGCGACAGGCGCCAGGCCCGGTCGCGCTCCTGGGTCCGCTCCTGGACTTCCTGGGTCCGGGCCTGGACCTGTTGTTCCAGCGTCTCGTTCAGGCGTCTCAGCGCATCTTCGGCGAGCGCGCGGTCGGTGACGTCGTGCCCCTCGGCGAAGATGCCGGTGACGCTGCCGTCGGCCTCCGTGATCGGCTGATAGACGAGGTTGAGGATGCGCTGTTCGAGGCCGCCATCTTGTCCGGCCTGGATCGTCACCGGCATGTTCCGGCCGATGAAGGGCCTGCCCGTCGCGTAGACCTCGTCGAGAAGCTCGAAGAAGCCTTGTCCCTCGACCTCCGGCAACGCCTCGCGGACGCCGATCCCGATGATGTCGCGATGCCCGACGAGCTGGAGATAGGCCTCGTTGGTGTACTCGAACACGTGCGAGGGTCCGCTCAGGACGCACATGAAGCCGGGTGCGTCCTGGAACAGGGTGCGCATGCGGTCGCGCTCCGCCGTCCTCTGCCGGACTTCCGAGAGGAGGGCCTCGTTGGCCTGCCTCAGGGCTTCGGCCGCCTCCTGACGCATGCGAACGGCTTCGGCGAGGACAGCGTTGCGCTCGCGCTCGGCCTCATAGGCCGAGACGCTGGCGAGGCTCGACGAGATCTGTCCGGCCAAGAGTTTGAGAAAGCTCAGGTAATCGGCATCGATGGGCCGGTGCGGGTTCAGCCCCACCGTGACGATGCCCAGCGGCGCGCTTCCACCCTGTCCGACCAGGGGCAGGCTCACCGCCTGCGCGGGTGGCCTCGCCCAGTCGCCGGTCGGCCAGTTCTGGGCCGGATCGAGATCGACGATCGTCTCGTGTCCCGAGCCGTCGAGCAAGTCCGCGAGGGGGCCGGCGGGATCGATGACCTCCGGCAGGGCGGCATGGTCCGCCGACATCCCGGTGGCGGCGGCGAGACGGGCGAGGCTGCCCCCGTCGTAGAGATGGATGGCACTGAAGGGCAGATCGCGACGGGCCTCGCCGAGGCTGGCCTCCACCGCCCGCAGGACGTCGGAGCGGCTTTCCGCCCGAGCGAGACTCTCGCCGAGGAGACGCAGGATTCCGAGGCGCCGTTCGCTGATGACGCGGTTCGTCTCTTCGCTGACCGCGCAGAACAGGCCACCCACCGTTCCGTCGTCGGCGAGGACCGGGCTGTAGGAAAAAGTGTGATAGGTTTCCTCGGGATAGCCGTTGCGCTCAAGGAGCAGCAGCAGCCCGCGATCCCAGGTCGCCTCGCCGTCCTCGTAGACGCTGCGGATGCGCGCCTCGATGTCGTCCCAGATCTCGGCCCAGAGGATCTTGGTGGGTTTCGCGAGGGATTCCGGGTGCTTGAGGCCGAGCGTCGGGCGATAGGCGTCGTTGTAGAAAAACGCGATCTCCGGCCCCCAGCCGAGCCACATCTCGAACCGCGAGGTCAGGAGGATGCGCAGGGCGACCTTCAGCGCCTCGGGCCAGCGTTCCGGCGGCCCAAGGGGGGTCTGGGACCAGTCCTTGGCCCGCATCAGGGCCGCCATCTCGCTCGAGCCGACGAAGATGTCCGAATGTCCGGCGATGGGCTTCGGCAAAGTTCGGCTTTCCGGCACTCTCAGGGCCTCGGTTTCGCGCGGCGGGCGAGATCACGCGGCCGGTCCGGGGACCGACGTGAAACGACCCTATAGGTTACGGCGCACCGGCCGCAAACCGGCCTCTCCCAATCGTCCGATGGTATTCGCGAAGGGGGCGGGCCACCGCCATCCGACGGGTTTTCGACCGCCATGCGACGGGGCTTCGCACCGCCATCCGGCCTGGTTTCCGCCCGAAGGCCAAGCGCGGCGCGTTCGTCTCGGGGTGTCGCCTGGCGGATGCACCCGTTGCGTGTTTGTCGCAGGGGGCACGCAACACCGAATCCGAGGGGGGTAGGACCAACGGGTGCGTTGTAGTGTCGGGCGCCCTCAAGTATAGGCACGCGAAACATCGCCGCGTACCGGCTGTGACGGACTTGCGAAGGGGCGAGGATGGCGACAGTCAAGATCGACGACGGTTACGTGCCGTCCGAGGACGAGCCGTTCATGAACGAGCGGCAACGTGAGTATTTCCGCCGTAAGCTGGTGGGATGGAAAGCCGACATTCTGCGCGAAGCGCAGGATACGCTCGTGGCACTTCAGACCGAAAACGAGAATCATCCGGATCTGGCCGACCGGGCCTCGTCGGAGACCGACCGGGCGATCGAGTTGCGGGCCCGCGACCGCCAGCGCAAGCTCACCGGCAAGATCGACGCGGCATTGGCCCGGATCGAGGACAGGAGCTACGGATATTGCGAGGAGACCGGCGAGCCGATCTCCCTGAAGCGCCTCGACGCCCGTCCCATCGCAACCTTGTCGCTGGAGGCGCAGGAGCGCCACGAGCGGCGCGAGCGCGTCTATCGCGACGAGTAGCGTCGATGGTGTAGCCCATCGAACGGACCTGTCGCGACCGCCGGTGGTCGTGACAGGTTTCGGCGGTCGCCCCTGAAGTTCTAGATCCTGAATACCTCGCCGAGCATTCAACAGAAGCTTGGCCTTAAACGATAATTGCTCGCCCGGAACCTTCGTCCTGTTGTCACGATTACTGATACGACGTCGCGTCGATCAAGGATCCCGACATGGACAATGAAGTTCTGATCCTCGTGCTTGCCCTCGCAACCTTCGCGCTCGTCGTCGGGGTGGCGTTGTGGCAGCGCGCCCGCGTCGCCAAGCTGAAGAACGACCCCGAACGCTCGGCCTTCGTCGACAATCACGGAACCGCACCGCGCCCCAACCGGCCCGGTACCGAGCATTGACCGGGACGGTCCCTCTGGGCTGGTCGACGGGATTTATTCACGCACCGTCGTCGATCTTGCGGGCCGCGCGCGTTCCCTAGCTCGGAAGGCACCGGGTCCACGCCTCTCTTCGACGGCCGTTCCTCTATCCAAGACGGTTCGACCTGAGACGCCGCGCGCTCCCTCTCCTTCCAAGAGAGGGGACCCGTGCTGCCCGCGAGATCTGTGACTATCGTAGCCCAGCATGTGCAGGTTCCACGACGCAGAACCCAAGACCGTCCGGGCGAACTGGCTCAGCCTCAGAACGGCAGCAGGATGTCGACGAGCTGCTGGCCGTAGCGGGGCTGCTGCACGTCGGTGATCTGGCCGCGGCCGCCATAGGCGATGCGGGCCTGGGCGATCTTGGAGGAATCGATCGTGTTGTCGGATTCGATATCCTCCGGCCGCACCACGCCGGCGACGATGAGTTCGCGCACCTCGAAGTTGATGCGGATTTCCTGCTTGCCCTCCACCACGAGGTTCCCGTTGGGCAGGACCTGATTGACGATGGCGGCGATGTTGGTCGTCACCGTCTCGTTGCGCTGGACCGAGCCCGAACCATCGCTCGACGAGGTCGACGTCCCGGCGAGGAGCTTGTCCGGGCTGATCCCGGCGGCGGCCACGGCAGCGCTGCTCTCCAGGCCGAACGCGTTGGGGAGCCCCATGCCTTCCGCGTTGGAGCGGGAGCGCTTCGTCTCGTTGTTCAGGTTGGCCCTGTCGGTGACGTTGACCTTGATCGTCACGAGGTCGCCGATCCGGGCGGCGCGCTGATCCTTGAAGAAGGCGCGCGATCCCGTCCGCCACAGCGAATTGGGTGCGTAGGAGACGGGCTGCACGTCCGGCATGGGCAGGCGCACCGGGCGGTAGCCCGGCTGCGAGGTCGGATCCTCGATGGAGGAGAGCGCCGGGGTGGCGCCGACCTGCGAGAGCCGGTCCACCGTGTTGCAGGCGCCCAGGGCCGAGCAGGCCAGCAGGATCGCCGCGAGGGAGAGCGGCGTCTTGATGAGGGGCATGGAACGGACGGTCATGGAGCGGTTGGTCATGGGAGCCAGCTTTTCTCGTGAGGATCGGGGCGGTGTCAGCGGCCGGCGTCGAACGCCGCACTGGCCTGGCGGCCGATGCTGGCGGAGGAGCTGACCGAGACGCGGCCGGGGCCGATCACGGTGGCGGCGAGGGTCTTCTTGGAAACGGGATTGGTGACGGTGATCGCCGCGCCCAGACGTCCGTTCTCGTTGGCCTGTCCGCGCAGGGAGAGGTTGAGGCCGGGCGAATCGAACACGATGGTCACGGCCTCGCCGCGCTGGACGAGATCCGCCTGAGCGATGTCACCGGAGCGGAGGATGGAGCCGGCGCTCAGGCTGCGCTGGGCGATCTGACCGACGGCGACCACCGACCCGGCCTGGGCATCCGGGGGCGTCGCCTCGCGGGGGCGGCGCTCGACGGTGACGTCGCCGGCCGTCACGGTGTCGCCGCGGTTGAGCGTGCGGGAGAGGATCTGGACCTCGCGGATTTCCTGCACCAACCCGGCGACGCGCAGGGAGGCCTGGCGCTCGCCCAGGGTGATGAGGGCGGCGACCCGCTTCAGGCGCGGATCGTAGGTGACGTCGAGGGCCGCCGCCTGCCCGTCGAGGTCGAGGGGCGCCAGCAGGACGGTGTTCTCGCCGTCGAGGCGCAGGGCGAGGTTGCGCGGGTCGAGGCCGTAGGCCGTCTCCAGCACGCGCTTGATCGCCGCCTCGATCTCCGTGGGGCCGACACGCCGGGCGGCACGCTGCACCGAGACCTGGTTCCGGCCGCCGGTCTCGATCTCGCCGAGGCCGAGGGGGGCCACCGCATCGGCGATGCGGCGGGCCTGGATCGTCCCCGACGCGCCGAGCGCCGGGGCGCGGAACAGCGGGCGCCGCGCCAGATCCGCCGGCGCCCCTTCCACCAGATCGCCCAGCGTCAGGATATCGCCGCGCGCGGTGACGTCGCCGCGCAGGCGCAGTCGCTGGCCGGGCTCCTCGGCGAGAACCTGGACCGTCATGAAGCCGAGGGCCGCGAGCGCGAGGAACGTGCGCACGACGATGCCGGGCGTGAGCGTGCCGACGCGGCGCGGCTGGGCGGTGGGGATCTGTCTCAGGGCGAACATGGCGCGACGCTTTCGGAGGCGGGCTGAAACGGAGAGGCGAAGCGGGAACGTCAGGCCGGACGAACCGTCAGGCGCGGAACATCTGCGAGGTCGTGGAGAGCATCTGGTCGGCCGCCGTGACGACCTTCGAATTCATCTCGTAGGCACGCTGCGCCGCGATCAGCGACGAGATCTCTGTGACGGCGTTGACGTTCGCCTCTTCGAGATAGCTCTGCTGCAGGTTGCCGAAGCCCTCCGAGCCCGGCAGGCCGTTGATGGCGGGGCCGGAGGCGGCGGTCTCGACGAACAGGTTGTCGCCGATGGATTCGAGGCCGACCTTGTTCACGAAGCGGGCGAGCTGGAACTGGCCGAGATTCTGCGGCGCGGTCTGCCCCGGCACCGTCGCCTGGATCGAGCCCTGCGCGCTGATCGTGACGCTGGTGGCGTTGTTGGGCACCGTGATGCCCGGATCCACGAGATAGCCATCGCGGGTGACGAGCTGGCCCTGGGCCGAGAGGTCGAACGACCCGTCGCGGCTATAGGCGGTGCGGCCGTCGGGCATGGTCACCCGGAACAGGCCCTCGCCGCGGATGGCGACGTCGTATTCCTTCTCCGTCGAGGCGAGCGGCCCCTGCGACATCGTCCGGGCGGTGGAGGTCGTCTTCACGCCCGACCCGAGGGCGAGGCCGGCGGGAAGCTGCGTGTTCTGGTCCGAGGTGGACGAGCCGGCCCGGCGCAGGTTCTGGTAGAGCAGGTCCTGGAAATGGGCCGTCTGCCGCTTGTAGCCGGTGGTGCGCAGGTTCGCGATGTTGTTCGAGATGACCTGGACGTTGAGTTCCTGGGCCGCCATGCCCGTGGCGGCTGCGTAGAGGGCGCGCATCGCCTGGGTTCCTTACGCGACGTCGGCGAGGCGGCGGATCGCCGTGCCCCGCAACTCGTCCAGGCGCGAGATCACGCCCGAGACCATGGTGTAGGTGCGGTTCACGTCCATCAGCCGGGTCATCTCGATGACCGGCTTGACGTTGGAGCGTTCGAGGGCACCCGATTCGAGGCGGCCGTTGATGCCGGCGGCCACCGGAGCCGCCGCCGACCCGTAGAGGTTGGCGCCCTCGTTGGTGAGCGCCTGCGGGTTGGCGAAGGTCACCATCCGCACGCGACCGCGGATGCCGAGATTGGTGGAGACCGTGCCGTCCGGCCCGATGGAGAGGCCGGTCTCCTGGGCGTTGATCTGGATCGGGCCGCCCTCGCCCTGCACGGCGTAGCCGTCGCTGGTGACGAGATTGCCCTGGGGGTCGGTCTCGAACGCGCCGTTGCGGGTGTAGCGGTCGCCGTTCGGGGTGCGGACCACGAGGAAGGCCTCGCCGCGCACCGCGACGTGGAGCGGATTGCCCGTCTGCTCGATCGGTCCCTGGGCGAGGTCGAGGGCCGTGCCCTGGTCGATGACGTAGGAGACGCGCCGGTCTGGCCGATGGAACGAGTCGGCGCTCGCCACCGGCATCAGGTATTCCTGGAACCGCGAGCTGCGGCCCTTGAAGCCCGTGGTGGAGACGTTCGCCATGTTGTTGGCGATCACGTCGAGCTCACGCTGCAGGGCGACCTGACTGGAGACTCCGACAAACAGCGCGTTCTGCATGGATCGAATAAGCCTTGGGCTGCGGCGACGTTAAGGTTACCCGCACGGCCCGTGCCATCTCCAAAAAATCTAAAAAGATCAGTGAAATCAATATTTTGTGGCGAAGAGAGGCCGGTCGCATCGTCCTCCCGCCGCATCCCCGCGGCAAGAACCACCCGGCAGGTTTTGCCGCCTTAACGAGACGTTAACCGTAACCTTGGATACATCCCTCCACGGGGTCGCGGGGGCTCAGCGCCGGTCGCACCCTGGGACGAGATTCGATGGGGGCGATCCATGGCCAAGAAGCCCAAGACGGCCCCCGCCGCGGACGGGGAGGACGCCGGAGGCGAAGCCCCTAAAGGCGGGAAGAAGAAGATCATCATGATCGGCGCGGCGGTGCTGGTGCTGGCCGGCGGCGGCGGGTTCTTCATGATGAAGAAGAAGGGCGGCGACGATCACGCCGCCGTGGAGGTGAAGAAGCCCCTGGTCTTCCTCGAAGTGCGCGAGATGGTGGTCAACCTCGCCAACGAGCCCGGCCAGGACAAGCCGCGCACGGCCAAGGTCAAGGTATCCCTCGAACTCAAGGACGCCAAGGTGGAGGGCGAGGTGAAGCCGCTGATGCCGCGCATCGAGGACACCTTCCAGGTCTACATGCGCGAGTTGCGCCCGAGCGACCTCGCCGGCTCGGCCGGATTGTACCGGCTCCGCGAGGAACTGCTCCGGCGGGTCAATGTCGCGATCCATCCGGCACGGGCCGAGGCCGTGCTCTTCAAGGACGTGATCGTCCAGTAACCCCCCCATCGGTGTCGAGACGGTCATGGCAGGTCCCGAAGACGAGGTCGAAGAGGACGATTGGGCAGCCGCCCTGATCGCGCAGAACGCCGAAGGCGGCGAGACCTCGCTGGCCGACGAGTGGGGCGCGGCACTGGCCGAGCAGGGCACGAGCACGCATGCGAGCGACGTCGCCGCCGAATGGGCGACGATGATCGAGGACGGGGAGACCGACAATCTCCCCGAACTCGCCGGCAACGACCGCATCCTGAACCAGGACGAGATCGACGGCGTCCTCGGCTTCTCCTTGCGCGAATTGTCGGCCTCGGGCGCCGGCGGTGTCCGCGCCATCGTGGATTCGGGCGTCGTCCAGTACGAACGCCTGCCGATGCTGGAAATCGTCTTCGACCGGATGATCCGGTTGTTGTCGACCAGCCTGCGCAACTTCTTCCAGGACAACGTCGAGGTCACCCTCGACAACATCACCTCGGTCCGCTTCGGCGATTATCTCAACGCCATTCCGCTGCCGACCCTGCTCGGGGTCTTCCGGGCCGATGCCTGGGAGAATTCCGGCCTCGTCACCGTGGAATCGAACCTGGCCTACTCGACCCTCGACCTGCTGCTGGGCGGAAAGCGCGGCGGCTCGGCGACCCGGCTCGACGGGCGTCCGTTCACGACCATCGAGATGCAGCTGGTGCGGCGCCTCGTGGAGATCATCCTCAGCGATCTAGAACTCTCGTTCCAGCCGCTCTCCCCGGTGCGCTTCGGCATCGACCGGATCGAGACCAACCCGCGCTTCGCCACGATCACCCGGCCGGCCAACGCCGCCATCCTGATCACCCTGAAGCTCGACATGGACGGCCGCGGCGGCCAGCTCCAGATCCTGTTTCCCTACGCCACCATCGAGCCGATCCGTGAACTGCTCATGCAGAGCTTCATGGGCGAGAAGCTCGGCCGCGACCACACCTGGGAAAGCCACCTCGCCACCGAGATCTGGCAGGCCGACGCCACCATGGAGGCGGTCCTCCACGAGATGATGCTGCCTCTGAAGAAGGTGCTGTCACTGAAGGTCGGCGACACGCTGATGTTCGACACCAAGCCCACCGACCTCGTCAACGTCCGCTGCGGTGACTGGGCCCTGACGCAGGGCCGCATCGGCCGTGTCGACGACAACATCTCGGTGCAACTCACGCGGCCGCTCCGGCGCTCGCGCACCACGTTCCAGGCCTTCGAGGCCTCCATGAACAACCGCAACGACGGGTGACCCGCGCATGAGCCTCCTCGTCACCCTCGCCGCCGACGTCCTCGTCGCCATCCTCCTCGTGGCCAGCATCGTCTCGTCCGTGCGCCTCAGCCGGCGCATCACCCGGATGAAGGCCGACGAGGCGGCCCTGCGCCAGACCATCGGCGATCTCGTGGTGGCGAGCTCGACCGCCGAGCGGGCGATCATCGGCCTGCGCGCCACCCTCGACGAGTGCGACCGGACCCTGGCCGACCGCCTCGGCACGGCGGAGCGCTACGCCGCCGACCTCTCCGCCCACGTCCAGGCCGGCGAGACCGTGATCGCCCGCATCTCCGCCATCGTCTCCCATTCGCAGCCCTCGCGGGTGGCCGTGGTGCCCCCCGTCGAGATCCGCCCCTCCGAGATCCGCGCCGCGCCGGTGGAGGCCGGGGACGCGAAGGCCGCGCCGTCGAGCCCCAACGGTGAGCGCCTCGGCGCCGCCGCCGCCGCCGCCCTCGCCATGTCCGAGCGGGCGCTCGGCCGCCTGCGGAGCCGCGCCGCATGACGACGCCCCGCTCCCTCGTCCGCGCGGGACAGACCCGCCTGGGAAAACTCCGCACCGGCCGGCAAGGTGCAGCACAGGCGCGTCCCTACAAGCTGCGGCTGATCGATGCGGTGACGCTGGCGGCCGTGGGCCTCCTCGTGCTCAAGCTCGGCGCCATCGCCGTCGACGATCTGGGGCCGAGCCCGGCCTCGGCCGACGCGCAGCTGCCGGAGTTCGCGCGGGTCCTCGCCAAGGCCCGGACCAATTACGAACTGCCGGACCCGCAGACCACCGGGTCCGTGACGCCCAAGGAACCGGAAAAGCCCGCGGCCGAACCGGAGCCGCCCGCGCCGCGCCCCCCGCCTCCCCCGGAGCCGATGCCGGCCAGCGAGCGCGCCATCCTCGAAAAGCTCTCGGCCCGGCGCGACGCCCTCAAGCAGCGCGACGAGACCCTGAGCCTGCGCGAGCAGATGCTCGGAACCGCCGAGCGCAAGCTCGAAGAGGGCGTCAAGGATCTCAAGCGCAACGAGGACAGGCCCGACGGCGCCGCCGCGCAGCAGGCCGATGCCGAGAGGATGGGCCTGAAGAACATCGTCACCATGTACGAGACGATGAAGCCGAAGGACGCCGCCCGCGTCTTCGATCGCCTCTCCCTCGACGTGCTGGTGCCCATCGTCCTGGCGATGAATCCGCGCAAGATGGCCGACGTGCTGGCGCTGATGCAGTCGGAACCCGCCGAGAAGCTCACCGTGGCGCTCGCCAACCGCGCGCGCGGCCAGACGCCGACGCAGCAGCCCGTCGTCATGGGGCTCGGCCCCAACGAGCTGCCGGCCATCGACCAGGGCGGCCAGGACAGGCGTCGCTGACCCGGACGGTCGAGCGGGGTAGACGGGGCTCGCGGGCAAATTCGGCAAGGACGGCCGGGTCGGATTGCCGGTGGGCGACGAATCGCGATGCCGGCGGGTCCATTGCGCTCGCGGGCCGGGAGGGCTAGGCGGCAGGTCTGATTTCGTTCGAATGCCGGATGCCCGCTCGATGCGTTGGAGACATGTTTTGCCCGTGGTCGGCGTGATGTCGTTCGCCGCGATCACCGCCTGGAACGGTGCTTCGGCGCAGGAGGCCGCGCCGGAGCAGGACGCACCGGCCGCCTCCGACGCGCCGGCGAAGCCCAAACCCAAGCCGAAGCCGAAGCCCGCGCCGAAAGCCCCCGCCCCGGTCGCCGCTGCGCCCGCCGCCGTAGCCCCGGCCAAGGCGATCTGGCCGGAAGGCGCCAGTGCGCTGAGCGAGAGCTATGGCGATTGGAGCATCAATTGCTCCCGCGAGAACCAGGTTTCGATCTGCTCGGTGGTGCAGGCCCAGGGCTCGAAGCGCGAGAACCGCCGCGAATTCGCCATCGAGTTGAAGCCGCCCGCGAACGATCGCACCGATGGGCTGATCCTGATGCCGTTCGGGTTCCAGATCGAGGCCGGGTTGAGCTTCAAGATCGACGACGCGGTTCTCGGCAAGGGCGCGCCCTATTACACCTGCAGCTCGGAAGGCTGCCTCGTGCCGGTGAGCCTGCCGACCCTGGCCACCGACACGATGAAGACCGCCAAGAACCTGCTCATCCTCGCCCCGAAGCAGGACGCCACCGAACCCACGACGATCACCGTGCCGCTCAACGGCTTCGGTGCCGCCCTCGCGAGGGCCAGCGCACTCTCGCACTGACGGCAAACAGTCGGGCGACGGGACAGACAGGTAGGAACACGCCACCCATGAAGCAGATCGTGCTCGCCTCGCTCCTGTTGGGGACCCTGACGGCTCCCCTCGCCGCCCAGCCCGCGCCGGATGCGCCCCCGCCGCCGGACACCAAGGAGGAGCGGCAGAAGAACACCGCCGCCAAGCTCGCCGGGCTGCTCCAGTTCGTCTCGGCCTCCTGCCCCGAATCGAAGCCGAACTACGAGACGTTCAAGACGGTGGTGCGCGGCCTCGGCATCGAGCCGGACGCCCTGGCGGGCGGCGAGCTGATCCTGCGGGTCAAAGCCTATGCCGATGTCTACGGCAAGGATGTGCCGGCCAATTGCGCCAAGGCCGTCGCCAATTTCGGCGAGACCGGCACGATCATTCCGGGGCTCGTCGTCAAGAAATGACGGGGTCGGGTGGTCTCCCGATCCAACCGCCGGACTGAGTGCTCCGGCAAGATCGAGCGGAGGGCCGCGCGGGCGTCAGCGCTTCTGCGTCGCGGTGATGGACGCGTCGGGGCAGTTCGGCAGGATCGCCTTGCCGACCGTGTTGTTCGGATCGCAGGCCGGGACGGCGGGGGCTCCGCCATTCTCGGCCCGCTCGGTGCGAAGCGCCTCGAAATTCCAGACGCCCACCCAGATCACCGCGAGGATCGCGACGAGACCCAGCAGCACCAGGGGCATCAGGCGTCGCATCAGCGCGGCGCCGTCTGCTGGACGGGGGCGGTATGCGCCGTGTCGCCGTTGCGGACGAAGGCATACAGGATCCCGACCGCGAGGATCGCGACGACGGCGATGAGGACGGGGAAGTAACGGTGCATGGGTCTTCCTGGTTGAGAGTAGCGCTATAACGGCGGACACCGTGGAAACGGTTCAGCCCGGCGGACTAGAATGTCGCCACGAGGGCGACGCCTGCGATCATCAGCAGACCGCCTGCGATCCGCCACAGGGTCGCCGGGTGGCGTTCGAAACCGATCCAGCCGAAATGATCGAGCAGGATCGAGGTGACGACGCCCGCCGTCACCAGCATTCCGAGGAACGGGGCGGCCCCGATCTGGCGGGCCACCATGAGCTGCGCCACGACGATGCCGCCCCCGAGCACGCCGCCGAACCAGGCCCACCAGGGCACGTCCAAGACCTGGGCGGCGGACGGCAGGGTCAGCTTGCCCGAGACGAGGCCGGCGAGCGTGATGCAGGCGGCCGTTCCCGCCGCGACGACGAGGCCGGCGCTCAGGGATCCGCCGAGGCTCTTGGCCAGAGCGCCGTTCTGTCCCGCCTGCACGGCGTTGGCGATGCCCGCGAGAAGAACGGCGCCGTACAGATACCACATCGGTTTCCGGCTCCGTCGAGTGACCCCTCTATCTAGGGCGGCCACGGCCGGGGGTGGTGCGACATCTGCGGCCTGCCCGTTTCGGGGATGATTTGGCTGGGGTCGGGCGTCTATCCCATACCCTCCGCCCCGAGGGGGATTGTCTGACTTCCCCCCGTCCGGTTCGCGCCGGGCGGGGTCTTTACCGTCGCGGTCTTCGTTCTTCCGTCATGGATATTCCGGGTCGTTCTGGCGTTGGCCCACCGGATCGACAGGAGAATTTATGAAGACCTTGGCCCTCACTTTTTGCGCCCTCGCCGTGTCGTCGCTCGCCCTCGCGCAGATGACGACCTCCGCCAATGCGCGCTCGCGCCATTCCAAGCGCGGATTTGGAACCCATAACCTCTCGAACAACACCGGCGGCCGTCGCGGGCGGGACAGTTCGGCGGCGAGCGGCAATTCCAGCCAGCCCTCGCGCCGGTCCGGGGCCGGAAGCGCCGGTGGCGGCAGCGGCGGAACCGGCGGGATGTAGGCCGGAACCGCTCTTCGGTCGCCGCCCGGCGTCGGGCGGGCCGCCCTCCACCCGGCCCGCGACATCGACGCGCGAGCCGCCTCGGCAGTGGACATGTCCGTTTCCCGATGTGGTAAATGTGGGATGTCACATGGTAAAGTTGCGGTCTTCCTCCCAAGGAAGGTCCTTCTGAACACCTCCCCGCCCGGCGAAAGCCGGCGCGGGGTTTTTTTGATCGGACATCGGCGGAAGGCCATCGTTCCGGGGGGAATCCAGGGGGCGCGCAGTTTCGAGACATCGCGCCGAGCGGGCGTTAGGCGGGCGTTAGCCTCGACAGTGGAGACTCGCCGGCGGTGTAGCGTGTCGCGGGAATCGGTTTCGGATTCTCCGGGCAATCCGGTGTGGCGTGACGTTCGATGGGAATGGGGGCCGAAATCGCGAGACGACGGCGCCGGCTCATGGCGGGCTTCATCGCGACCTCGATCCTCGGCGGGACGCTGGTTTCGGGCAGCGAGGCCGAGGCGGCACGCCTCCTCACTCTGAAGGCGAACCAGGTCGGGCGCTACGCCCGGATCGCCATGACGTTCGATTCGGCGGTTCCGGTGAAGGCCCGGATCTCCGGCCTTGTCCTGCTGGTGAATTTCGGTGAGCCCAGCACCTCGGCGCCCGAGAAGATCGCGGGCGAGATCCCCGATTTCGTCACCATGGTCCGGCGGGACCCCGACGGGACCGGCCTGCGCATCGCCCTGCAGAAGCCGTATCGCCTCAACGTCCAGACGGCGGGCGAACACGTCTTCGTGGACCTGCTGCCCGAAGACTGGTCCGGGCTCCCTCCTCCGCTGCCGCCCGAGATCGTGGCCGAACTCGTCCGCCGGGCGCAGATCGCGGAAGCCGCCATGCGCGCGGCCAAGCCCGTCATCGAGCCGAAGCGCCTGCCCCTCGAACTCTCGCGCCTGCCGACCCTGACCCGGCTCAGCCTGCGGCTCGCACCGGAGACGACCGCGCGGTTCGACGAGGCCGGATTGGCGACGCGGCTGACGATTCCCGGTGCTTGGCGCATCGACGACCTCGCGCCCCGTGGGCGCACCAAGCCCGCCATCGAGGCTCTGTCCGTCGAGAACGACGGTGAGGGCGCCCGCCTGCTGGTGACGCCCGCCGCCGGCTACGAGATCCGCACCGGACGGGACGAGGACGGCGTGACGCTGGACGTCTTCCGCAAGGCCGCGCCCCCGGATGCCAAAGCTTCGGATATCAAGCCATCCGCGGCGGACGTGAAGGCCGCGGCGGGGGACGCATCGTCCAAACCCGCGACGGCGCCGGTGAGCGCCGCGCAGGCCAAACCGGCCGGCATGCCGGCGCCCACTCTTCCGCAGAAGACCGTCGTCCTGCGCCCGGCCGGACCCGGCCTCGCCTTTCCGTTCCAGCGCCAGCCGGCGGCGGCCCTGTTCGAGCGGGCCGGCATCGCCACCCTGGTCTTCGAGACGCCCGAGACGGTCGCCGTCCCCCCCGGAGATCCGGTCTTCGATCTCGTCAGTCAGCCCCGGCGGCAGGGTGCCTTCGTCTCCCTGAGCTTCAAGGTTCCCCGCGAGCGGCTCCTCGATCTCGTCCCCATCGGCGATGCGGATGCGCCCACCGGCTGGGAACTCGTGGCCGGTGAGAATCTGTCGGCGAGCGAAACGCTGTCCGCGATCCGCAACACGGAAGCGAGCGGCCGCATCGGCATCGGCATCCGCCTGCCCCACCCCGGTGGAGCGACCTGGATCGAGCGGGGCGGCGAGCGGATCGGCGTGGTGACCGGCTATGGCCCGAAGCCCGCCGGCATCCCCAAGCGACAGGCCTTCGTGGATTTCGAGCTGCTGCCGAGCCGCCAGGGCGTCGCCGTCCTCGCCAAGGCCGACGATCTGCTGGTGCGGCCGGACATGGACGGCGTCGTGATCGCCCGCGAAGGCGGCATGGCGGTCTCCGGAGTGGCGCGCCCGGCCGAACCGGCCCTCACCGCCGTGAGCGATCTCGCCATCGAGCGCCAGCCCTGGGACGCGGCGCGGAGCGGCAATATCGGCGAGAACCTGCGGGAGCAGTTGAACGCCGTGGTCGACGCGCCGCGCCCGGCGCGCGGGCCGCTGAGGCTCGCCCTGGCGCGGAGCATGCTCGCCAACGGGCTCGGCCTGGAAGCCCTCGGCGTCCTTCAGGTGGCGGCCAGCGAAGATCCGGTGATGGCCGGACAGCGCGAACTCGCCATCCTCACCGCCGTGGCGAACGCGCAGATGGCCCGTTACGCCGATGCGCGGAAGGCCCTCGACTCCGAATACCTGCGGGCCGACCCGGAGGCGCGGCTGTGGAAGGGCTATCTCGATGCCAAGGCGGGGCGCTGGCCCATCGCCGATACGGCGTTCCGGGACACGGCGGCCATCATCGAGCGCTATCCCGACGACCTGCAGAGCCTGCTTCGCTCGGTTGCGGCGGAGGCCGCCATCGAGACCGGCGACTGGGCCACCGCGAGCCAGCAGATCACCACCGCGCAGGCGCGCGCGTCCGACCGCTCGGTCTCGGACCGCCTGGCTTTCCTGCGTGCGCGGATCGACGAGGTGACGGGCCAGACGAGCGCGGCGCTCGATACGTATCAGCGATTGTCCGACACGGCGGACCGGCCCACCGCCGCCGTGGCGACCCTGCGCGGCACCGTCCTCGCCCATGCCCTCGGCAAGATGCCGGTGGCCGAGGCCATCGAACGGCTGGAAACGCTCCTCCTCACCTGGCATGGCGACGAGATCGAGCAGAGGACGATCGCAGGGCTCTCCAAGCTGAACATGGAAGCCGGGCGCTGGCGCCAGGCTTTCGCCGCCTCGCGCAAGGCGGATGCGCTGGCGCCCGGATCGGCGATCAGCCGCGAGCTCCATGACAGCGCCCAGGACCTGTTCGACGACCTCTTCCTCTCCGAGAAGGGGGCGCGGATGTCCGGCGTGGAGGCGCTGGCGCTGTATTTCGATTTCAAGGACTTCGCGCCGATCGGCCGGCGCGGCGACGAGATCGTGCGCCGCCTCGCCGACAAGCTGGTGGAACTCGACCTGCTCGATTCGGCGGGTGAACTGCTGCAGCATCAGGTCGATCACCGTCTCACCGGCCCGGCCCGCGCCAGCGTCGCCGCGCGGCTGGCGACCATCCGGATGATGGACGAGAAGCCGCTCCAGGCGCTCCAGGTCATCGACGCCACCTATCAGCCGGAATTGCCCGAGGATCTGCGCCGTGCCCGCGCGCTCATCCGGGCGCGCGCCCTGTCCGACCTGTCGCGCACCGATCTCGCCCTGGAGACCATCGAGGCGGAGACCGGCGCCGACGTGGAGCGGCTGCGCGCGGACATTCTCTGGAGCGGCCGACGCTGGCGCGAGGCGGGCGAGGCGCACGAGGCCATGGTCGGCGAGGCCTGGCGCCTGCGCAAACCCCTCGACGATGCCATGCGCTCCGACATCATCCGCTCGGCCATCGCCTACGGCCTGTCGAACGAGTCCCTCGGGCTGGAGCGCCTGAGGGCGAAGTTCGCCGAGCCCATGGCCGAGAGCGCCGACGCCCGCACCTTCGCCTTGCTCACCCAGCCGAACGCGGTGCGGAGCCAGGCTTTCCGCGAGATCGCGCAGCGGGCCACCAAGGCGGAGACCCTCCAGGCCTTCCTGAAGGAATATCGCAAGCGCTACCCGGAGATGTCGGTGCCGCAACCGGCGAATGCCGGTGGCGAGCAGGCCGAGGCGCAAGGTGGCGAGCCCTCACCGAAGGGCTGAGGCCCACCGTTCCACCTTGGCTACGATATTCACACATCTCGCGGGCAGCGCAGGTCCCCTCTCCTTCCAGGAGAGGGAGCCCGTGGCGCCTCACGTCGGACCCTCTTGGATAGGGCGAACAGCCGTCGAGCAGGTGCGGGAAGCGAGTAGTCCACCCCGGACCGAGTTCCCGGGATGAGGCATCAGCGCCGGAACGCGACGGGGCCGTTCATGCCCGGCCAGTCGGAATAGCCGTTGGCGCCCCCGCCATACCAATACGCCTTCGGAGCCTCGGCGAGCGGTGCGCCGGTGCGGAGCCGCTCCACGAGATCGGGATTGGCGATATAGGGCCGGCCGAAGCTGAACAGGTCCGCCCTCCCCTCGGCGAGATCCTTCTCGGCGAGGTCGAGCGTGTACTGGTTGTTGCCGATATAGGCGCCCCGGAAACGCTCGCGGATCTGGCCGAAATCCACCTCGTCCGGCACGTCGCGGGTCTGCTGGGTCACGCCCTCGATCGTGTGGACGTAGAGCAGGTCGAATGCGTTCAGGGCATCGATATAGGCGCCGAAGGTCGCCTTCGGATCGCTGTCCAGCGGCGTCTTACCCGGTTCCGTGGTGGCGGGCGACAGGCGGATGCCGACGCGCTTGCCGCCCCAGACCTCGGTCACCGCCTTCACCACGGCGAGGGGGAAGCGCAGGCGGTTCTCGATGGAGCCGCCATACCGATCGGTCCGCTTGTTGGTGGAATCGCGCACGAACTGTTCGAGCAGGTAATTGTTGGCCGAATGGATCTCGACACCGTCGAATCCGGCGCGCTTCGCATTCTCGGCGGCCTTCCGATAATCCTCGACGATGCCCGGGATCTCGTCCGTCTCCAGGGCGCGGGGCGTCTCATGCGGCTTCATGCCGGATTTGGTGAAGGCCATGCCCTCGGGCTTCAGGCCCGAGGGCGCCACCGGCGACTGGCCGTTCGGCTGCACGTCGGGATGCGAGATGCGGCCCGTATGCCAGAGCTGCAGGAAGATGCGCCCGTCATTGGCGTGAACCGCCGCGGTGACGGGCTTCCATCCCTCCACCTGCGCATCGGTCCAGATGCCCGGCGTCAGCGCATAGCCGACCGCCTGGGGCGAGATGTTGGTCGCCTCCGAGATGATCAGGCCGGCATTGGCGCGCTGGGCATAGTAATCGACCGCGAAATCCGGGGGGATGCCCTCGTCGGAGGACCGGCTCCGGGTCAGCGGCGCCATGACGACGCGGTTCTTGAGGGTGAGGTCGCCGAGGGTGAAGGGTTCGAGGATCGGGCTCATGAGGCGCGTGCTGTCCTAAACGGGGTGAGACAGGCCCCCGACCGGGAGGCCTCGCGTTCACCCGTTCACGCGACCGAGCCGTCCCGCTTTCATGAGGGAGGCGGGACGGGGCTGGTTGGGATGAAGCGCTATGGACGGGCAATCCCGCCGCCCGATCCCTTGTTCCCACACCCCTCCCCGATTGCACGGGGTGCGCATTCCCTCGCCCCGCTTGCGGGGAGAGGGACGCGACGACCCTGTCGTCGGCGCGTCGAGGCGGTAGCCGACGGTGAGGGGACGATGTCGGATGAGACACCATCGGAATCGCCCCCTCACCGTCGCTCCGGCTTCGCCTCCGCTCATCGCGGACACGACGAGGTGTCCGCGATCCTCTCCCCGCCTGCGGGGAGAGGGGGCTCTCTCCGCCGTTCATGGAGGAGACGACCTGCCTCAATACCCTTTGGCGGCGATGGAATCCGACCAGTTCACCGCGCGGCGGGCCATGCTGATATGCTGGCGCTCGTACATGCGGCCCTCGACCTTGATGGCGCCGCGCTTTGCGTTCTCCGGCTTGTCGAAGGCCTCGATCACCAGGGTGGCGCGGCGCACCTCTTCCTCGGTCGGGGCGAAGGAGGTGTTGGCCGGCTCGAGCTGGTTGGGATGGATCAGCGTCTTGCCGTCGAAGCCGAGGTCGCGCGCCTGGCGGCACTCGGTGCGGCACCCCTCGATGTCGCCGATGTCGTTCCACACGCCATCGAGGATGGTGAGGCCTTCCGCGCGGGCGGCCGCCAGGGTGAACATCATCCAGGGCAGCATCGGCACCCGGCCGGGCACGAGCTGCGCCCAGGTGTCCTTGGCGAGATCGTTGGTCCCCAGGGCGAAGCAGGTGAGCCGGGTGCGCCGGTCGCGCCGCGCCTTGGCGATGTCCTGGATGTTGAGGATCGCCGCCGGGGTCTCGATCATGGCCCAGACGTCGATGCTCTCGGGCGCGTCGAGGGCTTCGAGATGGTTGGCGATGCTCTCCAGCACCGCGGGCGAGGACACTTTCGGCATCAGGATGGCGTCGGGACGGGCTTCGATGGCCGCCTTCAGGTCGGCTTCGCCCCAGGGGGTCTGCGGAGCGTTGACGCGGATCACGAGCTCGCGGTCGCCGTAGCCGCCGCCCTTCACCGCCGCGCAGACCTGCTCGCGGGCCAGCACCTTCTCGTCCGGTCCCACCGCGTCTTCGAGGTCCAGAATCAGGGCATCGGCCTGCAGGGTCTTCGCCTTGTCGAGGGCTCTCTGGTTCGAGCCGGGCATGTAGAGGACGCTGCGGCGCAGGCGGAGATCGGACATGAACGCATTCCAGTGACGATGCGGTGGAGCTTAATGCAACACGGCTGCCGGGACAGCCCTGCGGATATAAAATGCGTGTCGATGATCCGCGTTCGACCGGCGCGGGCGTGGCCTTTGCAGCGAAATGCCGATCACACCGCATCGCCGCGAGGGCCTCGGGAAAATCCACTGGGTTCGCGGGAAACCGGCCCGGACCATGCACGGACAGGGAATCATGCCGCCTTCGACGGAAAACCGCCCCTATACGGCGACGCGGGAGGGCGTCCGGCTCGCCGTGCGCCTGACGCCGCGCGCGAGTCGGACCGGCCTCGACGGTCTCGTGGAGGGCGCCGACGGGCGCGTCTGGGTCCAGATGCGGGTCGCCGCACCTCCGGTGGAGGGGGCCGCCAACACGGCGCTGATCGCCGCCCTCGCTGAGGCCCTGGACCTGCGCCGGTCCGACATCCGCATCGTCACCGGGGATACGGCGCGACAGAAGATCCTGGCGCTCGGCGGCGACCCCGCATCGCTCGTCTCACGCCTCGAGGCCTGGATCGCCGGCGCTGCCAAACGGCGGTGAGATCAGAACAGGCGGCTTCCGTCCGGCACGGCCTGGTCGGGGCGGAACAGCACGACGGCGCCGTTCGTGTCGGCGAAGCCCAGGGTCAGGACCTCCGAGAGGAACTTGCCGATCTGGCGCGGGGGGAAGTTCACCACCGCGGCGACCTGCCGGCCGACCAGATCCTCCGGCCGGTAATGCTCGGTGATCTGGGCGCTGGAGCGCTTGGCGCCGATGGCCGGTCCGAAATCGATGACGAGCTTGAGGGCCGGCTTGCGCGCTTCGGGAAACGGCTCGGCGGAGACCACCGTGCCGATCCGGATGTCGACGGCCAGGAATTGGTCGAACGTGATCGGGGCCGCCGCCGGAGCCGCCGAATCGTGGTTCACATGCATGGTCCGCCTCCCCGGTTCACGCCGTCCGCAGGGTCCGCCGCCTCTTGTCGGCCGACGACCATTGCATGAGCGCGATCATCACCAGGATCGTGCCGAGATAGACGATGACCTGCAGTCCCGTCGGGCGGTCGGTATAGCCGACGAGGGCATGGAGCACGCGGCCGACCATGCTGCCCTCGGACAGGATGTTGGCGGTGTTCCAGAGCGGCCGGTCGAGCACGGTGATGAGCCCGGCATTGGTGAGGAACTGCGCCGCCTGCGCGGCGAGGCCGGCGGCGAGGAAGATGATGAGCGCGCTGGTGACCGAGAAGACGTAGCGGGTGGGGATCGCGGCCAAGCCGAAATAGCTCACCGCCGAGATCAGGATGCCGGCGCCGACCCCGGCCAGCGCCCCGATCTGCAGGTCGGGGCCGGACGTGCCCGAGGCGACGAGGCCGTAGAGGAAGAGGACGAGTTCCGCGCCCTCGCGCAGGATCGCCGCGCCGACGACGAAGGCCAGGGCGGCGGATGTGGTCTCGCCCCGGCGCACGGATTCTCCGGCGGCCTTCAGTTCGCCCGCCAGTTCGCGCCCGTGGCGGCTCATCCAGGTGTTGTGCCAGATCAGCATGATAACGGCGGTGGCGAGGACGGCGGCGTTCAGGATGTCCTGTCCCGCGCCCTCGAACGCGTCGGAGATCGCTTCGGCGAAGAGCGCCACGAGGCAGGCGCCGGCAAGCCCGCCGACCACGCCGAGGCCGATCCAGCGGCCGCGCCCGGCGATGCCGCGCGTCGCCGCCAGCACGATGCCGATGATGAGGCCGGCTTCGATGACCTCGCGGAAGGCGATGACGAATGCTCCGATCATGCGGAGATTTCCTTCGATGTCGCGGGCGGGCTGCGTGAGCGCCCTACCAGATCCAGAACAGAAGCACCCAGCCGGAGACCGACAGGGTGGCGGCGGCGGCGATGCAGGCCGTCGCGCCCGCCCGGCGCCATCCGCCGGTGGTGAGCCCCGCCACCTGCCAGGCGAGCCACGCGCTCCACAGGCTCGCGCCGATGAGCAGCCCGGCCCGCATCTCGGCGACGTAGGGAAGCGGGAGCCCCTCCCCGCGCAGGAAGGTGACCGTGAGGGCCGAGAGGCCGAGGAAGACGCCGCATCCCGCAATGGGGATCAGCGTCTGCGTCAGGTGGTGGAAGCGCGACGGGGACCAGGGGCCGAGGCAGCGCGTGGCGAGGGCCACGAGGGCGGAGAGACCCACCCCCAGGACGATCGTCGCCGCACCGATATAGGCCAGCAGCAGGCCGCCATCGAGCAGGGTCATGACGTCGTTGTGCTCAGGGTAATTGGTGAGCACGAACCACGGCAGGGTGGTCTCGAGTGGCCAGACCATGCCGTGATCGATGAACCAGGTGGCGAGCCATTGCTTGGCGTCGATGAACCAGGGGCTCGACGACCATTGGAAGGCGCCGGCCGCGAGGCCCATCATGCCGAACAGGATCAGGACCGTCTGTTCGAGGCTCGGCTCGGTGCCGGCCACATGGACGATCTCGTAAGCCGGGGAGCGCCGGGCGAGGCGGACCGCGCCGCGATAGCCGCTGCAGCGCCCGCACATATGGCAGGCGCCGGCCCCGCGCATGGTCTTCACCGGCACCAGGGGCGCGCAGTTGAAGGCGGCGCCCTGCGGCTTATCGGAGGCGGCCCAGGCGGGGCGGTCCACCTGGAAGCTCACCGGCGCCAGCTTGGCCAGCACCGCGAAGACCCCGTTCACGGGGCAGAGATAGCGGCACCAGACGCGCTTGTTGCGGCCATAGACGAGGCCCACCGCGATTGCCGCCACCGTTGAGCCGCCCAGAACGGCGAGTACCGGCTTCGGATAGCCGTAGACGCTGACCATCTGGCCGTAGACGGTGGTTCCGGCGAACGCGATGAAGGGCCAGCCGCCCCAGGTGATCCAGCGCGGCACCGCGCGGCCGAGGCTCCAGCGGCTGGCGAATTCCGTGAGCGTGCCCTCGGGACACAGGACCCCGCACCACGCCCGGCCGACCAGCACCATGCTCACGAGGACGAAGGGCCACCAGATGCCCCAGAACGCGAATTGCGCGAGGACCGTCAGGTTGTTCCAGAGATGGGCGGTGCGGTCCGGCAGGGGCAGGAAGGCCGGCACGGCCACGAGGACGAGATAGACCGCCACGACGGCCCATTGCACGCTGCGGATGATTCCGCCGTGGCGCTGGAGCCAATGGCCGAGTTCCGCGAGGCGCTGGTCAATCCAGGCTTCGCGCAGGTCCGTCGAGACGCTCGCCGCCATCGGGCTACTTCGCCACCAGCTTGGCTTTGGCTTCCGGATGGAAATCGTCGAACACGTCGTAGGTGCCGGGGTCGAGGGTGCGGAACACGATGGCCGAGGTCGCGCCGGCGGCCAGGGCCTTCTCGCGCTTCAGTTCCATGCTCTCGAACTCCACCGGCGAAGCGCCGGTATTGCTGATCTCCAGCTTGAAGCGGGTATTGGCCGGCACCTCGATGATCTCGGGGATGATCACGCCGTCCTTCATCTCGACCTTGATCACCGGCATGTCGTTGGCCGACGCAAAGCCGATACCGGCCGCCATGACGGCGCAGGCGAGTGCGAGGCTGCGGACGTGCTGCATCACGGGGCTCAATACGCACCCTTCTTGCCGGTGCCGGCGAAGGTGAAGTCCTGGATCAGGTCAAAGGGCTTGAACCATTCGGCGACGCCCGTCTCCTTGTCCACGTGGCGGCCGAAATGCTGGTTCTTGCCGGGAGGGGCCACGGTGAGCTTGAGCCGGTAGCGGCCGGGGCCGCTCAGCTTGACGTTGTCGCCGTAATGCGGGCCGTCATTGGCGACCATCGGCATCAGCGAGCCGCTCACCTTCGGGCCCGTGGCGGCCTCGCCCTCCAGCTTCGTCAGTTCGAAGCTTACGTCGAGGGAGGGGAGCCAATCGCCCTCGGCGAAGCCGTTGCGGTTGTCCTTGGCCGCGCGGATATCGGCTTCGAGGTGGATGTCGGATTGCGCGGCGGCGCGCATCATGTCCGGCGGGTCCATCTCGATCGGCTGAAGATAGACCGCCGTCACTTCCAGCCCGTCCTTCAGCATGGGAGGGCCGATCGGCGTCTCCTTGGCCGAGGCGAAGCCGGTGCCCAGGGCTGCGAAGGCCAGCAGGGAGGCGGAAATCAGGGCGGAGTGAGTGATCTTGCGCATCGTCTCTAGCGCGTAAACCAGCGCTCAGCCGATGCAAAGGCGCTTCTTTGCCGAATCGATATATCAGAACAATTCCAATGTGTTGCGCCCGCCCTTGGAACGACCGACGAAGGGCGGTCCGACGGCCTCTATGCCGCACCGCCCTCCCGAACGGCGACCGGGCCGCAAGCCGAGCCGGCCGGACGAACCGCCCGTTAACGGTGGCGCGACCAGTATCGTCGTCCCGTGGTCCTGCTGGCACGCAAGGTCGGCCGGAGACATCAGCGCCCATGGCGACCGCACTCGTAGCCCTCGTTCAGCAACTCGACCGCACCATGGCGGGGGCTTCGACGGAGCGCCGCGAGTCGATCCTGCACGATCTGACGTCACTATTCGCCGAATACGCGCCGCGTCTCGGCGCCGACCACGTCCGCGCCTTCGACATGGTGATGTTGCATCTGGCCCGGTCGATGGAGGAGGTCGCCAGAAGCGACCTGTCGCGCCGCATCGCCCCGATCGCCAACGCGCCGCCGCGCCTGATTCGCGACCTGGCCTTCGATCCCGCCGCCGCCGTATCCGTCCCGACCCTCGAAGCGGCGACGCTGCTGACGCTCGACGATCTCACCGCGATCGCGCGGGTCTGCGGCCAGCCCCAGCTCCTGGCCCTGACGCGCCGCAAGACCCTCATCGAGCTCCTCACCGACATCATCGTCGAGCGGGGCGACGCGACAGTATCGCGTGCGGTGGCGGGCAATCCCGGCGCGCGATTCTCCCTCGACGGCTACAGACAGCTCGTGGGCCGCAGCCTGTCCGATCCGGAACTCGCCGCGCGGCTTCGCGACCGCGACGACGTACCCGACATCCTGGCGCAGGAAGGTGCCCTGTGGCACGGTATGACCCCGCCCTCCCCGGACGATCCGGCCCGCGCCATCTTCGCGGCCGAGGTGTTCGTGGGCGCCCAGTTCCGCCAGGGCGAGGTCACCGAAACCGTCATCGTCGGCTGGCTCGATTCGGGCCGCGAGACGGAAGCGCTCGTGGCGCTCGCCCGCCTCGCTGGGGTTCCCAGCGCCATGGCCATCGAGGCCTATCACGCGCCCTCCTACGAGCCGCTGCTCTACCTCCTCCGCTCGGTGCGCTTCGGCTGGAAGATCCTGAAGCTGTTCATGGCCTCGAAATCGGATCGGGAGACGCCGCCCGAAGTGATGCGGGGGATGACGGAGGCGTTCCAGGCCCTCTCCGTCGCCACGGCGCAGCGCGTCGTCCGGATGAACGCGGCCCGACGGCAGATCGACGCCGACCATGACTAACCGCCTCGCATGCGCTTGGCCGCACGGAACCGGTGCCGCGCCGAACGGGCGGCGAGCCCTCACCTGTCTGACGACGTTCTAAGAAGTCGCTCTCATGCCTCAGCTACGCAAAGACATCAGGACCAGTTTCGAGCATGCCCGGCGGAAGGTCGAGGCCTATGCCTCGGCCAGCGAGGACTTGTCCGGCGAATTGCGTCGCTGGACCGATTCGACCCTCCGGTTCATCGAGCCCGAGGCCACGATCCGAACTCTTCACCGCATCGTCCTGGAAAGGGCCGACGATCTCGCCGGTCTGATGGCGGAGCGACCCCGGCCCCGCGACTCGTCCATCGCCACGGCCAAGAGCCACCTGACGGCCGCGTTCGAGGATCTGGAGGATGCCATCCTGAAACACGGCATCCTCACGCCGGCGGGCGAGAAGGTCGGCCTCGGAATCGCCGGCAGGCCGATCTGAGCGCTTCGCCTCCGGCCGGGTCTCAGAGCGTCAGCGTGAGACGGGATCGCCCGCCATGGCCTTGGCCTCTGGCAGCAGGGGCGATGCGGGCGCGGGGGATTGCAGGCGGCTCCGCAGGGCCGCGCCTGCGCGCAGCACGACGAGGACGAGGGACGCCACGCGGATATGGCGGGGCAACTGCTTCGGCCCGAGGGGGCGGTAGACCAATTTGGGGCTGACACGCTCGATCTCGGCGACGGCGAGGCCGACGAGGGGCTGCTGGGCGATCCGGCCCGCCTCCGCCGCCGGGATCGCCAGTCTGCGCGACCAGGCCCGCGTGGTCGCCAGGCGCCCCGTGGCGTGGAGGCGGCGCAGGCGACGGCGCCACAGGTACCGGTAGAGCGCCCGCGGCACCGCTTCCATGCGGGCGTCGCAGAGACTGTCGGGAATCTCGCAGCGTGCCCGGATCGTATCGGCGACGCCCCCCGGCGCCCGGCCGACCAGACGCCCCGACACGGTGACGACCACGTCCTTGGCGTGCCGGACCCGGAGCCCGTGCTGGAGCAGGGCCGCCACGAAGGCGCCGTCCTCGCCGAGCGGGATCATCGGCATGCCGCCCACCAGCCGGTAGGCCGAGAGCCGGACGGAGAGCGTGGCGCCGATCGTCGTGCGGTGGCAGGGCCAGGGATCGTGCGGATCGTGGTCGATCCGCGCCTCCAGCTCCGTCAGGAGATCGCTGTAGGCGTCCTCCAGCTTGCCGCGCGCGCGCAGGGATTTGGGCAGGGCCGCCCATTCGGCCTCGTCGATCTGGATGCGCCCGGCCACCGCGTCGGCGCCGGCATCCAGGGCCGCGAGGTTGCGGGCCACCCAATCGGTGGGGACGCGGCTGTCGGCGTCCGAGGTCAGGATGGTGCCGGCCGTGCCGTCGGGGCCGATCCATTCGGCGGCGGCATCCATGGCGGCGCGGCGCGCCCAGCCGGCATGGGCGCCGTCGAACGTGACGCACCGGACGCGGACGGGAATCGACATCGCCTGCGCGAGGTCCGCCACGATCCGGTCCGTGCCGTCGGTGCAGTTGTTGAGGAACAGGTACAGGCCGAGGCTGCCCGGCCGCACGCCGTCCTGCGCGTCGATGGCGCGAAGGCACGCCTCGATCCGCTCGGCCTCGTTGCGGACCGGGATGGCGATGACGGTATCCGGGGCCGCCGAGGGAAAGCGGGGCGACGTGTCGATCCCGGGGGCGACGTCGGCGAGGGTCGAGTAGGGCACGGGGGACTCCGATGGGGCGGCGCGGGCCAAGCCCGCTTCCGTTTCCCGGCAGGTGAGAGGGCCGGACCTTATCCATCGAAGCTGAACGGCAGCCGTCCGGTGCGACGATCAGGCGCCCGACGGTTTCGCGAAGGTCCGCCGTGCCAGGCCCGGATAGGCCAGGGCCTGGCTGGCACCGCGCGCGGCCAGCAGCGTCAGGAAGGCGAGCCAGAGGCCCATATTGCCGAAGCCGCCCGCATGGGCGAGGCCGATGGCGACGGCGTAGATGCCGGTGGCCGCGATCATCAGGTTGCGCATTGCCCGCGTCCAGGTCGAGCCGATATAGATCCCGTCATAGGCGAAGGGCACCGAGGCCACGAGGGGCGCGAGGGCGGCGGGGACGAGATAGGCGCGCGCCGTCTCGCGCACCTCCGGGCTCGTGGTCACGGTATCGATGAAGGCCGCCCCGAAGGCCAGGAACAGCGCCGCCACCGCCAGGCCGAAGGCGACGCACCAGACGAGGCTCAGCCGCGCCGCCCGGCGGAACCCGGCCTCGTCGCGGGCGCCCACCGCCTGCCCGCACAGGGTTTCGGCCGCCGTGGCGAACCCGTCGAGGAAGAAGCCGCCGATGAGGAAGAGATTCCACAGCACCGCATTGGCCGCGAGGACCACGTCGCCCGAGCGAGCGCCGAGGGCCGAGAACAGGGCGATGGCGCCGACGAGGAGCAGGGTCCGGATCATCACGTCGGCATTGACGCTGAGCATGCGCGCCAATGCCAAGGGATCGCGAACGACGCGGAACGGCACCGAGAACGGCCGCGACCCGAGCCGGGCCAGGAGAAGGAGACCGAGGGCGGTCCCGGCGGCCTCGGCCAGGAGGGTGGCGATGCCGGCGCCCGCGACGCTGAGATCGGCCCACAGCACGAGGACGAGGGTGAGCGCGATGTTGACGAGGTTGATGGCCACCTGCAGCAGGAGGCCGAGATCCGTCCGCCCGCGCCCCAGCACCGAGCCGAGGATGGCGTAGTTCGCCAGGGTGAAGGGTGCCGCGAAGATGCGGATGTGGAAATAGGTGGCGAGCCCCGCGATCACCGCCGGGCTGGCGCCGCTCAGCGCGAAGGCCCCGGCCGCGATCGGCACCTGTGCGGCGACGATGACGAGGCCGACGAGGAGGCCCGCCGCCAGGGAGCGCGCGAGGATACGGTCGACCTCCCCGGCATCGCGCGCGCCCACCGCCTGGGCGGTGAGCCCCGCCGTCGCCATGCGCAACGAGCCGAACGACCAGAACACCGCATCGAAGATCACCGCCCCCAGTGCCATGGCACCGAGAAGCGCGGGATCGCCCAGCCGCCCGATCACCGCCGCCCCGACGAAGCCGAGGAGCGGGGTGGTGACGTTGGCCAGCGTCATCGGTAGCGCCAGAGCCAGGATGCGGCGGCTGGTGGCCGGAACCGGCGTCACCCCGAGGGTGGAATCGGCGGTGGCGGTCAGTGACATCCGCACCCGCTGCCGCAGCTTCCCTCGCTCTTCGGTGGCTCGCCCTTGGGGCCGGCGGCCGGACGACGGGCGGCGTCGCGCACGAGTCCGCGCTCTTCGAGTTCGGACAGGTACGTCGCCCACCGGTTCCGGTATTCCCGGCCGAGATCGTAGAGATAACCCCAACCGAACAGCCCGGTATCGTGCATGTCGTCGAAGGTCAGCTTCACCGCGTAGTTGCCCACCGGCTCCACCGAGAGGATCGCCACGTCGCGCTTGCCGCCGATGACCTTGCGCTCGGAGGGCGAGTGGCCCTGCACCTCCGCCGAGGGGCTGGACACGCGCAGGTACTCGGCGGGCAGGGCGAACTTGCCGCCATCCTCGAAGGACACGTTGAGCGTGCGCTTGTCGCCGGACAAGCGGATCTCGGTGGGCCACCGCTCCGGCGGAGCGACCTGCCGGCCGGTGGAGTGGGGATCGGCGTGATGCTGGCTCATGCGAGAAATCTCATGCCCGAAAGCGGGTGGGATGCAATATATGTGTAGAGCGCAGGGGGCATGCGTCCGAGTATGCTTGCCCTATCCGCCGTCGCGCCTCATATGCCGGACATGCTAGGTTCACCGCGCGACCACGCTCCGGAAGTCCCCCCAGGCCCGAGTCCCGAGTCCCCTATGGGTGTTGCCTTAGCCGAACGCGTCGCATCGAAGGCACCCGCGCCTTTGATAGACCCCTTCCAGCGCGCGATCACCTACCTTCGCATCTCGGTGACGGATCGCTGCGACCTGCGTTGCGTCTACTGCATGTCGGACGACATGCAGTTCCTGCCCAAGCGCGACCTGCTCACCCTCGAGGAGCTGGACCGGCTTTGCGGCGTGTTCATCGACCGGGGCGTGCGCAAGCTGCGGATCACGGGCGGCGAGCCGCTGCTGCGCCGTGACATCATGCATCTCTTCCGGCGGCTGTCCCGCCATCTCGGCTCCGGCGCTCTCGAAGAGCTGACGATGACGACGAACGGGACGCAGCTCGGTCGCTTCGCCCCGGAGCTCGCCGAGCTCGGCGTCAAGCGCGTGAACGTGTCCCTCGATACCCTCGACCCCGACAAGTTCCGCGCGGTCACCCGGCGCGGCGACCTCAAGGTAGTGCTCGACGGGATCGAGAAGGCCCGCAAGGCCGGGATCAAGGTCAAGATCAACGCCGTGGCGCTGAAGGGCGTCAACGAGGACGAGATCGCCGACATGATCGCCTGGGCGCATGGCGACGGCATGGACATGACCCTCATCGAGGTCATGCCCCTCGGCGAGGTCGAGGGCGACCGCACCGACCAGTTCCTGCCCCTCTCCGTCGCCCGCGCCCGTCTCGAGCAGCGCTACACCATGGTGCCCCTGCCCGACCGGACCGGCGGACCGGCGCGCTACGTGCGCATCGCCGAGACCGGCGGGCGGCTCGGCTTCATCACGCCGCTGACCCATAATTTCTGCGAGAGCTGCAACCGGGTCCGTCTCACCTGCACCGGCAAGCTCTACATGTGCCTCGGCCAGGAGGATGCCGCCGACCTGCGCCATGCCCTGCGCGCCTCGCCGGACGACGCCCTCGTCACGCAGGCCGTCACCGATGCCATCGCGCGCAAGCCCAAGGGCCACGACTTCGTCATCGAGCGCGCCCGTCCGGCCGCCGTGCCGCGCCACATGAGCGTCACCGGCGGCTGATTTCGTCTGGCGTTTGACCCCTCCGGCCATCGTATCTAGACCCGCCTCCAACGAAATGACGGATGGAGACGGATGATGGCGAAGGTCGCGTTCCTGGGCCTCGGCGTGATGGGCGGCCCGATGGCGGGTCACCTCGCCAAAAAGGACCATTCCGTCACCGTCTACAATCGGACGACGGCCAAGGCGGAAGCCTGGGTGAAGGCCAATGGGGGCGCCTTCGCGGCGACGCCCCGCGAGGCGGCGGCGGGGCAGGAGATCGTCTTCGCCTGCGTCGGCAACGACGACGACCTGCGCGGCGTGACGCTGGGTGAGGACGGCGCCTTCGCCGGAATGGAGAAGGGCGCGATCTTCGTCGATCACACCACGGCCTCGGCCGAGGTGGCACGCGAACTGTCCCAGGCCGCGTCCGTACTTAGCCTCGGCTTCATCGACGCTCCGGTGTCCGGCGGACAGGCCGGTGCCGAGAACGCGGCGCTGACCGTGATGTGCGGCGGGGACGAGGCCACCTACGCCAAGGTCGAGCCCGCGATCCTCAGCTTCGCCAAGGCCTCGCGCCTGATGGGACCCGCGGGCTCCGGCCAGCTCACCAAGATGGTCAACCAGATCTGCATCGCCGGCATCGTCCAGGGACTGTCCGAGGCGATCCACTTCGCCAAGCGCGCCGAACTCGACGTGGATGCGGTGCTCGACGTGATCTCGAAGGGCGCGGCCGGTTCCTGGCAGATGGAGAATCGCGGCCGGACCATGAATGCCGAAAAATTCGATTTTGGTTTCGCCGTCGACTGGATGCGCAAGGATCTCGGCATCCTCCTCCTCGAAGCCCGGCGTAACGGCGCCAAGCTCCCGGTCACCGCCCTCGTCGACCAGTTCTATGCCGACGTGCAGGCCATGGGCGGCAACCGCTGGGATACGTCGAGCCTCATCGCCCGCCTGGAGAAATGAGGCTCGTCGACACGGCGAGGGCCGCGTCGGGATCCGTCCAGGCCCAGTCCTCGCCCATCTGGTGGCGGAACCAGGTGAATTGCCGCTTGGCGTAGCGCCGCGTATCGCCCTGCCCGCGCTGGATCGCCTCGGCGAGGGGGATCGTCCCGTCGAGATGGGCGATGAGTGCCGGCACGCCGTGGGCGCGCATGATCGGCAGGAGCGGATCGAGGCGGCGCTCCCGCAGGGCCGCGACTTCGTCGAGGGCACCTGCCTCGATCATCGCCACGAAACGTCGGTCGATCCGGGCGCGCAGGGTCTCGCGTTCGGGAGCGAGGAACAGCTTGACCAGGTGTTTGCCCGCCAGCGGCCCGGCGACGCGCTCGCCGTGAAACGCCGAGATCGGCCGCCCGGTGGCGGCGAAGATTTCGAGCGCGCGCATGATCCGGGCGCGGTCGGTGGGCCGCAGGGTCGCCGCCCCGGCGGGATCGACCGCCGCGAGGTCGGCATGCAGCAGGTCGGTGGCCCGGTCCTCGGCCCGCGCGCGAAGGGCGGTTCGGATCGCCTCCGGGACCGGAGGCAGGTCGGACAAACCCTCCTCCAGGGCGCGAAAATACAGGCCGGTGCCGCCGACGAAGATCGGAAGTCGGCCGTTCAGTTTGACGAGAAGGCGCGCGGCATCGCGGGCGAAGTGCCCGGCCGAGTAGTTCACCGCGCCATCCACCTCGCCGTAGAGCCGGTGAGGCGCCAGCGCCTCCTCCTCGGCGCTCGGCCGCGCCGACAACCGTCGCAGGTCGGCATAGACCTGCATGGAATCGGTGTTGATCACCACGCCGTCGTGACGGCGCGCGAGTTCCGTCGCGAGGCCGGACTTGCCCGAGGCGGTGGGCCCTGCGATGAGGATCGCTGCCGGGGGCGCCTGTCTGTGTGATCCGTCCGTGACCGGCGGCAAGGCGTGGACACTCCCCGATGACCCTCGTCGCGACCCTGATAGCAAACGAGAGCCGGCCCGCCATCACCGATGCGGTGCTGGCGGAAGCCCGTTCCGTGCTGCGGACCGACCATCAGCCGCGCATCCTCCATGGCGAGGTAGCGGCCGAGATCCTGTTTCCGGGCTCCGGGGACGACGTTTCCGCGATGGCGCGGCGGCTACGGGCGGCCTTTGCCGCCGAACCGTTCGACGTTGCCGTGCAGGTCTCCGGCGCCCACCGCCGCAAACGGCTGTTCCTGGCCGACATGGATTCGACCATGATCGAGCAGGAATGCATCGACGAGCTCGCCGACACGATCGGCCTGAAGGACCGCGTCGCCGCCATTACCGAGCGGGCCATGCGCGGCGAGATCTCCTTCGAGCCGGCCCTGCGCGAGCGTGTCGCCCTGCTGCGCGATCTGCCGGTCGGCGTGGTGGACGATCTCATCCGGGACCGCATCACCCTCACACCGGGGGGGCGCGTCCTCGTCCGGACTCTGAAGGCCAACGGCGCCCATACCTGTCTGGTCTCCGGCGGGTTCACCCTGTTCACGGGACCGATCTCGGCGACGATCGGCTTCGACGAGGCTCACGCCACCACCCTCGGGGTGAAGGACGGCCATCTCACCGGCGAGGTGCTGGAGCCCATCGTCGGCAAGGAGACCAAGCGCGCGACGCTCATCGCCCTGCGCTCGCGCTTCGGCCTCGACCGTGCGGACACGCTGGCGGTGGGCGACGGAGCGAACGATCTCGATATGCTCGGCGAGGCCGGCCTCGGCGTGGCGTTCCGGGCCAAGCCCAAGGTCGCGGCGGCGGCGGATGTCCGCATCGACCACGGCGACCTGACCGCGCTTCTCTACCTGCAGGGTTACGGGGCGAACGAATTCGTCGCCTAGCACCGGCCGGTCAGCGGATGATCCGTGCCAATGCGATGACGGCGCCGAGAATGATCAGGGTCTGAAAGCCGATCGTCCCGAACATCCACTTGATGATATCGGCTTTCGTGGCTTCGATCTTCGCTTCCAGCCGTGTCTCGGCTTCGCGAAGGTCTGATCTCGTGGACATCTTGAGCGCTTCGATATCCGCTCGGGTCGACAAGCGGAGCGCCTCGATGTCGACTTTCACCGATCCGATATCGGACTTCGTGGCGATGTCGCCCTGAAACAGTTCCGTAAACGCGTCCGCGAGGCCCTCGGCCTGTTCGGACGACAGCTTCGCCTTCTCGCGAAGGGAGCGGGCGAATTTCAAGGTGTCGAAGGCGACCGCCGTCATCGGTTGCTGGTCTCTATAGCGTCGAGATCAGATTACGCGCCGGACGGCGAGTCGCACAAGGCGAATGTCCCGCCTCGACGGCAGAGCGAGGCCCATCCCGCGTGCGGAATGGGCCGATGCTTTCGATGAAGACGGTGCCTATTCGAGACCGATCGCCACGAAGCGAACGTCGCCCGATGCGGCCGCCACGAGGAGGAGAACCGATTTGCGGTTCTCCTTCTTCAGCTGATCCACCCGCTTCGTCACGTCGGCGGGGGACGAGACGGATTCCTGACCGACCTCCACGATGACCTCGCCGGGCTTGATCTGCTTGTCGGCGGCGGTGGAATTCGGGTCGACGCGTGTCACGACCACGCCCTTCACGCTGTCCTTGATGCTGAAGCGGCGGCGCAGCTCGTCGGTGATCCCGGACAGGTTGAGTCCGAGAGCCTGAC
This sequence comes from Methylobacterium sp. Leaf85, assembly GCF_001422125.1. Lineage (NCBI taxonomy): Bacteria > Pseudomonadati > Pseudomonadota > Alphaproteobacteria > Hyphomicrobiales > Methylobacteriaceae > Methylobacterium > Methylobacterium sp. Leaf85. The sequence goes on along the minus strand of NZ_LMME01000012.1, from coordinate 110,598 downwards.
GGATGGCGGGCTCGGCCGCCTCCGGCTGCTTGGCGTTGGCGAGCTGGGGCTTCTCCGGGTCGTCGAGGCGGCCGAGGGTGACAGATTTCGTCGTCTCGGTGCCCTTGCGGACCACGATGACCTCGACCACCTTGCCCACCGGCGTGGAAGCGACGATGCGCGGAAGGTCGCTCGACGACTTCACCACAGTCCCGTTGAACTTGGTGATGACGTCGCCGATCTCGAGGCCCGACGTCTTGGCAGGGCCCTTCTCGTCGACGCCCGCGATGAGCGCGCCCTTGGCGCCGCCCTTGAGGCCGAGGGCATCGGCGGTGGCGTCGTCGACGTTCTGGATGCGCACGCCGAGCCAGCCGCGGCGGACCTCACCGAACTCCCGGAGCTGGTCGATCACCTGCGACGCGGTGGCGGAGGGAACGGCGAAGCCGATGCCCACCGAGCCGCCTGTCGGCGACAGGATCGCCGTGTTGATGCCGATGACCTCGCCGTCCATGTTGAACAGCGGGCCACCGGAATTGCCCTTGTTGATGGCCGCGTCGGTCTGGATGTAGTTGTCGTAGGGGCCGGATTCGATGTTGCGCCCGCGCGCGGACACGATGCCGGCCGAGACCGAGCCGCCGAGGCCGAACGGGTTGCCGATGGCGATGACCCAGTCACCGGGGCGCATCTTCTCCGAATCGCCGAACGGCACCGCCTTCAGCGGCTTGTCGGCTTCGGGCTTTACCCGCAGGACGGCGAGATCGATCTTGGGATCCTTGCCAATGATCTCGGCCTTCAGCTTGGTGCCGTTGTGCAGAATCACCTGGATGTCGTTGGCGTCGCCGATGACATGGTTGTTGGTCACCACGATGCCCGAGGCATCGATGATGAACCCCGAGCCGAGGGAATTCGACTTGCGCGATTGAGGGCGCGGGGAATCCCCGTCGCCGCGCTGGCCCCGCTTGTTGAAGAACTCCTCGAAGAGATCCTCGAACGGCGTGCCCTGGGGCAGCTGGGGCATCGTCCGGCCGGGCGCCTTGGCTTCCACCGTGGTGGAGGCCGAGATGTTCACCACCGCGTCGGTGACCTTGTCGGCCAGGTCGGCGAGCGACTCGGGTCCCTTGGCGAGAGCCGGTCCGGCGAGGCCGGTGATGGCCACCGTGGTGGCGAGCGACAGGGCGGCGAAGGCCGAGCGCGCTGAGTGGCGGAATGCCCGGGGACGTCGCGCCGTCGTGGCGCCCGCAGCGGAAATCATGGTCGACCTCTTGTTGGAACGAGGCATTAGATCGTCCGCCGTGGCGGACGATCAAGGGTCGGTCGGGCGATGAGGCCGGGCTTCAGCGAGCCGTGCCGGTCGTTGCGCCCGCATCCGCCGCTCCGGTGGCCCGCGGGGCGGTTGCCGGAGCGCGGCCCTGCGGATCGTTGAAGTAGCGGAAGAAGTCCGAGTTCGGGTTGATGACGAGGCGCGTCTCCGGCCCCTTCAGGCTCGTCTCGTAGGCCTGCATCGACCGGTAGAAGGCGAAGAAATCCGCATCCTTCCCGAAAGCCTCGACGAGGATGCGGTTCCTGTCGCCGTCGCCCTGGCCGCGCAGGGTCTCGGCGGTCTGGTTGGCCTCGGACAGGACCACCGTCACGTCACGGTCGGCCTTGGCCTTGATCGTCGCCGAGATCTGGTCGCCGTTGGCGCGGATGTCGGCGGCTTCGCGGTTCCGCTCCGTGATCATCCGCTTGTAGACGGCGGTGGAGTTCTGCGCCGGCAGATCGACGCGGGTCATGCGCAGATCGACGATCTCGACGCCGAGCTCCTTGGCCTGGGTGTTCACGTCGCCCTGGATGACGTTCATCAGGTGCGAGCGCTCGGTCCGCACGATGGCGTCACGGGTCGAGCGGGCCAGAACGTTGCGCAACGACGAGTTGGTGAAGCTCGCCAGCAGCGTGTTGGCGCGCAGCACGTTGTTGGCCGACTGGTAGAAGCGCAGCGGATCGATGATGCGATAGCGCGCGAAGGCATCGACTTCGAGGTTCTGCCTGTCGGCGGTCAGGAGCGTCTGGACCGGGAGGTCGAGGTCGAGGACGCGCTTGTCGAACAGGACGACGTTCTCGATGAACGGGACCTTGAAGTAGAGGCCGGGCTTCTCGGTGCCCGTCTGGTTGAGGACCGTGCGGACACGGCCGAACTGGATCACCAGCGCCTGCTGCATCTGGCCCACGGTGAAGACCGAGGCGTAGAGGGCGACGGCGATCACCGCCAGGAGGAAGACGCCGCCGGTGCGGAGTGCGGAACCGTTCATCGGGCGGCTCCCGGATTGGCGTTGCGATTGCCGAATTCGGTCAGCGGAAGCACCGGAACGACGCCCGCGCCGGTTGCACCACCGGCCACGCCGGTTCCGTTCTGGTCGATGATGACCTTGTTGACCGAGCCCAGGACCCGCTCCATCGTTTCGAGGAAGATACGCTCACGGCTGATCGCCGGTGCGAGCTTGTAGGATTCGTAGACCTGCTGGAAGCGGGCCGCCTGACCGGTGGCATCCGCCGTCGCCTGCGTCTTGTAGGCCTCGGCCGCCTGCACGATCTGCGAGGCCTTACCACGCGCCTGCGGAACCTCGCGGCTCGCATAGGTGCGGGCTTCGTTCTGCGCGCGCTCGGCATCCTGCTGGGCGGCGTTGACGTCGATGAAGGCGGGCCTGACATCCGGCGGCGGATTGACCGCCACGAGCTGGACCACCTCGATCCGCACGCCGGCGCCGTACTCGTCGAGGGCCTTCTGGGTGATCTCCTTGACCTCCTGGGCCACGCTGGACTGCTCGTTGGTGAGGATCGCCTGGATGTTGCGGCGACCGATCACCTCGCGCATGGCGCTCTCGGAGATCGCCTTGATGGTGCCTTCGGGGTTCTCGAGATTGAAGACGAAGTCCGACGCCTTCAGCGGGTTGATGCGCCACTGCACCTCGAAATCGAGGTCGACGATGTTCTCGTCACCCGTGAGCATCAGGCTCTCCTCGGGCAGGTCGCGGGACCGCGACTGCGACCCGACGCCGGCCCGGTAGCCGATCTGGACGCTGTTCACTTGCCCGACATTCGGCTTCGTCACCGCGCCGATCGGATAGGGGAAGTTGTAATGCGGGCCCTGCCCGGTGGTGTTCGTGTAGCGGCCGAAGATCGTCTCGATGCCGACCTGCTGAGGCGCGACCGTGTAGATGCCGGTGGCGAGCCAGATGAACAGGACGATGCCGCCGGCCACGGCGACACCCTTGCCGCCGCCCATGGACCCGCCGGAAATGATCCCGCGTAGGCGGTCCTGGCCGCGACGGAGGATCTCTTCGAGGTCTGGAGGCGTCTTTCCGCCGCCGCCACCGCCGCCGCTACCCCACGGGCCGCCCCCGCCTCCATTGCCGCCGCCGCCACGGCCCCAGGGCCCTCCCCCGTTGCCGCCACCGCCGCCGCTTTGATTGCTCCAAGGCATGCTCGCCGATATCTCCTGCTGAGGCAGTGTCGTTCGAAGGCGGCCCGCCGCGCTCTCGCCTCGGGCCGATCCGTCCCACGGTACTGAGTGTCGCCACTCCGTCCTGTCAAGGCTGGCAAGTGGGCATCACGAAGAGGAAAGGCAACAGCGCCGAGCGCTCTTGCGCGATGCGTCGCGGCGTAGAGTTACCGGACCCGTTCCAGATCAACGAACGCGAAGCCGCATTCATCCCGCTCGCCAGGCGGATGCGCGACACGCGAGACTTCGCGGAAATCCCCCGCGTCGTAGGCCGGGAACACCGTATCCCCCTCCGGGCCGATCTCGACCTCGGTGAAGTGGATGCGGTCGGCATGGGGCAGCGCCAGGGCATAGATCTCGCCGCCCCCCGCCACCATCAGCTCCTCCGCCCCCCCCGCCGCCGCCAGGGCGCCTGCCCAATCGTGGACGACGGCCACGTCGGCGGCCGAGAACGACCGGTCGCGGGTCAGCACGAGGATGCGCCGGCCCGGCAGCGGCCGGCCGATCGATTCGTAGGTCTTGCGGCCCATCAGGACCGGCTTGCCCATGGTCAGCGCCTTGAAGCGGCGCAGGTCGCTGCCGAGGCGCCAGATCAGGCCGTTGTCGCGGCCGATGACCCCGTTGCGGGCCACCGCCGCGATGAGACTGATGCGGGGGCGATGGATGTCGGACGCCATCAGACCGCCACCGGCGCGCGGATGGCGGGATGCGGTTCGTACCCTTCGATGGCGATGTCCTCGAATCGAAAATCGAACACCGAGCGGACCTCCGGGGCGAGGACGAGGCGCGGCAGAGGACGCTGCTCCCGCGTGAGCTGCAGCCGGGCCTGTTCGAGATGGTTCACGTAGAGATGGGCGTCGCCGAGCGTGTGGACGAAGTCTCCCGGCTCCAGGCCCGTCACCTGGGCGATCATCGCCGTGAGCAGCGCATAGGAGGCGATGTTGAACGGCACGCCGAGGAACACGTCGGCCGAGCGCTGATAGAGCTGGCACGAGAGCCGGCCGTCGGCGACGTAGAACTGGAACAAGCAATGGCAGGGCGCCAGCGCCATCCTGTCGAGGTCGGCCGGGTTCCAGGCCGAGACGATCAGCCGGCGCGAATCGGGGTTTCGCCGTATCTCGTCCACGAGCCAGGAGATCTGGTCCACGGCGCCGCCGTCGGGCTTGGCCCACGAACGCCATTGCTTCCCGTAGACCGGCCCGAGATCGCCGTTCGCATCGGCCCATTCGTCCCAGATCGTGACGCCGTTGGCCTGCAGGGCGCGCACGTTGGTGTCGCCGGTGAGGAACCACAGCAATTCATGGATGATCGAGCGCAGGTGCAGCTGCTTCGTCGTGACGAGGGGAAAGCCCTCCGCCAGGTCGAAGCGCATCTGGTGGCCGAAGACCGAGAGCGTCCCCGTGCCGGTCCGGTCGTCCTTGCGCGTTCCCTCGGAGAGGATGCGTTCGAGAAGCTGATGATAGGCGTGCATCGGGGTCCCGTGTTGCATCTCCCGCGATACCGCGAACGGGGCCGCGAGGCGAGCGTCAGGCGGGCGCCGGCCACAGCAAGTAGGCGACCACGGCGAGATTGCTCCAGACGTGCAGCAGGATGCAGGGCCAGAGCCGCCCGGTCCGCCAGCGCAGCCAGCCGAGCATCAGGGCCAGGGGAATCAGCGAGACCGGGCGGGCGATGCTGCCGACCTGGATGTGAAGCAGCACGAACAGGGCGGAGGTGGAGAGGATCGCACCCCACGGCTTGAGGAAGCGCGAGGCCCGCTCGAACATCGCCCCGCGCATGAGCACCTCTTCCGCCACCGGCGCCAGCACGATGGTGAAGGCGAGCCAGGCGATGGCTCCGGTCCTGCTGAGCAGCGGCGACAGGCCGACATTGCGGCCGAAGGCCATGTGGAAGACCTCCGCCGTCCCGATCACCCACAGGATGTGGAGGAACGGCCAGAGCAGGAGGATGGCGAGAAGCCGCGAGGGCGCGAGGCCAGGCGCCTCCACGGGGGTCAGCGCGAGCCTGGCGCGCCACGCCTCGCCACCGGACCGGATCGCCGCGCCGATGACGATGGCGACGATGAGGCACTGGCGCAGGATATCGCTCGCCACCTCGCGCAGGACCAGCTGCTGCGGATACAACCGGGGGCGGCGGGCCTCGGTGGCGAACGGGTCTATGCCCTGCAGGATGTCCGCGCCGACGCGCACGACGAGCAGGGCGGCGATGGCCGCCGCGAGCATCACGAACAGGGTCGCCAGGACGAGGCCGATGGCATCGCGAAACGCCGCCGCGGCGAGGCGGATCGGGGACCGGCGCGGCCGCGCGCCACCGGTGGCGGCCAGCATTGCGCCGATTGCCCGGTCGTCGGACAACTCCACGTCAGGATCGGGCTTCAAAAGCGACGCCTCTCCCTCTATATTCGTGTCGTTCGGTCGAGAGGCCGAACTGGGTGCCTGACAATCTTCGGCCGAGGCCGCTCGATCCCGGCGCTTTCACCAGAATCCCGGGTACGTGGATACGGTGTCAATTCACCGCCCCCCGTGGAGACCACGGTGGGAACGGCGCGATTGAAACCGGCGCCCGAGTCCGGCAAGCCTTCACGTCAATTCACCGACCCGGTGCGCCGTCGGCGCGACATTCCGGCAGGTACCGGGCAAAGCGACAAGCGATGGCAGACGATCTCATCCGTTACGACCTCTTGGTTCAGGATGCCCTGCGCGGCGTCGTGCGCAAGGTGCTGACCGACGCGGCCCGCGAAGGTCTCGCCGGCGAGCACCATTTCTACGTGTCGTTCCGGACGGAGGCGCCGGGGGTGCGGATGTCGCAGCGCCTGCGGGAAAAGTACCCCCAGGACATGACCATCGTCCTCCAGCATCAGTTCTGGGATCTCGGCGTCACCGAGCATTCCTTCGAGGTCGGCCTGTCCTTCTCCGGGGTTCCCGAGCGCCTGCTCGTGCCCTTCGACGCCTTGAGCGGGTTCTTCGACCCCTCGGTCCAGTTCGGCCTCAAGTTCGACCTGAACGAGGCGGCGGACGAGGACGCGCAGGACGATGCGCCGCAACCTCACGGCACGAAGAACGCCACGCGGGGCGCGGCCTCCGAGCCGAGCGAGATCATGCCGAAGGGCAACGCCGTCTCGGCGATCGGCGCCAGCGTGCCCAAGCTCCTCCCCGCGCAGGGCGCGAGCCAGAACCTCGACAAGACCGGGGACGGTCCCGACGGCAAGGCGGCGCGCCCCGCGGCCAAGAAGCCCGACGGCGGCGAAGCTGGTGCCGAAGTCGTCAGCCTCGACGCTTTCCGGAAGAAGAGCTGAGATTAAAGTCGCTTCGCTGCTTTTCGCGATGCCCGACGAATCGGGCTGTGCCTCGCTCCACCCGTCCGGGGCTACTTGATTCACGCAATTGCTCGACGGCTGTTCCCGTTATTCAAGAGGGTTCGGCGTGAAGCGCGACGGGCTCCCTCTCTGGAAGGAGAGGAAACCCGCGGATTGTGTGAGTGCCGTAGCCGTCTGGGGAAGGGACGTGGGTTACACTGAGTCTGCGCGACCGCGGTCGTGAGACCCCGCCCGCCTCTCTCGGACATTTGCACAGCGTAGCGGACGGTGATCCGCGACCCGCCGTAGCGAGTCTCAGCCCCGCCGCTCCACCTGCATCCGCAAGCCATGTTCCGGCCGCAGCGTCACCCGCTGGAGCGGCGTGACGGGGGCGTGGTCGGGTGACAGCGAGAAGCGCGCGGCGCGGGCGATGTGCGCCAGCACGATCACCGCCTCCTGCAGCGAGAAGCTCTGGCCGATGCAGACGCGGGGGCCTGCGCCGAACGGCAGATAGGAGAAGCGCTGAACGGTGGCCCGGTTCTCCGGCAGGAAGCGCTCCGGCATGAACGCCTCGGGATCGTCCCACAGGGTGCGGTGGCGGTGGAGCACGTAGGGCGCCACCATGATGAGCGAGCCCTTGGGGATCTTGATCCGGCCGATCCGATCCTCCGCGATGGCCTGACGGCTCAGGAACGGCACCGGCGGGAACAGCCGCATCGTCTCTTCCATCACCGCCTTGGTGAAGGGGAGCGCGTCGGCATCGAACCCGTCGCCCTGCACGGCATCCACCTCGCGCTCGACGCGGGCACGGGCCTCGTGATCCTGCGACAGACAATAGAGCGCCCAGGTGAGCGCGTTCGCCGTGGTCTCGTGGCCGGCGGCGATGAAGGTGACGATGTTGGCTTTGACCTCCAGATCGCTGAGGCCCTTGCCGGTTTCCGGGTCCTGCGCCTGAAGCAGCAGGGTCAGCAGGTCGGAGGGGGCCGTTCCGGCGTCGAGCTGGGTGCGCCGGCGCGCGATGAGGGCGTTCACTACCTCCTCGAAGAAGCGGATGGCCGGCCGCGCCCGGAGCCGGCCGATGCGCGGCACGAAAGCCGGCACGCCGAACACGTCCATCGGGTCCACCGGCCCGACCGATTCGAGGAACCGGGTGATGGCGCGGCCCAGCGCATCGGGGTCGCTGGAAAGACCCTCGGTGAAGATCGTCCGCTCCAGCACGTCGAGGGTGACGCGGGTCATTTCCAGGGGCACGTCGACGGTGGTGGCGTCGCGCCGGGCGAGGCGGCGGCCGATTCGCGCGCCCGCCTCGTTCATGGGGGCGGCGAAGCCGAGGACGTGGCGGGCCGAGAAGATCGGCGCCAGGGTGCGCCGCTGCAGCTTCCACTCCTCGCCCTCCGCCGTGAGGAGGCCGTTGCCGAGCCCCGGCGCGAGCACCCGGCGCTGCAGGTCGTCCTTACGGTAGTTGGCGGCGTTCTCCACGAACAGGTAGCGGATCAGGGCCGGGTCGCTGACCACGGTGACGCGGCCCATCGCGCCTTCGCGCGCCACCACGGGCTCCACGAAATGCTCGTCGAGCCAGGTGGTGATCGGGTTGGCGCGCACCGCCTTGAGGAAGGCGAGCAACCCCGGCTGTTCGCGCCGGGGGCGCGGGACGACGGGGCGGAAGCGCGGGAGGGCGTCGGGCTCCAGGGTCGCGGCGTCCAACGGCATCGGCAATCGTCCTCGCTTCGTCCCGGAGCGTGCCTGACTCCGGCACGGACCTGTGACGCCTTTGAAAGAAAGCACCATCGCGGTTTTCGGCCGCACCGTTTAAGTAGGGCCGCATACCCCGCCATCTAAGAGGCCACGATGTCGCCGCTCGAAAGCCCCACCGAAACGTCCGCCACCCGGACCGAGTCCGACACGTTCGGCCCCATCGAGGTTCCGGCCCATCGCTACTGGGGCGCGCAGACCCAGCGCTCGATCCAGAACTTCAAGATCGGCACCGAGAAGATGCCGGCCCCCCTCGTCCATGCCCTCGGGATGGTGAAGCAGGCCGCCGCCCTGGTGAACCAGGATCTCGGCGCCCTCGACCCGAAGGTGGCCCAGGCCGTCGCCGCCTCCGCCGCCGAGGTGGTGTCGGGCGAGCACGACCAGGAATTCCCCCTCGTGGTCTGGCAGACGGGCTCGGGCACCCAGTCGAACATGAACGCCAACGAGGTCATCGCGAGCCTGGCCAACGAGCTGCTCGGCGGAAAGCGCGGCGGCAAGTCGCCGGTCCACCCCAACGACCACGTGAATCGCGGCCAATCCTCCAACGACGTGTTCCCCACGGCGATGCACATCGCGGTCTCGCGCGAGATCAACGACCGGCTGCTGCCCTCCCTGAAGCACCTGCACGACGCGCTCCAGGCGAAGTCCGAGGCATTCGCCGACATCGTCAAGATCGGGCGCACCCATTTGCAGGACGCGACGCCCGTCTCCCTCGGCCAGGAATTTTCCGGCTACGTCGCGCAGGTGGCGCTGGGCACCGAGCGGGTGAAGGCGACGCTTCCGGGCGTGCTTGCTCTCGCGCAGGGCGGCACGGCGGTCGGCACCGGCCTCAACGCCCATCCGGAATTCGCGGAGAAGTTCGCGGCCAAGGTCGCCGAGCTGACCGGCCTGCCCTTCACCTCGGCCGCCAACAAGTTCGAGGCGCTGGCCACCCACGACGCCCTCGTCTTCACGCAGGGCGCGCTGTCCGCCCTGGCGGCGGGCCTGTTCAAGATCGCCCAGGACATCCGCTTCCTCGGCTCCGGCCCGCGCTCGGGCCTCGGCGAACTCTCCCTGCCGGAGAACGAGCCGGGCTCGTCGATCATGCCGGGCAAGGTCAACCCGACGCAGTGCGAGGCCCTGACCATGGTCTGCGCCCAGGTGATCGGCAACGGCACCACGGTGAGCTTCGCCGGCTCCCAGGGTAATTTCGAGCTCAACGTGTTCAAGCCGGTCATCGCCAACGCGGTGCTGCAATCGATCCGCATCCTCGCCGATGCGGCCGTGAGCTTCGCCGACAATTGCGTCGTCGGCATCAAGGCCAACGAGGACAAGATCGCCGACTTGATGAGCCGCTCGCTCATGCTGGTGACGGCGCTCGCCCCCTCCATCGGCTACGACAAGGCCGCCGAGATCGCCAAGACCGCGCACAAGCGCGGCACCACCCTGAAGGAAGAGGCCCTGCGCCTCGGCTACGTCACGGAGGAGGAGTTCGACCGCGTCGTGCGCCCCGAGACCATGCTGGCACCGAGCGTCGACTGACGGGGAAGCTCATGGCCGAGATCATCAACCTGCGCTCGGTCCGCAAGGGCAAGGCGCGGGCCGAGAAGGAGGCGAAGGCGGAGGACAACCGCATCGCCTTCGGCCTGCCGAAGAAGGCCAGGACCCTGGCCGAGGCCAAGAAGGCCATCGAGTTCTCGCGCGTGAGCGAGGGTCGGGAGAGGGGAGCGCCATCTCCGGAGAGGTCGCCCCCTCTCCCGCCTGCTCCGCAGGCACCCTCCCCCGCAGAGGGGGGAGGGTTGCGCGCCCGATGACCACCGGCACCACCAAACGCTCGGTGATGATCGCCGGCCACCGGACCAGCGTGTCGTTGGAGACGCCGTTCTGGGAGGCTTTGCGCGAGATCGCCGCCGCCCGCGGGCAGTCGGTTCAGGTGCTGATCGGCGAGATCGACGAAGCGCGGGGCGCGCAGAACCTGTCCTCGGCGATCCGGGTGTTCGTGCTGGCCGAAGTGCGCCGGCCGAACTGAAGCCGTGGGCGTCTATGGACGCCGGATACCGACGAGGCTCGCCGAGGCGGGCGCGCCGAACGTCTCGCGGAAGGCGTTGGCGAAATGGGCCTGATCGGCGAACGCCGCATCGTGGGCCGCTCCCGTGAAGGTTTCACCCCGAATGACGGCGTCGATAGCCCGCCGCATGCGCAGCCACGACCGATAGCGCCGGAACGGAACTCCGACCTCGCGGGTGAATAGGTGTTGCATCCGCGAGGATGACAGCCCGACGGAGGCCGCGAGGCGCGGTGCCGACATGCCCGTGTCCTGGCAGGTGCCGAGGTCGGCCATGATCCGGGCGATGCGCCCATCGAGCGTCGGTCCGTTCCGGCGCACCGCGAAACCGGCGAGATCGGCGATGGCCTGCCCGGCCCAGACCGTGGCGCGCGGGCATTCGTAGAGCGCACGCAAGGGCTCGATCTCACCCCGCATGGCGACGCGTGCCCCGTCGATGTCCTCGCCGGCGGCGATCAGGCCCAGAAGAGCCCGCGCTCCCGCCTCCGGCTCGAGATAGAGCACGGCCAGGGGGTCGCCGGCGCAATCGAGTTCGTGCCGCATCCCGGCCGGGACGAAAGCCGTGCGGCAGGCGATCCACGGACCGGGCCTGAACCGGATGCGGAAGGGGCCATACAGGCCCGCCAGATAGACCGGCGCACCATGCTGGTGGCTGGCGTTGTAGGCGAGCGGTCCGGCAAAGAAGGTATGCCCGCCCTCGACGTGCCAAAGGGGGCCGAGGGCGGGGGCAGCACGTTCGTTCAAGCGGTGTCCCCTCCCCACGCGCTAGGCCGGTCATCCCCGCCTCGCGGCCCACCGGCGCGGCGGGGTCAGCCGGAGATCCTGCGACGATGATCACATTGAGCCGCCGCCTTGTCACGGGCGCCCTCGCGGGCCTCGCTCTTTCCGGCGCGAGGCCGGCCCTGGCCGGTGCGGCCGCCCTGGCCGAGGCGTCGGCGTCGCGGCGCATCCGGCTCGGCGCCTTCACCATCACCACCTTGCTCGATGCGGACGAGACCATCGACGGGCCATGGCCGATCGTCGGCGAGGACCGCCCGAGAGAGGAGGTGCAAGCGCTGATGCGGGAGAACCGGCTTGCCCCGGACCGCTTCACGCCGGGCTTCACCCCGACGCTGATCGAGACCGGCACACAGCGCATCCTCTTCGATACCGGAAACGGCGAGGTCGGCTTCATCCCCAGGCCGGCGGGAGGGCGGCTGGGTCAGGCGCTACGGCGCGCCGGAATTGCGCCGGAGACGATCGACCTCGTGGTGATCACGCATTGCCATACGGATCATATCGGCGGCCTCCTGGACGGCGGTGTTCCGCAATTTCCCAACGCGGCCTACGTCGTGGGAGAGGCGGAATACCGCTTCTGGACCGCGGAGGAGCGCCTGTCGGCGCCGGCGGACAGCAACACCTACCGATCGGCAGCGGTGGTGCGCAGCCACCTCGTCCCGCTGCGCGAACGCATCCGCTTCGTCGGACCCGGCGACACGGTCGCGCCCGGCATCGACGTGGTGGCCGCCTTCGGGCACACGCCGGGGCACCTTGCCTTCCATTGCGAGAGCGAGGGGCAACGGATGCTCGTGTGGGGCGATTGCGCCCATCATGAGGTGGCATCCCTGATTCACCCCGAATGGCACGCGTTGTTCGATCTCGACAAGGATCAGGGCATCGCGACCCGTCGGGCGATCTACGCGATGGCCGCCACCGAAAGGCTGCTGGTGGCGGGCTATCACACCGCGTTCCCGTCGCTCGGCCATGTCGAACCGCGAGGGACGGGCTATCGCTGGATTCCGGTGAGCGAACCCGGAATGCCCTGAGCCCCCTCTTCCCGTCCGCGGCCGATCCGACCCGTCGACAGGACATGCGCAGGTCTAGGCGAAATGCGGAGGTGTAGGCGCCACTTCGGGCCTACTCCGCCGCCTCCAGCACCCGCGTCCCGCCCAATCCTTCCAGTACCGCCGGCTTCGGCCCGCCCGTCGCCCAGTCCAGCAGTTCCACCGTGTGCACGATGGGGATGCGCGTGCCGTTCCCGATCTGCGTGGCGCAGCCGATATTGCCGGTGGCGATGAGATCGGGGCGCATGCGCTCGATATTGGCCACCTTCCGGTCGCGCAGGCGCCCGGCGATCTCCGGCTGGAGGATGTTGTAGGTGCCGGCCGAGCCGCAGCAGATATGGCCCTCGGGCACGTCCTTCACGGTGAAGCCGGCCTTCTTGAGCAGGTTCTTCGGCTCGGTGCGGATGCCCTGGCCGTGCTGCATCGAGCAGGCGGAATGGTAGGCGACCACGAGGTCGCTCTCGAACAGGGGCGGCATCAGGCCGAGGCTGGCGACGTATTCGGTGACGTCCTTGGCGAGGGCCGAGACCCGCGCCGCCTTGTCCGCATAGGCCGGGTCGTCGCGGAACATGAAGCCGTAATCCTTGATCGTCGTGCCGCAGCCCGAGGCCGTGACGATGATCGCGTCGAGGCCGTCGCCGTCCATCTCGGCGATCCAGGCATCGATGGTGCGCTTGGCCTGGGCGTGGGAGGTCTCGGACTTGCCCATATGGTGGGTGAGCGCGCCGCAGCACCCCTCCCCCTTCGCCTGGACCACCTCGACGCCGTGGCGGGTGAGAAGCCGGACCGCCGCCTCGTTGAAATCCGGCCGCAACACGCTCTGGGCGCAGCCGCGCAGGAGGGCGACCCGTCCGGCGCGGGCGGGCGCGGCCTCGCCCTGGAGCAGGGCGCTGGCTTCCCGCGCGCGGTTGTCGGCGGGGAAGGTGCCGGGCCGGTCGTTGACGGTGCGGTTGGGCAGGAGCGCGGGGGCGAGGTCGAGCATCGCCGCGAGACGGTTGCCGACACGGGGCAACTGCGCGACGAGGGGCCGGAACGGCGAGCCGATCTTGGCGGCCAGGAGCGCCAGGCGGAAGCGGTTCGGATACGGCAGCACGAAGGCGAGCACGCTGCGCAGGAGCCTGTCGCTCAACGGCCGGCGATAGGTCTCCTCGATATGCGTGCGGGCGTGATCCACGAGGTGCATGTAATGCACGCCGGACGGACAGGTCGTCATGCAGGACAGGCAGGACAGGCAGCGGTCGACATGCTTGACCACCTCGGGCGTCGCCGGCTTGCCGCCCTCCAGCATGTCCTTGATGAGGTAGATGCGACCGCGCGGGGAATCGAGTTCGTCGCCGAGGAGGAGATAGGTCGGGCAGGTGGCGGTGCAGAACCCGCAATGCACGCAGGTCCGCAGGATCTTCTCGGACGCCGCCATCGCCGGCTCGGCAAGCTGCGTCAGGCTGAAATTGGTCTGCACGGCGTTTCCTCGGGGTCCCGATACGTCAGCCCGCCCGGCGATTTTCCACCGCACGGCGCTGTTTCCCGCAGCTTAGAAGGAATTCGGGCGGAAGCCGAGGCTTGGAACGGCTCTAAGCGGCAGCCTGCCGCACCCCGACGGCGCGGATGGCACAGACCGGCGGACGCGCTCCCCACGAGCGCTCGCCGCGCACCGGTCAGATGCCCGCATACATCCGGCCGGGGTTGAACACCCCCTTCGGATCATGGGCCGCCTTGATCCCGGCCGTCATCCGCAGCAGGGGATCGGACAGGGGCTCGAAGACGGCGGTGGCCGCGCGGACCGCGTCCGGCGCCCGCACCAGGGTGGCGTGGCCTCCGGTGGAGCGCAGGACGTCGCGGATGGTCTCGGCGCCGGCATCGCCCTCGGAAGAGGTGGCGAGCCAGACGAGGCCGCCGCCCCAATCGTAGAACCAGCGCGCCTGGCGCCGCGCCGCGATGGCGGCGGTGACGGCGGGTCCTTTGGTCGGCGTGGTGGAAATCCGCCATACGGCGGCCGCGCGCGGTTCCGTCAGCGGGATCACGTCGCGGATGGCAGCCCACAGGACGGCGCCGATCCCGTCCTCGATGATCTCCGGCTCGCCGAAGCGCCGCAGGAGCTTGCGCAACTCGCCGAGGCGATAATCGAGGGAGTCCGAAAAGCCCTCCAGGCGCATCAGGGTGCGTGGGCTCGGCCCGTCGAGGCCGCTCGGCAGGTGAGCGGCGCCGGTGAGTTCGAACGGCGATCCGAGGGCAGCGCTGAGGGCCGCCACCGCCGTGGCGTCGTCCAGGCCGGAAAAGGCCAGGGTTGCCGTCCGTTCCTGCACCGGCAGCACCTTGAAGGTCACCTCGGTGAGGAGGCCGAGGGTGCCCCACGAGCCGGCCATGAGCTTGACGAGGTCGAGGCCGGTGACGTTCTTCATCACCCGCCCGCCGGACTTGATGGCCTCGCCGCGCCCGTTGACGAAGCGGACGCCGATCAGGCTGTCGCGGGCCGCGCCCGCATTGATCCGGCGCGGTCCGGCATTGTTGGTGGCCGCCACCGCGCCGAAGGTGGGCTCGCCGCCCGAGCCCATCAGGATGCGGTGGTCCATCGGCTCGAAGGGCAGCATCTGGCCGCGTTCCGCCAGCAGGGCCTGCACCTGCGCGAGGGGAGTGCCGGCGCGGGCGGCGACCACCATCTCGGCCGGTTCGTAGAGGGTGACGCCGGAGAGTTTCAGGGAGGAGAGGGTCGATTCGTCCTGCGCAGGGCGGCCGATGGCGGCCTTGGTGCCCCCGCCAACGAGGCGCATCGGCTCGGCGCGGCCGGCCGCATCGGCGACGATGGCTTGCGCCTCGCCTTCGTCCTGAGGCTCGTATGTCCGCATCGTTTCCCGCCCGTTGTGATGCTCGCCGGCATCCTTTGCCGAACCATATGCGGGAAGCGGTGCCCCCCTTTCAAGCGGCGCTCCTGTCTCAGGCGGTCGGGGTGACGGTGCGCTGCCGCAGATACGCGGCGGCGAGGCTGCGCAGGCCGGCGATGTCGAACAGCGCCACGAGCAGGACGTAGACCAGCACGCCGAGGGGCAGGGAGATGGCGAGGGCCATGGCCGGGTCCATGTGCCGGAACGGCGCGAGGCAGGCCATCATCGCCAGGGTGGCGGTGCAGGCGGCAAAGACGTCCCACCAGTCGATGCGCAGGCGCTGCGGTCCGGCAAGAGCGCGGACCGCCAGCCACAGGGTCGAGGCGACGAGGCCGGCGCTCTGCGCCATGGCGATGCCGGGCGCCCCGAAATGCGTGGGCAGGACGATCAGGCAGACGGCGTTCACGGCGAGGCCGACGATGGCGGCGGCGATGACCGGCACCGTCTTGCGGCGGATCTGGAAGATCGGGTTGAGGCCGAAATTGAGCAGCGTGCCGCAGAGCAGGCCGGGAATGAGGATCAGTGCGTAGAGGGCGAAGGGCCCGCGATACGCCTCCGGCACGATGAGCCCCTGGATCGCCGGAAGCACGGCCCAGAGCCCGCCGGCGCAGGGCACCATCAGGGCCACCACGATGCCCGCGTTGCGGCCGATCTGGGCCTCGGCCGCCACGTGGCCCTCGTGCTCGTCCACCCGCACGGCGAGCTGGAACAGGATGAGGTCGAGGGCCGTGCCGATCATGCTCAGGCTGCGGGTGGCGACATCGGCGGCCAGGGCGAAATAGCCGGCCTCCGCCAGTCCGAACCACATGGCGATGGCGCTGCGGTTGAGGAACGGCGTGATCTGGTAGATCGCGTTCGCGGCGATGAGCGGCAGCCCGTAGGCGCGAAACAGCCGCCAGGTCTCGCCCATGCGCACGCGGACGATGGGCACCTTCGGATCGAGCAGGGGCCTGCGCAGCACGAGGACGGGCAGGAACTGGCTGAGCCCGCAGGCGACGAGCACCCAGACCGGCTGGGGAAACAGCCAGGCCGCCCCCGCCATGAGCAGGAAGGCGAGGCCGTTCTTGACGATGGTCAGCTTCAGGTAGAGGCCGCCGTCGAAGCGTGCCCGCGTCAGGGCCGCGTGATAATCGAACAGGCCGATGCCGAAGGCGGCCAGCCCCGCCCCCGCCGCGATGGCGAAGCGCCCCTGCACATCCATCTCCACCGTCGCGCCGACCACCGCGCACAGGGCGGAGGCGACCAGCAGGACGAGGGCGAGGACGGCGTAGGCGCGGTCGAGCCCATGACGGATCCAGGGTTCCTCCTGCCGGACGCGGTTGGAATAGAACCGGGTGGCCGAGAGCCGAAGCCATTCGAAGACGAGGGTGTTGAGGACCACGGCGCCCGTGGTCGCGAGGCCGAACAGGCCGAAATCCGCCGGCCCCATCAGCTTGGCGAGGAGCAGGCCGAGGCAGAAATTGAGCCCGGCATTCAGGATGAAGGCGGCGATCACGGCCATGCGGTCGACTCTGGTCGCCGGAGGCCCGGCTCTGCTCCCGATCCTTGCGCGCCGGCCCGAAAAGAATTCCCTAAATCCCGAGCCGGCCGGGCCGCCCCCGCGTCAGAACCAGCCGCGCAGCTTGAAGAACACGACGGGGATGATCGCGCTGATGACGATCAGCGACAGACCATAGGGATAGCCATAGACCCAGTCGAGTTCCGGCATGTGCTTGAAGTTCATGCCGTACATGGAGGCGATGAGGGTCGGCGGAACGCCCACCACCGAGACCACGGTGAGCACGCGGAAGGTGTTGTTCTGCTCGATGTTGATGAGGCCGAGGGTGGCGTCGAGGAGAAACTGCACGTTCTCCGAAAGCCGGATCTCGAACTCGTCGAGGGAGGCGATGTCCCGGCGCAGGGTCTCGAAGCGTGGCATCTCCGTGGCGCCGAGGAGGTGCTCGCACTCACCGGCGACGAACGGGAGGATGCGCTCGAGACCGAGCAGGCTCGAGCGGATCTTGCCGAGCGCCTTGCCCCGCCGGCCGACGCTGCGGAGGATGCGGCGCAGCGCGAGATCGCGGCGGCGCGGGGTCTTGCCGGAATCGCCGGCGACACCCCCTGCCCTCACGTCGAAATCGAAGATCCGGGTGGAGAGCGCGTCGAGATCGGCGCCCATCTCCTCCAGGGCGTCGGCGAGGCTGTCCACCAGCTCCTCCACCAAGAGGAGGAAGATCTCGGTGCCGGTCTGGCAATCGCCGTCGCCGTCGCCGATGCGCTTCTTGACCTCCTCGAAGGCGCGCAGCTCGTTGAACCTGACCGTGATGAGCCGGTCCCGGGTCAGGACGAAGCCGAGCGGGGTCAGCTGCGAATCCACCTTGTCGAAGGTGATCATCGGGGTGGAGAGCGAGAGCCCGTTCTTGAGCCGCCGCAGCCGGCTGGAATTCTCGACCTCGCTCAGGGCTTTTCGCGAGGGGACGCGCAAGCCTGTGGCGGCCTCGATATGCTCCGCTTCCTCGGTGCTCGGATCGTTCAGATCGATCCAGATCGCGTGGCTCGGCACGCCGCCGCCATTGGCTGCGCCGGAATGCTCGACCGCGCCCTGCGGTCCCTGAAGACTGATCATGGGGTGATTGTCATCCGTCTGTCAGCGACCGGAGAGCAGAACATGCTGCGCAAACGCGGCATGACGCGTCGTCCGCGTCTTGACTCGCAAGGGGCTTGAGCCTACCTCCGCCCTTGCTTTGGCACTCTTCGCTCGGGAGTGCTAACAGCCTGGGTTGGGCGAGCCCTTCGGCCGCATCAACGCCATCCATGAATTTGAAGCAAGAGGGCAGCTCATGAAGTTCCGTCCGCTGCACGACCGTGTCGTCGTCCGCCGTATCGAAGGCGAAGAGAAGACCAAGGGGGGCATCATCATCCCCGATACCGCCAAGGAGAAGCCGCAAGAGGGCGAGATCGTCGCCGTCGGCCCTGGCGCCCGTGACGAGGCCGGCCGGGTGAACCCGCTCGACGTCAAGGCCGGTGACCGCGTCCTGTTCGGCAAGTGGTCCGGCACCGAAGTCAAGATCGACGGTCAGGACCTCCTGATCATGAAGGAATCCGACATTATGGGCGTCGTCGCCTAAAGCGACCCGGCCCTCTTCCTTCTTCCATCCGGGCCTTTCGAGCGCGCCCTTCGGTGAGCGCCTCAAGGCTCCCAACTAGATGAGGAACTGTAAATGGCAGCGAAAGAAGTACGCTTCGGCTCAGATGCCCGCGAGAAGATGCTCCGCGGCGTCGACATTCTCGCCGATGCAGTGAAGGTCACGCTCGGCCCCAAGGGTCGCAACGTCGTCATCGAGAAGAGCTTCGGCGCTCCCCGCATCACCAAGGACGGCGTCACCGTCGCCAAGGAGATCGAGCTCTCCGACAAGTTCGAGAACATGGGCGCCCAGATGGTGCGCGAAGTGGCCTCGAAGACTAACGACATCGCTGGCGACGGCACCACCACCGCCACCGTCCTGGCCCAGGCCATCGTCCGTGAAGGCGCCAAGTACGTCGCCGCCGGCATGAACCCGATGGACCTGAAGCGCGGCATCGACCTCGCCACCACCGCCGCCGTGAAGGACATCACGAGCCGCGCCAAGAAGGTCGCCTCGTCCGAGGAAGTCGCCCAGGTCGGCACCATCTCGGCCAATGGCGACAAGGAAATCGGCGAGATGATCGCCCACGCCATGCAGAAGGTCGGCAACGAGGGTGTCATCACCGTCGAGGAAGCCAAGACCGCCGAGACCGAGCTCGACGTCGTCGAGGGCATGCAGTTCGACCGCGGCTACCTCTCCCCGTACTTCATCACGAACGCGGAGAAGATGGTCGCCGAGCTCGAGGACCCCTACATCCTCATCCACGAGAAGAAGCTCTCGTCGCTCCAGGCGATGCTGCCGGTTCTCGAGGCCGTGGTGCAGACCGGCAAGCCGCTCGTCATCATCGCCGAGGACATCGAGGGTGAGGCTCTCGCCACGCTCGTCGTGAACAAGCTGCGCGGTGGCCTCAAGGTCGCTGCCGTCAAGGCTCCGGGCTTCGGCGATCGCCGCAAGGCCATGCTCGAGGACATCGCGATCCTGACCCAGGGTCAGATGATCGCCGAGGACCTCGGCATCAAGCTCGAGAACGTCACCCTCCCGATGCTCGGCCGCGCCAAGCGCATCCGCATCGAGAAGGAGACCACCACGATCATCGACGGTCTCGGCGAGAAGGCGGACATCGAAGCCCGCGTCGGCCAGATCAAGGCTCAGATCGAGGAAACCACCTCGGACTACGACCGTGAGAAGCTCCAGGAGCGCCTGGCCAAGCTCGCCGGCGGCGTCGCGGTCATCCGCGTCGGCGGCGCGACCGAGGTCGAGGTCAAGGAGAAGAAGGACCGCGTCGACGACGCGCTCAACGCCACCCGCGCTGCGGTGGAAGAGGGTATCGTTCCCGGCGGCGGCACCGCTCTCCTGCGTGCCCGTGAAGCCGTCCGCGCTCTCCAGAGCGACAATCCGGACGTCCAGGCCGGCATCAAGATCGTGCTGAAGGCCCTCGAGGCCCCGATCCGCCAGATCGCCGCCAACTCGGGCGTCGAAGGCTCGATCGTGGTCGGCAAGATCACCGACAACACCTCTTCGATCACCTACGGCTTCAACGCCCAGACCGAAGAGTATGTCGACATGATCCAGGCCGGCATCGTCGACCCGGCCAAGGTCGTGCGCACCGCTCTGCAGGACGCTTCCTCCATCGCCGGCCTCCTCGTCACCACCGAGGCCATGATCGCCGATGCTCCCAAGAAGGACGGCGGCGCTCCCCAGATGCCGGGCGGCGGCGGCATGGGCGGCATGGACTTCTAAGAAGTCCACGCTCTCCATCGGAACGGATGCTCTCGCGGTTTTGGCCGCGAGGGCGGAAAGGGTCGTCGCAAGACGGCCCTTTTTTCGTTGTGGGCGGGACATGTCGAGTGTCCGCGATCGGGCTACTGGATTTTCATACAGCTACGTTGTCGAAGCAGACCGCGTCCCTCTCCCCCTTGTGGGGAGAGGTTAGGAGTGGGGGTGGCTCCGCCAGCCTCCGCAGCAACAGGAGGGTCGCCCGACCACCCCCACCTCCAACTCCTCCCCACAAGGGGTAGGAGGGCCGCGCATCCCACGACATATGCGAATGCCGTCGCCTTCCAGAAGACGGAGTCCGTCGCGCCTCATCTCGAACCCTCTTGGGTAGAGGGGACACCTGTTGAGCGGATCCGCAGATCAATCAGCCCCAATCGGGGGCGGGCAGCGCTCCATGCTCGTGCGGCGGAGATGTTTTATCCACGATCCCGCCCGCGCCTATCCCGCGCGGCGCCGGCACCGGACGTAGGAGGCGTCGCCCTTGGCGCTCGACCATGTCAGGCGGTTGCCGTCGACCAGAAGCTTCACCTGGGACGACCAGCGCCGGCCGCCATCGCTGCAGGAGGCCGACACGCTCCAGCTCGCGCCGATGCGCCGCCCGTCGCGGAAGGTGCACACCGTGTTGCCGGCCCGAGCCCCGCTTTCGGTGATCCGCGCCGGAATGTATCCCCGCCGCCGCGCGCCGCGGCCGCACGCGGATTCGTTGGGTCCCCAAAGACCGACATAGGCTGCCGGCTCGACCGGGGGCGACGCGGCCGTGACCACGTCGGCACGGAGTGCCACTTCGGGATCCTGCCGCAAGGCGGCGGACCGGATGCCGGGCTGGACCGTTGGGGCGACCACGGCATCCCGGCCCGACGGACCGGACCCGACACCCACATCGGACCAGGGAGCGCTGCCACGGGGCGAGCGCGCCCCACCCGCCCGATCCTCGAACGGACCGGGTTCGTTGAAGGCCGTCTGGATCGTGTCGATCTCCGGACGCGCCGGCGGGTCGTCGGTCAGCAGAACGGTACTGTAGCCGAGGAGCACGCCCCAGCCCATGGCGAGCGAGACGGGAAGCACCAGGGCGCGGCTCGACCTGACGGAGCCGTTCGCTACGGCCGGCGACGGCGCTCCCTCGTCGCTCCCCCTCGCATCCCTCTCTTCGACGCCCGCGGTCATCGTCGTCTCCCGTAAGGCTCCCCCTGGGGCGGAACCGATCTCGCAGCGGCGGCCGCTTCACCGTTCGGCGACTTGAACAGCCTCCGCCCCCCTTCGACAACCGGACCCTTATGCACTCATGAAGCCGGCTTTGGTCAGGACAGGCCTGTGGCTATTCTGTCCCGGCGCCATCGATAGCGGGGGATAGACTCCGCGAATAGGGCGAGCAAACGGCAAGCCCTTCCCGTCCCTCACCAAAACTGCCATGCTCAAGCTTGTGAGAAACAAGTCAGTTATTTGTGCCATCGTGATGAGACGCTTCGCCTTCGCCGTCTGCGTCACCATCGCAGTCCCGGCCGGTGCTCAAGCACCCCCCTCCACCATGCGGATGGCCTGCGCGGATGCGATGGCGCTCGTGAAGCGGGACGGATCGGCGGTCCTGTCGTGGCCGGCGGGCAAGCCGGAGAAGCCAAGCAGGATTGAGCCACCGGGCCGGACCGAGCGCTTCGTCAGCGACCGGAGCCAGTGCGGGATGACGGAGATCGCCGAACTCCGCTTCGTGCCCACCCGCGACAATCTGGAATGCCCGGTCGGCTACCGATGTCGCGAACCGGATTACGGCGATTGGGATTGGCCCTGATCCGATCTGGCGCATCCGGCGGCGCCTTCCCCCGCCACGATCTCGCCACGACCGGCCGTCACTGCCGCCGTCACGGTCCGGTCCCGATCCGGCGGGCGAAGTCGTCGTCGCCTATTTGAATCATCCACTTGAGGAGACGCGCGTGGCCGTACTCAGGACAGGCCTCGGCCTGCAGGCCGCCATTACGGCGCTCTTCGCACTCCTGCTGCTCCTTTTGCCCGGTGAGCTGTCGCCGCCGCTCTACGTTTCACTGGCGGGCTTCGCCATGGCGGCGATCCTCATCGCCTCGCGCAACATCTCCGCCTATCTGAAGGTGTTCATTTCGGTCTACGCGGCCGGGTACGTTCTGTTGGCCGGCTCGAAGGCGCTGGCGACCGCCAACCTCCTGCCGGCAACGGTCGCGGCGCTTCTGCCACCGGCCTTCGCGGCGACGGCAGCCGTCGTGTTCGCACTCATCGTCATGCTCGTCTCTTATCTCAAGCCCATTCGAGCGATCACGCAGATCACCGACCCGTTCTTCATGAACCGGGACGAGCCGACACAAGAGATCAAGATGTTCCGCTGGTTCGGGAATACCGAGGGGCGGATCGGACAGCGGCTCGTGGCTTTATCGATCTTCGTCAGCTTCCTCGATGTAGCATTGACGCTGAGATTCAATTTCTACTATCGCGACATGTACAACGCGCTCCAGGAATACAACGCTGAGGTATTCTGGTATCAGGTCGTCTGGATCTTCATACCGCTCGCGGTCATCAACGTCGCTCTCGGGATGTTCGACCTCTACGTCGATTCCTCATTGCATATCCGTTGGAGGACATGGCTGACGCGGAGCTTTTATCAGCGCTGGTTGAACGACAGCACCCATTATCGGATTCCGTTCACCGGCGAGGAAGCCGATAACCCGGATCAGCGCATTCAAAGCGACGTCAATCTGTTCATTCAACAGACGGCGAGCCTTTCGATCCGGCTCCTGTCCCAGGCGGCGCAGCTCGTCTCGTTCCTCGTCATCTTGTGGACGCTGTCGCGGGACTTCATCCTGCCCTTCACCGAGAACACGGTCATCCCCGGCTTCCTGGTCTGGATGGTCGTCGCCTATGCCGTCGTTGGCACCTGGCTCACGCACATCGTTGGCAAGCCGCTGATCGGGCTCGACTTCCGCCAAGAGAAGGTCGAGGCGGACTTCCGGTTCTCGCTGGCCCGGAACCGCATCTACAGCGAGCAGATCGCCCTCCTCCGCGGCGAGCGCGCGGAGACGGTACGGCTGAGGACGTTCTTCCATTCGATCATCGAGAACTACGTCGATATCATCTATCGGCGGATCAAGCTCATCGCCCTGACGTTCAGCTATCGGCAGGCCAGCGCGATCTTCCCGCTGGTGCTCGCCGCGCCCTCCTTCTTTGCCAAGAAGATCACCCTGGGGGGCCTCCAGCAGACATCGAGCGCCTTCGGAAGCGTGCAGGAATCGCTGTCGTTCTTCATCAACGCCTACATCACGATCGCGTCCTACAAAGCCAACACGAACCGGTTGGCCTCCTTCAACCGGGCGATCAGCAAGGCGGAAGCCCTGTCCGGTGCCGGATACGGCCTCGTCCAGGGCAATGGGACCGGCCCGAACGTCACCGCCTCCGGCCTGACCCTCGCCCTGCCCGACGGCCGCGAGATCGTCACCGCCGGCTCGTTCACCCTCGGCAAGGGGGCGGCGACGCTGCTCACCGGGCCGTCCGGCTCCGGCAAGTCGACCCTGTTCCGCGCGATCGCCGGCATCTGGCCGTTCGGGAAGGGCCGGGTCGACGTGCCGGAAGGACAATCCGCGCTGGTTCTGCCGCAGCGGCCCTATATCCCGCTCGGGACCCTGCGCGGTGCCGTGGTCTATCCCAGCACCACCGACCAGTTCTCCGACGAGGCGATCCGCGAGGCGCTGATCGCCGCGCAGCTGCCGCAGCTCGCCGACCGTCTCGACGAGGTCGATGCCTGGGATCAGCGCCTCTCCGGTGGCGAACAGCAGCGCCTGGCCATCGCCCGCGCCGTGCTGGCAAAGCCCGCTTGGCTCTTCCTCGACGAATCCACCGCCGCCCTCGACGAGCCGAGCGAGGCCGGCATCTACCGGATGCTGCGCGAGCGCCTGCCGGGGACGACGATCGTCTCCATCGGCCATCGCTCGACCCTGCATGCCCTCCACGACACGCGCATCGACATGAAGCCGGGCCAGGATGGGCGCTTCACGCCGACGGAACTTTCCGGAGCCGCGGGCGCGAAGTAGGGGGCAGCCTCAGCGCAGGAACGTCACCGCGAGCGGCGCCAGGATCGCGGTGATGAGGGCGTTGAGGCTAAGCGCTATGCCGGCGAAGGCGCCGGCCACCTCGTTCACCTGGAACGCCCTCGCCGTGCCGACGCCATGGGCGGCCAGACCCGCCGCGAAGCCCCGCGCGCGCATGTCCTCGATGCGGAGCAGGTTCATGAGCGGGGTGACCAGGATGCCGCCGGTCATGCCGGTCAGCATCACCAGCACCGCCGCCAGGGTCGGATCGCCGCCGAGATTCTGGGCGATGCCCATGGCCACGCCGGTCGTCACCGATTTCGGCACCGAGGCGACGATGACGTCGTGCGGGATACCGAAGGCGGTTCCGAGAGTCGTCGCCGAGATCAGCGCCACCACCGAGCCGACGAGGAGGGCCGCCAGCATCGGCGCCAGCGAGCGAAGCACCGTCGCGCGGTATTCGTAGAGCGGGATCGCCAGGGCCACGGTCGCCGGCCCCAGCAGGAAGTGGACGAACTGCGCGCCCTCGAAATAGGTGGGATAGGGCGTCCCCGTCAGCTTCAGCACGCAGGCCATCAGGATGATGGCGACCACCACGGGATTGGCGAGGGGATGCCGGTTCGTCGCCGTGGCGACGCGGTCGGCCACGGCGTAGACCATGAGCGTGACGGTCAGCCACAGCAGCGGCGTGCGCGAGAGATAGACCCAGAGGGCGAAATCGCCGGTCATGGCCGCTCCCCCGGTGCGACCCAGCGCTTGACGGCCACGAAGGTGAGCGCCGTCGCCGTCAGGGTCGCCAGCGTCGAGACGACGACCACGCAGGCGAGGGCCAGGCCATGGGCTTCGAGCACGTCGAGCCGGCCGACGATCCCGGCGCCGGCCGGGATGAACATCAGCGAGAGATGGGCGAGCAGCCCTTTTCCCGAGCGCTCCAGGGTGCCGTCCACGAGGGGCGCGGCGAGGATGCGGGCGGCCTGGCCGCGCCAACGGTCCCGGACCACCATGAAGAGAAGGAGGAGCGCCATCCCGATGACGGGGCCGGGCACCGGAAGGGCCGCTCCCCGTGCCAGCGCTTCACCGACGAGCTGAGCCAGGAGGATCAGCGTCAAACTGACGATCATCGCGCCACGATCCTCCCGCCACGCCCGATGTGGCCCGCCGATCCCGGAGATCGCGCCTGCAAGGCCGCCCTACGATACCGCTTCGGTCTCGGCGCCGGCGCGCGCGAGGCGGATCGCCGTGTCGTCGAACCGCAGCAGGCGCCCGAGCCGCCAGACCAGCGCTTCCTCGAATTCATGAACGGTGCCATCGGCGCCGGCCACGGACCAGGCCATCGACAGCAGCCGCGCCCGCTCGGACTCGCCGAATTCATGGCCCATCATTTCGACCAGCAGCGCCATGTCGCGGGTCTGCGAATCGACGCTGGCCGCCCGGGCGATGAGCGCCTCGGCCTGCTCGCGGTTGCCGGCGTAGCGCCCTTCCACGAGGCGGCACAGCCGCTCCGACTCGGCCCCGTCGAGGACGCCATCCACCCGCGCCACATGGACGAGAAGGGCGATGGCCGCCAGACGCTCGTCGACGGCCTCCGCCTCCTCCGGGCTCGCGGAGAGGCCGAACGCGTCGGCGGCATAGGCACGCAGGCGGGCGATGAGGGACATGGCGGTTCCTGACAGACGCCGCGAGCCTTCGAAGCCGCACCGCCCCACGTCAAGGCGGCACGGACGGTCGCGGGACCGGGAGCCGGCCTCCGTGGCACAGTTGCATCAGGAAGACGTCGCCGAGCGCCTTGCCATCGGCCGATCGGACGGCTATGACCCCGCAACGATCCGACGCGCCATGAAGCGTCACACCACGGATCTCGCCGCAATAGCTCAGCTGGTAGAGCACCTCATTCGTAATGAGGGGGTCGGGGGTTCGAATCCCTCTTGCGGCACCAGCATCCTTTCGAGTTGCCGGTTTGTCCGTGATGAATTTGAGCGAGTGCTCGAGCGGTTCGGCACCGAAAGTTCAGTCCATCCTTGTCCTTACAGGCTGAGCCTTCCGTTGAAGCCGGCATCGCAGGCCATGGACGGGCCGAAGGGCTTCAGGAGTAGGCGACCAAGTGGGTCGCAGCATGATAAATTGCTCCGTCGAGCCTGTCTCGCCCCTCGGTCGGAGAGCATCGTAATCGTCATGGAAGACTGGAAAGATGGCGTCGATCCGGAGTTGTTCAACGCGGATCTCAGGCCGCAGGACGATGTCCTCATTGTCGGCGATATCGAGGCCATCAATCCACGCGGCGGAAAATTGACTTTGAAGAAAGGGAGTTTCTTCAAAGTCAGAATGTTGGGAGGCATCCTGTTCTGCCGTCCCAAGGGCGGCGGAAAGCACGACGAGATCGCAGTCATGCCAGCGGACTTCCGGAACGTTCAATTCCTGCAGCTGAAGGTGGTGCCCGTCGAATGACCGGCTACGGCACCAGCCGGACACGCCGAGGCATTGGGACGGGCATTAAAGGGGATCGGAGGCGCTGGCGCCATTAACGGAATTCCACCGGTTTGCACCCGGTCACCGGCCGAGCGACGACAGCGCTCAGCAGGTTCCTGATTCGCACATTTTAGTGCCTCGGGCGTGGTTCAATTCAAGGCTCAAGACCGGCCGCATCGGGGCTCCCAGGGAGACCTATGGATCAACTGCTGAGACTGACGCTCCTCCTCAGCCGGTGGACGCGCCGCCGCTGGACGCGGACGGAAGCCATGATCGCATTGTCGGTCATCGCTTTCGCCTTCATCATCGGGATGATCGAGTGGGCCGGTTATTGGCCCGAGGCCCTGGTGGCCGAGAAGGTGCGTAGGGCGCCGATGAGGTTTTGAGGCACCCATCGGTGGCGATCTTCCCCCCAATTACGCGGTGATGCCAACGATCGGCGATCAGGTCGGCCGCCCGCGGATATCGGTGGGTTCTAGATTGTCGCCGAACACCCAGGCTGAAACCTTGAGTGGCGTCTCGTTGGGAGCATCTAGGAAGAGGTAAAGATAATCGAACGAGCGTTGCTCATGATTCAGCACGCATTCGATGATCTGGATATCGTCCGTGAGCTTCGCCCATTCCGCGTTCGGCAGATCATAGACCCGATCTCCCTGCCTGCCCCACTTGGTGTAAAGGCCTCCGCTGATGACACGGCCCGGGATGCCATGCGCCATGGTGATCACCACGCGATGGGGAATGAAGACGAACGCATTACCGTTGATGGCGTGATCGCCCGCCACGGTCAGATCGATGTCGTTCGTGCGCCCCAGCCACGGCTCATTCCCGATACGGGGATTACCGGAAAGACCGTTTCCGGAGGTCATGAAAAGCGGGGGCAGCGCTTGCAACTCGCAGGTCGTCCACTGCCCGTTATGATAGACCACGATGCCGTTTCCAGCCTGGCTCATGTCGGGGCCGGAGCTTACGCCGACTGCTCTGCGAGGATTGAAGACGGGCATGAAGAGTTCCCCAGTCAGACGGTGGTGACGGCGTTCTCGGCAGCGAGCCGCGCCTTCAATTCAGGAAAGGGAACATCGGCGAGGGCCCGATCGGACAGACTGCCGTTGTTGAAAGCGAGCGCCGTGAGCATGCCGCAGGATTGAGCCCCGCAGGCCACGGTCTGCTCCATCCGCCATGACGAGCGCCAGATGGCATCCCCGCTCGCTCCCCAGGAGACGGTCAGGTTGGAGCATTGTCCCGGATGCGGCAGGAAACAACGAAGCGGTACCCCATAGTTCGGGCGTTCCCTGTAGCCGATCGACCCTTCCTTGCGCGCGTAACCGTCGGGGGTGTTGTAGTAGTAGGGCGTGTGAATATCGGCGTGGTATCCACCGGTGGTCACGCTATCTTCAAAATTCCAGGGGCGACGTGTCGCGGGATTTTTCCTCAGGTGTTCGGCTGTCATCATGAACTGTCCCCAGATCCCGCCGCCGTCCCGTATGTAGAATTGCGGCGGCCATCCTGGGAACAGCGTGTAGATCTCCTGGAACGTGTCTTCTGGGAGGCGCAATCTCTGTATCGACTCGCGGCGCCTTTTCGCGACGTCCGGATGGTTCGCGGTCACCCAATGTGAACCCATGGTGATCCATGCGGCCCGCTCCGCGATGCGCACTCGTTCCCCGTAACTCGCATCGCACCAGCCGTTGGTGAACGCGCCCGGCAAATCGCAGCCGTTGGTCCCATAGCGACCGGATTGATGCGCAACAGTTGTATCAATGGCCCTTGCGGATCCTCCAAACGGGAATAGATTTCCTCCTGCCCCCGTGCTCGATGGATTGTTAGGCGACTGCGACCTGTAGATGAGGTCGAGGATGCGCCGGTCGTCCGCTTGGGTCCAATCCGAAGGCTTTACCCATGGAAGCCCCCCCGGTTCGCCCTTGGCCCTCAGTAGAAGCTCAAAGCGCCAACCATTGGCTTGATTGGCCGCGGTAGCATCGCCATTGTTGAGGCCACGCTGAGGCGCCTGCGTGGCGAACCAAAACCTGTCGCCGCGGGTATCAATTAGAGTATGGTTTTCGTTTTTGTGACGTAGCGGGTTCCAACCTGGCGTCGACATTTTGCCATCACGATCTTCATATTCCACCGGAGCGTTGAACTGCGCTTGCCCTTCGCGACCGGAGCGCAGTCGAACTCCGGCAAGGCGGGCGAGATCGTATTCGTACGACGCATCATGGAAGTAATCGGCGACAATGAGATCGCCGCTTTCCAGCTCCACCATGCTAATCCGCGCAGTTCCGGGATGCTTGTACACCTTCTTAAGCCGCATATTTGTGCGTATCTCGATCAGCTGGTTTGCCAGATATACGGCGTCCATCGACGCGCGCATCTGGTTGGCGCTGACATTCTTCATCTCACGGCCGTCGGTGAAACCGAGGTTCTCGCCGATCTTCACATTGACCTGCTTCGTCTTCCCCCAACGGGCGGTCGACCAATCACCGATGCCAAGACCACCGGCACTAGTACCGCCGATATGGCGGGTCCATTCGCCGATCAGGCAACGCGCGCCGGTCTCGACAGCATAGGCCGCGAAGGCCATCCCGGCCTGAGTGGCCCCATAGCAGAAGATATTGGTGTTGATGATCGCCATCGTTACGCACCCGCCTGAAGTACGGCGAATGCGGCGCGCATCTTTGACGCGGCGGCTTCGATCGAAAGCGTTTGCCCATCCGTCATCGGAGCTCCTGCCCAGACAAAGAACGGGGTGAGGTTCGAGAACCCGACGGCCTTGCCGCTCGGTGTGGTCTGAGCCAAAACGAGCATCTCGTAATTGTTGCCGCCCAGCGTAACCGATGCTGTGGGGACATCCTGAAACCGACGACGGTGGGCAAAGCGATATGTGGCCGCGCCGATACGGTTCACCGCGAAAAGTCCGCCTTGATCCTCGGTAGATGTAGTCCCGCTGAAGAGAACGTCGTTCGTTGTCTTACCCGAGCGAGCGCCGGCGGCGGTGAAGGATTCCCGGTTCGGCGCGAGGCCGGTCGTATAGCTGCCCATGACGGATGCGTTTGCGCCGTCTGTCGCATCGTTCACCACAACGCCAAATCCATGGCGATTCGCGGTAAATTTATTCGTATCCGCGCTTGGAATATAAGTAGTATTTATGTATTGGTCTGTTCCGTTGCCGGTAAAGCCTTCGTACTTAGTGAAGGCGATCTCGTTTCCACCACGTGAGACCTCTCGCCATGCCACATTCCTAACGATGTCCTGCAGGGCCAGGGCTCGGGAAGGGCCGCCGAGGATCGCGCCCATGCTCATGTTTCTGAGCGCGCCTGAGACCCGGATCTCGCTCAAGAAGGTGGCGACGATCTCGCGCTCGGCCGTGGTAGGCTCGTACGACGCCTTGGCGAAATAGGCGTCTGCTGCGACATATTTCAGGACATCGATGCCGGAGCTGTTGGTATAATCGGCGCGGACCGGGCACGTACCGGCCCTGGCCATCGCGTAGATCGCGACCTTGGGCGGATGCATCCGGTGATAGGTTCCGCCACCCGGCTCCAGGGGCTGTGTCCATTCGGCGCCCTCCACTGGAGGTGCACCGATGCCGAGCAGGAGCGTCTTGTCTGCAGAATTATTCGTAATATCTACACTATTAAGATCTTGGTCCTCAGGAATTAGAACAATAAGATCAGCTCCCACCTTCGCATGAGCAATAAAAGAATAGAATTTTTCGCCCAAGCGAGCCTCCGGCTGTGCGACATGTTTTCAGGAAGTGAAGCGGGCGCGCCGACCACCCGATGTATGCCACGACGATCAATGTTGCGTGATTGATTGTAAGGGGGATTGATGCGGTTGCAAAGCCATTAATGGACGCTTTGTCGCGGAGCAGACGAATTGCCGGGGAGGCCCTGGCCGCAACTTCGGACAAAGGCTCCGGTCGTTAGGCTCCGCACATGATCCTGATCTGGCTCGAACGCGCGAAGCCGATTTTCATGAGGCGTGCTAATGATGCGTGGTGGTGAGAAACCAGCCAATCAACCGACCGTTTCGGGCCGAATCGTGAAGCTGTTGTCTGGGATGCCGATCAGCCTGTTTTGGCCCCGAGGAGGCGAAGGCTCAGGCCGCGGACAGGCGATCCGGGTATGGTCTGACATTACTCATGCTTGTCAGGCCGCGTGCTCGGTCGCCCGGCTCGAATTCGCCGGCGGGATCACGGATTGGGATTCCACCCGGTTCCGGCCCGCCGTCTTCGCCGCGTAGAGCGCCGCGTCCGCGGCACGGAGCAGTTGCGGTGCGGTGATGCCCACATGCCGTAGCGCGCCGTGGGCTGCGGTGACCCCGATGCTCACGGTGACGACACCGCCATCCGGCAGGCCGGGATGGGGAATCGCCTGGTCCATCACCGCCAGCCGCAGGCTTTCGCCCACATCGCCGATCGTCTCGGCGGTGGCCCGGGGAACGAAGGCGGCGAATTCCTCGCCGCCGTAGCGGCAGACGAGGCCGCCCCAGCGGGCGAGATCGCGTTTCAGGGTGTCGGCGACGCTCACCAGGCAACCATCGCCCTCGGCGTGGCCGGCCGTGTCGTTGAGACGCTTGAAATGGTCGATATCGACGAGGAGCACGCCGAACCATTCGTGTCGGGTCGCGGCAAGCTCCCAATGTTCGTCCAGCTGCTCGGTGAAGAGCCGGCGGTTCGCCGCACCGGTGAGAGGGTCGGTCTCCGAGAGGATCGTGAGTCGGGCGCAGGCCCGGGCCAGTTCGTCCGCCTGTTCCCTCTCCCGCAGACCGAGGAGGAAACTCTTCTTGCGGTCCCATTCGCGCGAATAGGCGAGCTTGATCGGCACCAGGATGAGCGCCGCCACGAGGAGGGGCACGCCCGTATGCCCATCCGGTCCGAACCCGGACACGAAGACGAAGCCGACATACAGCAGAAATGCCGATCCGCAGAACCACAGGCTGAACCGGAACGACAGGGGCGAGATCATCCCCACCACGAGGGGAACGATGGCGGCGAGGATGAGGTAGGTGTCGGCGTGCTCCTGCGGCACCATCCTGGCGCTGTTGAGGATGATCGCCATGTCCGCGAGTGCCGTGATCGTCGCGGCCGCTCCCTGCCGGCGCAGGGAGGGCCGCCCGCGCAAAGCCACGATCCACCCCAACGCGAGGGGAATGAAGACACCGACCGTCAACCCGGCGGGCACCGCGATCGCATCGCGGCCGAACAGATCGAAATCGATTTTCAACGAGATGATGTTGAAGAGGACGAAGACCAGCAGCCAGGACTGCAAGTACAGACCGCGCGGAGGCACGTCCTCGGCATGGTATTGAGCTTCGAGGCGCTGCGGCAGGCGAAGGCGATGCCAGGGCCGGCTCAATCCGACCTCGATGGACGTGGGCATCAGGTCACGACGCTCCGGCGCGGTTAGTTCAACTGTTCCGCCGCATCATAAAATGAGAGCACCGTAAACGCAAAGGTCCCCCTTCCCCGCTTCGGTTGGCGTTTCGACGGCGCAGCGACGAGGCGCGAGCCGATCGGGGGGACGCATCAATCGGAGCCGGGGCCTTTCGCAAAGCCGGCCAGGGTGAAGAGGTCGACGGACAGTTTGGCGCCGACGACAAAGGCATCCGGAATGGGCTTGCGATAGGTGGGAAACCGGGTCTGGTCCGGGTCGACGATGTATTGCAGGTTCGGCGTCAGGCGGATCGCGGGCGTGACCTGGATGCCGTAATTGAGCTCCATCATCACCTGCCGGCTCGGGATCTTGCGATCGATGCCCAGCGAGGCCTGGGCCAGCCGGATGTTCTGCAGGGCGAGATCGCTGAACGCCTGCGTGTTGATGACGAAGCCCAGCGTATCGAAGGGCCGGCCGGCGAAGGTGCCGGTCTGCAGGGCGCCGATCTCGAGGAAGTAATCCTCGTTGAGACGCCCCGACGTGCCGGCCATGGCGACGCCGAACAGGGTCAGCCCCTGGGGCGCGGTGGGGTCGGGCCGCCAGACCATCTGGTCGAACCGGGCATAGACGCCCGAGCGCCCGAACCGGGTGCCGAGGGGCAATCCGGTGAGAACCGCCGGCCGGCCGGTGACGTCGCGCATGGGATCGACATAGTCGGAGGCGTCGTACCAGCCGCCGATCCCGTAATTGCGCGGCAGGCGATCGTTGGCGAAGGTGGTGGAATAGCCGAGCTCGAACGGCATGATCGCGCCGGTGGCGCCCTTGGTGGAGAAATCGAGGCCGTTGTCGCCCGACTGCTGGTGCAGCGGGTTCACTTCGTAGATTCCGCCATGGACGAACACCCTGTCGGTGAGCCAGGCCTTGGCGTGCGCGCCCCAGCTCGCCACCGGCCAGAAGGTGAAGTTCGAGGTCTTGAACACGAAGGTCGGGTTGCCGCAGGCGGAATTCGATTGAAAATTGCAGTAGATCGGTGAGTTGAGGAAGGCGATGTTGGCAACCAACCGCCCGAACTCGACATCGAGCCGATTGTCGAACAGCTTCTGCTGGTAGCTGAGCAGGGTGAGCCGCGTCGTCTGCCCGCCGCCGAAGATCTCCTGGACCGACGTGTTGTTGCCGATGGAATCGTCGGAGAGGCTGCGCCCGTGGCGGTTGGTGA
Source organism: Methylobacterium sp. Leaf85 (assembly GCF_001422125.1). NCBI lineage: Bacteria > Pseudomonadati > Pseudomonadota > Alphaproteobacteria > Hyphomicrobiales > Methylobacteriaceae > Methylobacterium > Methylobacterium sp. Leaf85. The sequence goes on along the minus strand of NZ_LMME01000012.1, from coordinate 77,374 downwards.
CCGCGATGTGGAACGAGCCGCCCGCGATCCCGGCGAGGCGGTCGAGGTCGCCGTCGATGCCGAAGAAGAGCTGCCCGGCATAGGCCGAGCCCTGGCGGATGCCGCCGATCGGGTTCGCGGCTGCCTGGCCGGTGTAGTTGGCGCTCAACGCGAGTCCATTGCCGATATCGAACACACCGACCGGCAGGGTCGCCGGGGTCGCGCTCTGCCCGAGGGTATCGGCGGCGCCGGCCGCGCTCTCGGCACCGGTTATGTCCTGGCCGTCCGGCTGGCCGGCGGTCGTGCCGCGCGGCGCCATCTGCGCGAGGGCCCCGGACGTCGTCGCCGCGCAAAGCGCGAGCGCTGCGAGTATCGTCGATCCTGCCTTCATCCTGTTCCCCCTCGATGATTCCGATGCTGTCGCGGGTCCGGTCCTGCTGCCGGCTCCGATGCGTGTCCCTCTCCCCTCCGCGTGAGCGAGGGTCGGGAGAGGGGAGCGCGTTGTCCGGAAAGGTCGTCCCCTCTCGTGCCTGCTCCGCACGCCCCCTCCCCCGCAAAGGGGTGGGGAAGGGTCTCGATGAGGGCTTTCAGGCCGACCGCTTCTTCAGCAGCCCCACCATCAGGCCCGTGACGACCGTCCCGGCCAAGAGGGCGATGACGGCCCAGGGCAGGTTGGTGACGGCATTGGGGATCGGCAGCACGAACAGGCCGCCATGGGGCACCTTCAGGGTCACGCCGGCGGTGAGCGCGATGGCGCCGGCCAGGGCCGAGCCCGCGACCATGGAGGGGATCACCCGCAGGGGGTCGGCCGCCGCGAAGGGAATCGCGCCCTCGGTGATGAAGGCGGCGCCGAGCACCGCCGCCGCGCCGCCGGCCTCGCGCTCGGGTTGCGAGAAGCGGTTCGGGAACAGCCGGGTGGCCAGCGCGATCCCGAGCGGGGGCGTCATGCCGCCGAGCATCACCGCAGCCATGGGCGCGTCGACGCCGGAAGAGAGCAGGGCCGCGGCCGAGGCATAGGCGGCCTTGTTGATCGGGCCGCCCATGTCGACGGCCATCATCCCACCGAGGATCAGGCCGAGGACGAGGGCGCTCGCCCCCTGCATGCCCTTCAGCCAGTCGGTGAGGCCGGCCAGAATCGCGGCGACGGGCACGCCCACCACGTAGATCATCATCAGGCCGGTAATGGTGGTGGCGAGCAGCGGCAGGATCAGGACGGGTTTCAACCCTTCGAGATTCCGGTGCAGCCGGATGTGTCGATTGAGGAAGCGCGTGACGTAGCCGGCGATGAAGCCCGCCGCGATGCCGCCGAGGAACCCGGCCTGGAGGTTCGCCGCCAGCATGCCGCCGATCATGCCCGGTGCGATGCCGGGCCGGTCGGCGATGGAATAGGCGATGTAGCCGGCCAGGGCCGGGACGATGAGGGCGAAGGCCGCCTTGGCGCCGATCTCGCCCAGCGCGTAGCCGAGGCTGCCGGCATGGTCCGGCTTCATCGCGTCGATGCCGCCGACGGCGAAGGCCAGGGCGATGAGGAGGCCACCCGCCACCACGAAAGGCAACATGAAGGAGACGCCGGTCATCAGATGCTTGTAGGCGCCGGCCCTGCTCTCGGCGGCGGCCGGCCGGGATGGCCTCTCCTCCGTCTCGGCAATCTGCCCCTGGACCTGCGCTTCGGCGAGAGCGGTGGCGATCAGCCCTTTCCCGTCGCGGATCGCCGCCTTGGTGTTGGTGGCGTAGAGCCGCTTGCCGGAAAAGCGGGAGCGGTCGACCCCGGTATCGGCGGCGATGAGGACGATGTCGGCCGACGCGATCTCGGCGGCGGTGAGCGCATCGCGGGCGCCCACCGAACCTTGCGTCTCCACCCTCACCTCGTGGCCCAGCGCCTGCGCGGCGGCCTGGATGCCTTCGGCCGCCATGAAAGTGTGGGCGATGCCGGTGGGGCAGGAGGTGACGGCGACGATCCGCATCCTGCCGCCGGCCTCGGGCGCTGCCGGCGCGGTGTCACTGCCCGCCAGGAAGCGACCGAGCACCGAATCGGCGTCGGTCAGCACCTCCTCGATACCGATCCGGACCTTGCGCATGGTGCCGAAACGACCCTCCCCGAGATCGCCCTCTCCGATCAGCAGGACGGAATCGCCCCGGGCGATGGCGGATTCGGCCAGCGGATTGCCGCCGACCCCCTTGCCCCTGAGTTCGAGGTCGAGTGCCTGCCCGAGGCGGGCGGCGGCCTGGCGCAGGGCCTCACCGGCCAGCACCGCATGGGTGCCGAGATCCCCGCCCCCGACGACGGCCAACATCTGGGCCATGGTTTCCTCCGCCTGCTTCTACGTTGTTTGCTCGCACCGATGGTCCCACCCGACCACCTCATCCTGAGGTGACGGAGCGAAGCGGAGGCCTCGAAGGAGGGGTCCAGCTCGCTCCGCGATCCCTGGAGCCCTCCTTCGAGGCCCGCTGGCGCGGGCACCTCAGGATGAGGCCCTGGGTGGGACCTTGATGGTCTCGACCCGCACGGTCTCGACGATGGCGAGGATGGTCCCTCGGCTCGGCAGATTGGCGCCGGGAAGGGTCAGCTTGCCGGCGGCGAAGGCCAGCGACAGCCGCGCGGTTTCGGCCAGGGGCAGGCCCGCATGGAGGCCGGCGACGAGGCCCGCCACCAGGGCATCCCCCGCCCCCACGGTGCTCGACACCTCCGTCGGCGGCGGATGGGCGAGGAGCGCCTCGTCCCGCGTGACGAAGAGTGCGCCCTCGCCTCCCAGCGACACCACCACGAGGGGAATGCCGCGCGCGACCAGGCCACGCGCCGTGGCGACGACCTCCGGCAGGGTGTCGAGGGGCCGGCCGGCCCAGTCCGCCAGTTCCTGGCGGTTGGGCTTGATCACCTCGGGGAGGTGATCGGACGCGAGGGCCGCCGTGAGGGCCGGGCCGGACACGTCCAGCACCACGCGGACGCCGCGCGCCGTCAACAGCTGCGTCAGGGCCGCATAGGTCTCGACCCCGAGCCCCCCCGGCAGGCTGCCCGCGAGGACGACGAGGCTCCCCTCCGTGGCGACCTGGCGCAGGACCGCCCGGATGGTGTCGAGCGCACCCGACGTCGCGGCGAGGCCTGGCAGGTTGATGTCCGTGGTGTCGTTGGAGGCGGCGTCGAGGAGTTTCAGGTTGGTGCGGGTCTCGCCGGGGATCCAGGCGAAGCGGTCGTCGATCCCCTTGCGGGCGAACAGGGCCTCGAACGGCGTGGCGTTGTCCGAGCCGAGAATGCCGGTGGCCGAGACCTTCGAGCCCCAATCGGCGAGGCAGGAGGCGACGTTGACGCCCTTGCCGCCCGCATCCGAGCGCACGGCGCGCGCCCGGTGGACGTGGCCCGGCGTCAGGGCGTCGAGGGTGACGGTCTGGTCGATGGCCGGGTTGAGGGTGACGGTGACGATGGCCGCGCTCATGCCTCGGCTCCTTCGAGGGCGCGGACGGCGGCGGCGTCCTCCTGGTCGCAGGCGCGGGCGGCAAGCGCCCGCAACTCGCCCATCTCCGAGGCCCGGAGCCGCGCCTTCACGGCGGGGACGTCGCGGGGCGTCATCGAGAGTTCGTGGACGCCGAGGCCGGCGAGGAGGCTCGCTCCGAACGGATCTCCGGCGATGCCGCCGCAGACGCCGACCCAGCGCTCGTGCCGCGCCGCGCCCGCGCAGGTCATCCGGATCAGGCGCAGGACGGCCGGGTGCAGGCTGTCGGCCTCCGGCGCGAGCTCGGTGTTCTGGCGGTCGATGGCGAGGGCGTATTGGGTGAGGTCGTTGGTGCCGATGGAGAAGAAGTCGCAATATGTCGCCAGGGCGTCGGCCTGGATCGCGGCGGCCGGCACCTCGATCATGATGCCGATGGGCAGTGCCGGCGCGTCGAGTTCGGCGCGGATACGCTCGCAATGGCCGCGCAGGGTGGCGATCTCGGGGATCGAGGTGATCATCGGAAACATGATCGACAGCGGGGCGTCCTTGCCCCCGGGCGCGTCGGCCGCGATCCCGTCCCTCGCGGCGCGGTAGAGGGCGCGCAGCTGCGGCTCCATCAGGTCCGGCCGGCGCAGCAGGAGGCGCGCGCCGCGCACGCCGAGGAAGGGGTTCTCCTCTCTCGGCAGGTGGAGATGCGCCACCTGCTTGTCGCCGCCGATATCGAGCGCCCGCACGATCAGGGGCCGCCCCTCAAGGGCGCGCAGCATGGCGCGGTAGGTGGCGTATTGATCGTCCTCGGAAGGGGTGTCACCCCGTTCCAGGAACAGGAACTCGGTGCGCATGAGGCCGACGCCTTCGGCGCCCTGGTCGAGGGCGAGCGGCACCTGCTCGGAATTGTTGACGTTGGCGCCGATGGCGACGGAATGCCCGTCCCTGGTGCGGGCGGGGAGCGCGCGCTCGCGCGCTTCTTCCTCGGCAATGGCGCGCTGGCGGTCGCGCCAGTCGCGGGCCGAGGCGAGGTCGGCCTCGCTCGGATCGAGGTAGAGCCGGCCGGTGCCGCCGTCGAGGATCGCCGATCCGTGGTTCTGCAGGGCCATCAGCGTCGGCCCACCGGCCACCATCGCCGGGATGCCGAGGGTGCGGGCGAGGATCGCGGTATGCGAGGTCGGGCCGCCCTGGGCCGTGGCGAGGCCGATAACGCGGGACGGATCGAGCCCGGCCGTGTCGGAGGGCGCGAGATCGGTCGCGATGAGGATGCAGGGCACGTCCGGCAGATCGTGGCCGCTCTTAAGGGAGGGGTCGATCTGCGCCAGCACGCGCCGGCCGACATCGCGCAGATCGGCGGCGCGGGCGGCCAGGACCGGGTTGCCGAGGGCCGAGAGCCGCCCGGCCATCCGCTCCACCGCCGCGTTCCAGGCAAAGGCGACTCCGTGGCCCTCGACCATGAGCTGGCAGGCCAGCGTGATCAGGTCGGTATCGGCGATGAGTTCGCCCTGAGCGCGGAAGATGCCGGCATCGGCCTTGCCGAGGCGGCGCTCGGTATCGTCGGCGAGCGCCCTCAACTGACCTCCGGTGGTGGCCAGCGCCGCGTGCAGGCGGTCTCCCCCCGTGGTGAGCGGCTCCGGCTCGTCCGGCACCGCGATCTCGGCGGTGGCCAGCACATGGATCGGACCGATGCTGATGCCGGGGCTCGCCCCGATTCCCGCGATGGTGCGCGGCAAGTCCGATGGGTTCCATCCGGCGACCGGCCCGGCCGCCCTGGCGGCGGCGTCTTCGGCGGCCTTCGCGGACGCTTTTTCGCCTGCGGTGAGAGAAGTGACTGCGGCGCAGACCTTTGCCAGCGCCCCGGCCTCGTCGTCGCCCTCGGCCGAGATCGTCACCTCGTCGCCGCAGCGCAGACCGAGCTGGAGCAGGGCGATGAGGTTCTTGGCGTCGGCGATCTCCGATCCGTGCCGGACCTGGATGCGGGCCGGGCAGAGCCGCGACACCTCGACCCAATGCGAGGCCGGCCGGGCATGCAGGCCGGTGGGATAGTCCACGGTCCAGTCGAAGCGCTGGCGAAGGTCGGCGGCGGGGCCGGCCGAGCCGGTCACGGGCGCATCCTCGGAAAGCGCCGCCGCGATGTCCTCCTTGGCATCGGTCTTCCGCAGGGTCGCGAGGCGCGCCTCGTCCTGGATCAGCCGCGTGAGCCGGCGCAGGATCGTGATGTGGGTGTCCGATTGCGCCGCGATGGCGACCACGAGATGGGCGATCTGGCCATCGTGCCACGCCACGCCGTCCGGCACCTGAAGGATCGCAAGCCCGCTCTCGCGCACCAGATGGCGGTCGTCGACCATGCCGTGGGGGATGACCACGCCGTGGCCGAGATAGGTGTTCGCCACCGTCTCCCGGCGCAGCATGCTCGCGCCATAGGCCGCATCGATGCAGCCCCCCGCCACCAGCAAGTGCGACGCCTCGCGGATGGCGTCCTCCTTGGTCGCGGGCGTCGCGCCGAGGCGGATCAGCAATCGGGGTGTCAGGACCGGCGTCGGTGCGAGCATGGCGTGCCCTCCCTGTTGTCGTTGGTGGCAATGAAAACGTTTTCACTGATACTGTCAACGATGACCGGCGAAATAATTCAGCTTGCCGCCTTGCCGGCTTGGAACGGGAATGCCAGAACGTCGTCATGGTGCTGAAAACGTTTCCTCCCGCCTGAGGCCGTCCCCATGACGATCGGCATCCGCGACGTCGCCCGCGCCGCCGGGGTCTCCACCGCGACGGTCTCGCGCGCCCTCGGGCGCGGCCCCGTCAGCGAGGCCTTGAAGCGTCAGGTGGAGGAGGCCGTGCGCCTCACCGGCTACCGCCCGAACCTGTCGGCGCGGCGCCTGCGCTCGCAAGCGACCCGGACCATCGGGCTGATCGTCGCCGACATCCGCAACCCGTTCTTCACGGCGGTGAGCCGGGCCGTGGAGGATGCGGCCTATGCGGCCGGTATGCGGCTGATCCTGTGCAACACCGACGAGGATCCCGACCGCGAGGCGATGTATCTCCGGTTGATGGAGGAGGAGCGCGTCACCGGCGTGATCTTCGCGCCCACGCGGATCACGGCGGACAGGCTCGCCGCCCGCGACCTGGACGTCCCCGTCGTCTTCATCGACAGGACCGGACCGCCCGGCGCCCATGACAGCGTCGTCCTCGACAACGAAGCCGCCGCCGCCCTCCTCGTGGACCATCTGATCGGGTGCGGCTACCGGCGGATCGGCGGCCTGTTCGGCTCCACCTCGTCCACCGCCCGGGAACGCCGGGCCGGCTACGAGACGGCGATCCGGCGCGCGGGCCTCGCGCCCGACATGCGCTCGGCGCCACCCAACGCCGCCGCTTCCGAACTCTGCGTCGGCCGCTGGCTCTCGGAGGCGACGCCGCCCGACGCGCTGATCCTCTCCAACGGGCTGATGCTGATGGGCGCGGTGCGTGCCGCGCGGTCGGCTGGCCTCGGCGTGCCGGACGATCTCGGCCTTGCCGGGTTCGACAACGATTCCTGGACCGACCTCGTCGAACCCGGCCTCACGGTGATCGAGCAACCCGTCGCCGAGATCGGCGCCCAGGCCATGTCGCTCCTGTTCGACCGCCTGAAAGCGCCGGACCAGCCGATCCGCAAGGTCACCCTGAGCGGACGGCTGGTGGTGCGGGGGTCTTCGCAGCGGGGGTGAGAGAGCGGCGGGTGATTAGGAGTTGCGCACGCCTCCTACCCAGCAGATCGGGCAAAAAGCGTTGCTACAGGCAAAAGCCGTAACCGAAAATGCGTACATCAAGCCCCCTTCTATCGACGCCTAAAGGCGATTAATAATCTCGTGCGAAGTCCTGAGGTAATTCCTTCAATGCGAGGCATATTGACCCGTGCCTAGACCGTGAACAAAAAAATACGAATTGGTCCATTTTTGATGAATAGAGCAAGATTATGACGCTGGATATTCGGGGAAGCATCAAAAACACAAAGCTTAGCTCAAATCGCTATGTTGTTTTCGAGGAGTTGATTTCAAATGCAATTGATTCGTTTTTGATTCGTAAGAACGCAGAATCGAAAATTCCACCACTCGCAATTTGTATCGACGTCAATTTCACGGCCGCCGACCTTTTAGATGAGCGTGAGGTTATGTCGGTAGCATGCGCGGATAATGGCTGCGGCCTCGGCGAAGAGCAGCTCAAAGCATTCCTTACCAAGGATACTTCCTACAAGGACGATCTCGGTATCTCGGGCATCGGCAAGTGCAAGGGCGCAGGGCGGATCCAATTTTTCCATCACTTTGCTGAAATGGCGATCGAAAGCCAATATCGCATTGCCGACACGTTTTTCTGCCGTTCCATGCATTTTGCCGAGCCGAGTAAGCAAATCGACTTCGAGGATTTTAAGACAATTGTAGTGAAGGAAGCAAATTTAGGTACTACCATAAAGTTAAATCAGCTTAAAGGAAGTGTGTGCGAGCGCTTGTTCCAGAATGAGCGCCTCAGCGAAATCTTCGCTGCGCCAATGCTGCGCCGAGTTACTTTGATCGCGTTTCTACAGCGACTGTTTGGCCTAGCGGACGAACTCGGCAATTTTGAGATCCGCTTTCGCACTAATCATTGGAGGCAAGGCGTAAAAACTGAATGGCTGCGTCGCGCAGACCTTCCAGCAATTACCCGTGAAGTTCAAGTCAAAGTCGAAGAATGCGATCCGCTGAGTGGCGATCTGATTGGTATCTACCAAAACTTTACGCTCTCCCATTACCAGCTTGATGCAAATGATTATGATCTACCACGCAACGCGATAGCCTTTTGCGCCAAGTCTTCACCGGTTAAGGACATCACAACTCATTATCTGCGGACCAAAACCGAGCAACGAAACCCCGTCGACGGTTTCCATCATATCGTGCTGATTGAGAGTGAGTATCTCGACGGCCACGTCAACGAACAGCGTGACGACTTCGACTGCATCCCGGACGAAATTGGTACAAGTGACCTATTTGAAAATGAAAAAATTTCTTATGCAACAATTCACGCGGCGATTGACCCTATCATTGAAAAAATGGTCGCGCCGGCTGCCTGGAAGAAGGAGGATGTTCTAAACGAGATCGCCAAGCAGTTCGGTGTTGGCGTTGGGATGCTTACCGATACGGAGACACGCATCCGATATGGCGACAATGCGCAACAAGTGGTTGAACGCGTGCTACGCAAATATCAGGATAGAGTAATCAGCGCAACGGCAGAGATATTCGTCCTGAAAGAAGAAATTATCAATACTCATCCAGACTCAGAAGACTTTCAGACAAAAATCAATGAACTGTCGTGGAAATATACCGCCTCACTAAAAGACTTCGATATGGCAACTCTGTCGCAATTGATTGTTCGCCGCGCCGCGATTGTTGAGATACTCGATCTAGCATGTCGCAAGAAACTTACCTTGCAGACGAACTCTACAGTTGGGAGGCGCAAAGACGAGCGCATTATTCATAGTATATTCTTCCCAATGCGAAAGGATAGCATTGAATTTACCGATCACGACATTTGGTTGCTTAGCGAAGAGTATCAATATTACGACCATATTTCATCGGACAAACCTCTATCGCAAATTCCCTGGTCAGTCACAGAGAAGATTTTTGACAGCGATATTGATGATAAATTTCGTCTTCTACTAAATAAACGTGCCGACGACAATGGCGGGAAGCGTCCAGACATCGCCATTTTCAACAAAGAAGGATCTGCGATAATTATTGAGTTCAAGGCACCAGGCGTCTCACTTGATGATCATATTGGCGACTTAGTCGAGTACGCCCATTTACTTGCTGCGAAATCACATGGCAAGCTACGCAAATTTTATTGCTATCTAATCGGCGATACGATCAATCCGCTACGCCTTAACAATTGGATTCAATTTCCAGATGGAAAGGGTTTTTTTCAGGCCAGCCCATTGATTGATCCACAAACGCGGGCACCACTTGGCGAAATCTATTCTGAAATGCTTTATTATGATGATGTTGTCGCGCGAGCAAAAAAGCGGATCGCCGTATACCAGCAAAAACTTAAGATTGATCTACGCAGTGGTCACTAGACCACTACTTTATCTTAGGAGTAATTTGCGAACTGTCGCAAATTCCCCCTCACAAACGCATCCCTACGCCCCCGCAAACAACTCCGGCCGGCGCAGCCGCAGCGCGAAAAGCAACACCAGGGTCTTCATGTCGGTGATCTCGCCCCGGTCGCTCATGGCGGCGAGGGTGGCGAGGGGCATCTCGTGGACGGTGATGGTCTCGTGCTCGTCGGCGAGACCGCCGCCGGGGCCGGAGCGGTCGGCGGCGGTATAGGCGCCGAGGAAGAGGTCCATCTGTTCGGTGGAGATGCCGGGCATGGACCAGCCGGTCGTCAGGCGTTCCAGGGGGCCGAGGCGGACGCCGGTCTCCTCGAACGCCTCGCGGCGGGCGCCGTCCTCGGGCTCGGATTCGTCGAGGAGCCCGGCCGGGACTTCGAGGAGCGACAGGGTGCCGGCGGCAAAGAAGGTGGGCGGCCGGAACTGCTCCACCAGCAGGGCCACGCGGCGCTCGGGATCGTAGGGCAGCACCCCGACCGCGCGGCCGTGATCCTCGATCTCGCGGGTCAGGCGCGTGCCGTCCGGCATCGTGACCTCGGCCACGAGAAAACGGCTCCAGCCATCGTGCAAGATGCGGGTGCCACGGATCACCGGCGCCATCGATTCGTTCCCGTCTTCCGGCCGCGGGCGGTCGCGCGGCCTTCTTCGGGATCACCTAACCGCGAGTTGCCGCATCAATGAGGCGAAGACGGTGCGGAATGAACGAGTTTTCAGGCGCCGCCCTTCTCGATGGTGAAGCTGAAGACGCCGTCGTCCCGGCCCTGACCGACGAGACGATCGCCCTCCTGGGTAACGAGATGGGGGATGTCGATCACCGAGACCGGATCTGTGCAGAGCACGGTCAGCTGCGCCCCCGGTTCCAGGCCGCGTAGGGCCTTGCGGGTGCGCAACACCGGCAGGGGGCATTTCAGGCCGCTGAGATCGAGGACGGGCGGCGCGTCGGTCATATCAGCCCCGCGATACGAAAACCCCGCCCGAGGCCGGAGCCTGGAGCGGGGCGTGAGCCGAAGACGAGGCTCGGTGGATGATGTCAGTAGCCGTAGGCCGGATAGCCGTAGGCCGGGGCGTAGCCATAGGCGGGCGCGTAGCCATAGGCCGGGGCATACCCGTAGCCGCCGTCATAATAGCCGTAGCGGGGAGCCTGGCTCGCCGCGATGGCGCCGCCGATGATACCCAGCGCGGCACCCGCCGCGAGGGCTCCGCCGATGCCGGGTCCACGGCGATAGCCGCCGCCGTAATAGCCGCGACGGTAGCCGTAGCCGCCGCCGTAATAGCGGCCGTAACGCACGGTCTCCACGGCCGAACCGCTACCGGCGACCTGCGCCGAGGTCAGCGCGGGCATCGGGGCGGCCTGTGCGCCGGAGAGAGGAGCTGCCGCCAGACCGACGGCGGTCGAACCGGCAAGGACCAGGGACATGATGCGCGACATGCGTGCGATCTCCAATTACGAGTGAACCTGATCCGTAAAAACACCATCTCCGATGAACCGTTCCGGAACAGACGAGGCACTATCGGCCGGACGTGTGCTCCGACACAATTGTCGTGACCAGAAGACGTGGTTTCATGGTCAATGCCGTCTCTTCAGAACACGCATTCGGTGAAGGCCGGCTCCACGGAACGCCGCCACGGACCTTCGTAATCGGCGAGCCTGTCCTCCGCACGCGAACGACCGCTGGCGACGATGGCTTCCAACGGTTGCAGATGATGTGTCTCGTCGCGCCCCTGCTCATCGCGGCGCCCGCGCGCCTCGAGGCCCTTGCGGGCGATGGCCAAGGCTTCCGCCGCCACGGTTCCGAGACTGCGGCCGGCGATCGGCGTGGCGAGGCCGAGACGCGGGACCATGGCGCGCAGGCATTCCCGCTCGGAGGCGCTCCAGGCCTTGGCGATGTCCCAGGCCGCTTCGAGCCCGGCCTCGTCGTAGAGAAGGCCGACCCAGAAGGCCGCCTGCGCGACGATCATGTCCGCGCCGCCCACATCCGAGCCGCGCATCTCGATGTAGCGCTTCAGCCTGACCTCGGGGAAAGCGGTGGAGGCGTGGTTGGCCCAGTCGGACATCGTGGCCCGCTCGCCGGGAAGGGCCGCGAGGCGCCCATCCATGAGGTCGCGGAACGAGGCGCCGCTGACGTCGTGATAGGTCTCGCCGCGCTTGACGAAATACATCGGCATGTCGAGCAGCCAGTCGACATAGGCCTCGTAGCCGAACCCGGCCTCGAAGGCGCGGGGCAGCATGCCGGTCCGGTCGGCGTCGGTGTCGCGCCAGATCTCCGAGCGGCGGGAGAGGAAGCCGTTGGGGCGGCCATCGGTGAAGGGAGAATTGGCGAACAGAGCCGTCGCCACCGGCTGCAGCGCCAGGGCGACGCGCATCTTGGCCGCCATGTCGGCCTCGGAGGAGAAGTCGAGATTCACCTGCACCGTGGCGGTGCGCAGCATCATGTCGAGGCCGAGGGAGCCGACCTTGGGCATGTAGCCGGCCATGATCTTGTAGCGGCTCTTGGGCATGACCGGCGTGCCCTCGCGCGTCCATTTCGGGCTCATGCCGAGGTCGAGGAAGCCGATGCCGAGGGGGTCGGCCGCCCGCGCGGTGGCTTCGAGATGGATGCGCAGCTCACGCTCGGTGGCGTGGACGTCCGGAAGCGGCGCGCCGGAGAGTTCGAACTGCCCGCCGGGCTCGAGGGAGATCGCACCGCCATCCGCGCCGGCGAGGCCGATCAGGTGGCCCGCATCCTCGATCGCCTCCCAGCCGGTCTCGCGCGCGACGCCTTCGAGCAGGGCGCGGATGCCGGTCTCGCCCTCGTAGGGGACGGGCGAGTTGCCGTCCCGGTAGAACGGGACCTTCTCGTGCTCGGTACCGACGGCGAAGCGCTCGCGCGGTTTCTCGCCCTCGGCGAACCACGCGATCAGTTCGTCCCGCTTCGTCAGCGGTGTGGTGTCGGACGTATCGCGCGCCATGCGCTGCCTCGTGGTGAAGGTCGTTTGTGGTGAGAGGCGCGCCGGACCGCAGCGGAGGAGCCTCCTGAGAGATGGCGACTCCTTAGTCCAGCGGCGAGGCAGGAACAACGTAGGCCAAAGGAGGCCCGCTCAGCGTGTGTCGCCGAGCACAGACTGCACCAGAGCCAGCGCCACCACGGCGGCGGTGTCCGCGCGCAGGATGCGTGGTCCGAGGGACAGCGCCACGGTGTTCGGCCGGGCGGCCATCATGTCCCTTTCCTCCGGCGAGAATCCGCCTTCGGGCCCGATCAGCACGGCCAGCGGCGGTGGCGCCGCCGGGTCCGCCGCCTCGCGCAGGGCCGCCACCGGATCGGCGACGGGGGCGTCTTCGTCGCAGAAGACGAGGAGGCGGGCAGGGTCGAGCTCCGCCAGGGCGACGGGAAGCCGGACCGCCTCGGGTAGATCGGGAATCGCCAGGATGCCGCATTGCTCGGCCGCCTCGATGGCGTTGGCGCGCAGGCGATCCAGGTTGATCCGCTCGCCCTGGGTGTAGCGGGTGAAGACGGGGCGGATGGTGCCGGCGCCCATCTCCACCGCCTTCTGGGCCAGGTAATCCAGCCTCGCGGTCTTCAACGGCGCGAAGAGGTAGTGCAGGTCGGCCCGCCCGGGCTGTGGGCGCAGACGCTCGACGACGATCAGTTCCGCGCTCTTGCGGCCGTTCTGGGCGATGCGGGTGCGCCACTCGCCGTCGCGCCCGTTGAAGACGAGGACCGGATCGTCCGGGCCGCGTCGCAGGACGTTCAGCAGGTAGTTCGCCTGCGCGCGTTCCAGCGGGAGAACCGTCCCTTCGCGGAGGTCCGGCTCGACGAAGAGGCGCGGGGCGGTGAAGTCGTAATGTGCCATGGATCGGGGTGGTCGCTCGCGGCACCACACCTGTCAACGCGTGAGGGAGGCCGAGGTGATGCGAAAGCGCAACAGCGTCGGATTATGTCGCGTTTCCCCAAGCGCATGTATTACCGCCCGTTTACGTCTCGAAAGACGCCACATTCCTATGGCGAGAAGTCTCGCAGGATAGGCAATCGCTCCGGCGGCCACGAATTGGGCACCGGTGGGGATTGGGGGAGAGGGAAGCCTAGCTAATGTCATCGAAGACCATCGCGGCGGTCGCCGGAGCCCTGCTGGGTTCCGCCCTCCTCGCCGGCCCTGCTTTCGCGCAGAACGCGGAATGCGGCGACATCCAGAAGACGCTTCAGTCGCGCAAGGATCTCGTGGCCAAGGCGAATGCCGCCTCGAACTCGAAGAAGAAGATGACCCCGGCCGAGGCCTGCGCCCTGTTCGGCAAGCTGCAGGCCAACGGCAACGAGGGCGTCAAGTGGATCGCCGCCAACAAGGAATGGTGCTCGATTCCGGATTCCTTCGCCGAAGGCTTCAAGGCCGACCATCTGAAGGTCGCCGGCATCCGCACCAAGATCTGCGGCGTCGCCGCCCAGGCCGCGAAGATGGAGGCCCAGGCACGGGCGCAGGCCCAGAACGGCGGCGGCGGTGGCGGTGGCGGCATGCTCGGCGGCCCCGGCCTCACCGGCAGCCTGAAGATGCCGCAGGGCGCGCTCTGAGCCTTGGCTGAGTCGCCGCGTCACGGCCTCGTTTCCGCATGGCGGGCGTGACCTCCCGGCCCGGTGCGGATGGCAGGGTCGCGGATGCGGTCGCCGGGCACTGGGTCGATCGCCTCGCCCCGCGCGGCCTGCGCCCCTATCTCAGGCTGGCGCGGATCGACCGTCCCATCGGATGGTGGCTGCTGCTGCTGCCGTGCTGGTGGTCGGCCGCCCTCGCGGCGCTGGCCGGTCACAAGCCGTTTCCGGACCCGGCCCATCTCGTCCTGTTCCTCATCGGCGCCATCGCCATGAGGGGGGCGGGGTCGACCTACAACGACATCGCCGACCGCGACCTCGACGCTCAGGTGGAGCGCACGCGCTCGCGCCCCCTCCCCTCCGGGCAGGTGCGGACACGCTCCGCCGCGATCTTCCTGGTGCTGCAGGCGCTGGTGGGGCTGGCGGTGCTGTTGCAGTTCAACCGTACCGCCATTCTCGTCGGCATGGCGTCGCTCGTGCCGGTGGCGATCTATCCGTTCATGAAACGGGTGATGTCGATGCCCCAGGCAGTGCTGGGCCTCGCCTTTTCGTGGGGCGCGCTGATGGGGTGGGTCGCCGCCTTCGGCGATCTCGGCGCCCCGGCGCTGCTGCTCTATGCCGGCACGGTGGCGTGGGTCGTCGGCTACGACACGATCTACGCGGTGCAGGATATCGAGGACGACGAGATCGCCGGCATCCGCTCCTCGGCCCGCTTGTTCGGACGCGGTTTGAGGCCGGCCATCGGCCTTTGCTACGCGGTTTCGGTCGCTTCCATCGCCGCCGCATCGACCCTGGCGGGAGCCGGCCCCGTGGGCGCCCTCGGCGTCACCCTCTTCGCTCTCCATCTCGGATGGCAGGTCGTCCGTCTGACACCCGGCGACGGGCGCGGGGCGCTCAGGCTCTTCCGCTCCAACCGCGATGCCGGGCTGATCCTCTTTGCCGGACTGACGGCGGATGCCGTCTGGCAGGGGCTGTCCTGAGCCCGATCCGGCCTCAGGACAGGGCGCCGCCGACGATCTCGTTCTCGCCGCGATAGATCAGCGGACGCACCGGCAGCACGCCGGTCTTGCGGCGGACGAGGAAGCGCGGGCGACGGCCGTTGAGCAGGCCGTGGCGGCGGCGGGCGCGAGTGGTGCCGAGCGCGACCCGGCCGAGCTGCCGCGACACGACGGCGAGGGTGCCGTCTTCCCGCACGATCATCCGCGGCAGGCCCGTGCGAGCCGAGCAATCGCGCCAGATCGCCACGACGTCCTCGTCACCGTAAGGGCCGAGGCGGCCGAGCGTGGTGCCGGCGCCATCCACCAGAAGAAGCGCGAAACGGTCTTCGTCGCACGCATCGCTGTCCTCGGAGGCGAAAGCGAGGGCGACGCCGACGGCTTCGGTGCCGCCACCGATGCGGCCGGTGATCGGAAGCGACGAGGGGGAAAACGTCGTGGTGGGCAGCGTGACACCGTCCTGGAGGCAGGCATCCGCAGCGGTGCCGACAGTTGTCTCGGTCTGATTCATGTTTGAGAAAGTGTTCATCGGATCGACGCCCTGTTGGTGTGGTCGGCCTCTTGAGGGCCGCCTCTTATGACAAGCAGAATCACGTCTAACCTCATCACGCCAGCTTAATAGCCAGAGTTAAGCGATGGTGGATGGGCCGGAAGCGTTCGGAATGCTCAACACTTCCTTGCCGCATTCGTCAGGATCCGGGGGCATCGCCCGCGCGCGATCCTTGTGGGCGTCGCGGGCTCACCCTACAAAGAAAAGGGTCCCTTGCACCGCCCTGCGCGTGGAAGACGGATTCGCCACCGCCACCGATAGAACCCCGACGATCCGGAGACGCATGTCCGACACGATGTCGCCCAAAGCCGCCCAGGCGCTGCTTCCCGCCCTGAGGGAGGCGATCCGTGAGGCGGCGTCCCTGGCCCTCCCCTTCTTCAGGGCGGGGGCGCAGACGACCGCGCGGACATGGTCGAAAGCCGGCGGGTCGCCGGTGACGGAAGCCGACGTCGCGGTGGATACGTTCCTGAAGATCCGCCTCAGCGCGCTGCTGCCCGAGGCGGCCTGGCTGTCGGAGGAGACCAGCGACGATGCCATCCGGCTCGGCTCGGACCTCGTCTGGATCGTCGATCCCATCGACGGGACACGGGCCTTCCTCACCGGCCATCAGGACTGGTCGATCTCGGTGGCGCTGCTGGCGGGCGGACAACCGATCCTCGGCTTCGTCCACGCACCGGTGACCGACCGGTTCTACGAGGCCGTGGCGGGGGGCGGGGCGACCTGCAACGGCGTGCCGCTGTCCGTCTCGACCCAGACCGGCCTCACGGGGGCGAAGGTGACCGGACCGAAGCCGATGATCGACAAGCTCGCGCGTGGCGGCTCGACGAACGGCGAGGCCCTCGATGTCCAGATCGTCCCTCGGGTGCCGTCCCTCGCCTTGCGGGTGGCGCGGGTCGCCGAGGGATCGATCGATGTCGGCCTGGTCTCGTCCGATGCGCGCGACTGGGATCTCGCCGGGGCGGATCTGCTCCTTCGCGAGGCCGGCGGATCGGTGAGCGACCTGAAGGGAACCCGCACGACCTACAACCGCCCGGACCCCGTCCACGGCGCGCTGATCGCGATGTCGGACGGCTTGCGCGACGATGTCGTCGCGGCCCTGACGCGGGGCTAGGGCGGCCTTCGCCCACGGGGACGCGGGCTCGCCAAAGGCCGAGCCTCACCACGGGGCTCCAGGCCCTGTGGACGAAGACGCCGGCGATCACGATGGCATCTCCGCTCAGGCTGTGTTCCGGACGCACTCGGAGGCAAAGCCCGGTCAGATCAGCATGGCCCCGCGACCGGACGCGACGACGGGGGCAATGCCCGCGTAGAAGAACGGGATGCTGTCCTCGGGGCCGTTCACCACGCGACCCCTCACCTTGGCCATGACGCAGACACCGATTTCGGCCTCCCCTCTGCCGATGGCCAGAACGAAGGGATTGTCTTTGTCGCCCCGCAGGTAGCGTCCGCCGAACGCACGGCGCGCGACCTCGAAGACATACGCCGATGTCAGGAAATGGAGATCATCCGGAAGCGGCTCGTGCCTGCGATGAAAATCATCGAGCACTTGGTCGACTAGGGCAAGGGACGCCTCGCTGTAATCGAGTTTGCTCCCATCGATCGGCGATCCGGAATGCGAGAAGGCCGCGACGAAGTCCGCCGCTTGCCACTCCATGCCTTCCTCAATGCTCGTGGGCATCCCGTTCGAATTCGGGATGCCCTGATTGACCTTGTCCCTCCACGGGGCGAACGGATTGGTTCCACCGGAGAACGGTCCGAACAGCTTTCTCAGAAAGCCAAACATATCGCCTGTGCTCCCGGTGTTTGCTCTGTCGGAATTAGCGGGCTCAAGATCGTCCGACGCCGTTTGTCCTGCAATGGTCCCAGCGAAAGACGTACCGGTTCCGCCGGCACCGAGATCGTTCGACCACTCGGACTGCCTCTTAGGTCAATTGACGCGAGAATGGCAAAGCCGGAGCCCGCCTCCCGGCCGCCTGGAGCAGTGCTGGTCCCGGCGGTAGCAGCGCCGGCATGGTCTAGACATGCGAACGCCGAGCTCGGTGAGGAACTCGGCGTGAAACGTCGTGAGGCGCGAGGAGACTATCCCCGGCGCGGGAAGGCCCCGATCAGGCGTGTTCGCGAACCGCGACCACGTCGGGAGCCACGCCCAGCCGCTCGGCCAGATGCCAGCGCAATTCACGGGGCGAGTGATAATTGTAAGAGGTGTCGATGAGGTGGCTGAGATCGATGTCCTGCGCTTCACGCGACGTCGTCTGCTTCAGCTTTCCTACCTTGAAGGTCGCCGCATCGGTGATCGGCGAACGGACGCCGCGGCGTCGGGTATATTCGAACAACATGTTTTCTTGTGATCTTTCAGATTTTCTTGGTGTGCGAAACGACGAGCTTTGCCTCTCGTTCCGTAAGTCAAAGGATTTTGGGGTTGAGGATGGGTCATTCCTGAAACGAACTCGTCTCCCCAGAGGAGCGCGTCGGAATGCCGGCGAAGCCGGCGCTTGGCGCCGGTGGTGACGCCAGCCCCGAGGGCTGGCGCCGGGTGCGTCAGGCCGCCTGGAGGTTACCAGCCGAATCCTTGCCGCTGCGCTTGTCGGTCTGGATCTCGTAGGAGACCTTCTGACCTTCAATGAGATTGCGCATTCCCGCGCGCTCGACGGCGGAGATGTGAACGAACACGTCCTTGCCGCCGTCATCGGGCTGAATGAAGCCGTAGCCTTTGGTTTCGTTGAACCACTTAACAGTGCCGGTATTCACGAATAGAACCTCGTATCGTTCGTTGACCAAACACGCGTATCTGCTCGAGACACCCGGCGCCGGTCCTCTTTTACATTTGACGGGATCAGCAGGTCGTGAGACGTGCGAGGCACGTTGTGTTCGGCTCACTGACGCCCGCTGAAATCCATGTAGGCGCATTGTGCGGCGGCAACAAGGCATCCGGCTGGATCTTGCCTGTCGGATCGACGCACCGCCCTCTCATGCCGCGCGATGCGAGCCCTGTGGCGAACCCCGTGTTTTTCGGTCCGCGACGTGCATATATGAGTTCGGCTCCAGGCAGTTAGGCGACGCAATCAGGCGGTTCATGGCGGGCATCTCGGTTTCCCTCGAAGGCGCGAACATCCAGCTCTCGTTCCAGAAGGACGATCAGGCCACGGCCGTCGTCATGGATGCCCGTGCGGCCCGTGCCCTCGTGCGCGCGGTCGGGCATCTGCTGACCGCGATCGACGAGCCGGACGAGGTCGATCCGCCGGACGACCTCGCCGACGAGGACATCGCCATGCTGGAAGTCACCTCCTCCGCCATCGAGGTGGGAACCGACGAGAAGGGTCAGGCCGTCGTGGCCCTCCAGGCGGGGCCGCTGCCGCCGTTCCAGCTGCGCCTGACGGACGAAGAGGCCCGTCACGTGGCGACGAGCCTCTCCGAAATCCTCAACGCCCCCCGCGATGTACGCGCATCGCATGGGGATCACTGACGGAACGGTTACATCCGCACGCCCGGGTCCGTCGGACCGCCGGGCAGATAGTCGGGCTCGGAGCCCGGCCCCGCCGGCTCGTCGATGCCGGGATCGTCGACGGGATAGGGTGTCCGCGGACCGGTCGGTCCGATATCGGGAGCCTCGTCCGGCGGCAGCGGCGGGGGCGGCAGGTCGCCGGGAATTCCCCCCGGGAGCGGCTCGGGGATCGGTAGGCCTGGATTGGCCATGCAGCGTCTCCTTCGCTTTGAGGTGGATCGGTCGGTGTGCCGGAGAAACCCACCCCGGCAGTCGCCAGTTCCAGCCCGATGCGGATTCGAGCGTTGCGCTGCCACCGAGGCTGCATTGCATCTCCCCGGAACCAGGAACCCGCCATATCGGCTACCAGTTCTTCCGCCATCATTCGTGACACGTGCGGAGATCAATCATGTCCGATATCAAGCAGTCGAAAGTTCTCATTCTCGCCACCGACGGTTTCGAGGAAACGGAGCTGACGGTTCCGCTGCAGACCCTCAAGAGCGCCGGGGCGAGCGTCGTCGTCGCCTCGCCGAAATCGCGCGAATCGCGCGAATCCATTCGCGCCTGGGACAAGACGGATTGGGGCAAGAACGTCGCGGTGGACAAGGATCTGGAAGACATCGACCCGGCGGATTACGACGCCCTCGTGCTGCCGGGCGGCCAGATCAACCCGGACAAGCTCCGGCTCGAGCCGAAGGCCCTCGACGTGATCAAGACGTTCCTCGTCTCCGGAAAAGTGGTGGCCGCGATCTGCCACGCGCCGTGGCTGTTGATCGAGGTGGGGGTCGTGAAGGGGCTGAACCTGACGTCGTTCTCGTCGATCAGGACGGATGTCATCAATGCCGGCGGCCAATGGCGGGACGAGGCGGTGGTGACCGACAAGGGCATCGTCACGAGCCGTAATCCCGGCGATCTCGACGCTTTCTGCGCCAAGATCATTGAGGAGATCGAGGAGGGCAACCACGGCGCTCGCCGCCTGGCCGCCTGACACTGTGCCTCGGGACGCTAGAGCGCTCTCCGCCGAAGTGGATGCCGGTTCGGCGAAAAAGAGCGCGGCACAACAAAGGCCGAGAGATGTGCCGCGACCCAATGTGGTCGGGCGCTGCTCTAGGCCCTGACCGGCCGGCGTCCCTCTCAGCCCCGCGAGGGGCCGTCCTCGCCGGTGACTTCGAGGACCATCGCGGACGAGAACGGGCGCCCGTACTCGTCCCGAACCTCGACGGTGATGCGATGGCTGCCGGCCGGAATGTCGCCGCCGAGGCGCGCGACCCAGATGTGGCTCGACGGCTCGGCCTTCACCCACGGCTTCTTCGCTTCCGGATAGCGCAGGAAGACCTCGGCGACGAACGGGTCGGGCCGCCGCGTGCGTACCATCTCGACGGCGGGACCGTCGTCGATGCGGTACCGGACGCGAGTACGCGGACCGCCGTCGAAGACGTTCACCACCAGATTGGTCGCCCCGACGCTCTCGCGCGGCACAGGCGAGCGCAGGGTCTGCATCGGCCGGTAATCGCGCAGGACCTCACCGGCCCCTCCACGATACTGGCTCTCCAGCACGATTCTCATTCTCTCTTCCGGTTCGCCCTGGGCCGGTTGGTAGCGAGTGGTGTAGTCGGCGCCGTCGATGGACAGGACGTGGAAACCGTTGGGTGTCCCGTCGCGGCTGTCGGCCGAGGGAATGCCGGTGCGCGCGGAGGGGCCGCTCCACCACGACCCGGAGACGGCGGTGAGGACGTGGTGGTGGTGGCTCCCGCTTGCGCCTGCGCGGGGGTAATGATGCTCGGTCGTGTGGGTATGGCCGGCGAGGCTGAGCACGGGTCGGTCACCGAGGAGGTCGAGCAGGCGCTCGCGGTCCATCACGTTCTGGCGCGGATCGGCCGGGTCGAGATCGGTGACGAGCGGGATATGCATCGCGATGACGACGAGGGTCTCCTTGGGCGTCATCGACAGCATGTTGGCGATGAAGGTCATCTGCCGCTCGCCGATGCGCCCCTCGTAGCGGCCGACACCGTCGCCCTTGCCCGACGCGGCGCCCAGGTAATGCACGGTGTCGAGCATCAGGAAGAGGGCCTTGCCGTGGTGGAAGGCATAGTAGGGCGCGCCGTAGACCCGCTTGTAGGTCTCGCGGCTGTAGCGGGCGTCGGGCGCCTCGAAGTTGAGGTCGTGGTTGCCGCCGATATGGAACCAGGGGATCCCGATGCGCCCCATGATGCGGTTGGAGCGGCCGTAGAACGACAGATCGTCGAACAGGATGTCGCCCGTGGTCATGCCGAAGGCGGCCTTCGTGCCGAGGACCCGCGTCACCGCCGTATCGCGGACATGGCCGAGCTCCACCGGGCTTTCCGGCTGCGGATCGGTGAACAGGATCACGTCGAACGCGTCCGGCTCCGGTTCGCGGGTCAGCGCGAAGTCGATGGAGGCGGGAAGCGGTCCGGTCGGGTCGATGCCGCGATAGCGCAGGCTTAGATCGGGCGGCGTGCCCTGCGGCTGATGGATGTAGCTGAAGCGCGGAATGTTGTTCTCGTCGCGCGGCAGCGCGAAGCCGGCGGGCTTCACCAGGAAGACGATATCGCCGTCCGAGACGTCGAGCGCGTAGCGGCCCTGGCCGTCGGTGCGGACCACGTCGCGACCGTTCGAGACGGCCACATCCGGGATGCCTGCCCGCCCCCCCGGAACCACTTCGTAGACGGAACCCGTCGCGCGCTCCGACGACCGCGCCGCCGAAGGCGCCAGGGCGAGGACGGCGGCACCTGCCAGGGTTTCGCGGCGGGTGAGAGCGGGACGGTCAATCATGCGGCAGCCTGTTGCGACGGGTCGGCCGCACCGAACCACGCCCTCTTGACCATGGCGTGACGATAGTCGCGTCCGCCCTCAGTGTCTGGCTGCGGCCTTCTCGACCTTTGGCTTGTCGCCAGTGGCGCCCGAAAACAATTCGCCGAGGTGTTTCTGGTCGAGACCGCGTGTCACGTCCGCAAGTCGTTCGCGAGTTGGGGATTCCGCGCTGCGCGTGAGGATCGAACCGGTGGCGACCGGATCCTTCACCGCTGCGACGGGGGCCGGCACGGCGGTGGGCGCACGCTGCACGCGCATGGCCCAATGGGCGGCGGTGGAAAGTGCGGCAATGACGACGATTGCCTTGATGCCACCGGTGAGAAGGCGTCGCATGCTGGAAAGCCCGAGACTACGCGGAGGAACGCGACCGGTTCCCCGGCCCGTCTCACTTGTGCGAGAAGTCGGTAAACCATTTGGCCGCTGGCCGGCCCGGAGCCTGTCCTGAAATGGCGCGACCCATCCGCTACTACGATGAGCGTGGGCCATCAGCCACGGCGACGGTTCCTGTTCCCCGCGCCCGTGACACACTTGCCGCGACCCGGCCCACGAGGCCTCACAGGATCGACGCAGAGAACTGGTCCGCACCGCCCCGTCACGACAAGCCCTGCAACCGCGCCAGTCCGAGAGGGTTCGCGAAACCATCGGACGCATCGGCTGCGGGGATGGTGGATGTAGACATCCTGACTTGAGCCGGCAACCAACCCGGCTGCATCAGGGCCTTTCCGCCGCAGCGGCGAAGGCCTTCAACTGCCCGACCTCGTCCCCGTCGCCCTCGGCGGAGAGCCGTTCATAGACGCGCCCCGCGCCGTCGAACATCAGTCGGCCGCCGTCGTCGCTCTCAAGAAAACTCGCGATCTCGTCCATCTCCGCGACCCAGCGATAAGCCTTCGGCACCATGTCGGGCAGGACGCGGGAGAACCGCGCGAGCAGTTCCGGCTCGCTTTCGGCGAGTTCGGCATACAGCGCATGGGCGGCACCCGCCCGGCCTGCCGCGAGTACCATGACGGCGGCGAGCGCCGTCAGCCCCTTGTTGATGCCGGCATAGGACATTTTGAGCGCCGACGCCGCGCCGACGCCGCCCTCTACGGGTCGGACGTCCAGCCCCATTTCGCGCAACGCCACGGACGCCGAAAGGTCATCGCCGGAGACGTAGAACCGTGGCCCCTTGCCATTGGGCTTGGGCGGCGCTCCGATGATGGCGGCATCGATGAAGGGCGCGCCGGCCTGTCCGATCACGGCGGCGACGCCACGTTTCGTCACGACGTTGAGGGCGTTGCAATCGACATAGACCGGTTTGCGCACCGCTGCAGCGAGCAGCGGGGACAGGCGAATTGCAAGGTTCGCCGCCTCCGCTGGCGGGACGATGGAGAGGATGAGGTCGGCCTCGGCAAGGGCCGTCTCCTCCACTCCTTCCATTCCGGATTCCTGGGCGCGTGCGATCGTAACGGCACTTCGACCTGCCAGAACGGTGAGGATACGGGCGCCGTTTCCGTGCAGTCGCGCTGCGATCGCACTGCCCATGGCACCAGGTGCGATGACAGCGATCGTCGCCATGAACGTTTCCTCCGAGTGGAACCACCCGGCTCGCATCTGACTCGCGTCAGACGTGAGTCGTCAAGTCGCGATCCACCCTCGGATGGCTCAGCTCAGCGAGCCGCAGAAGCGCTGGATGCGGGTGCAGGCCTCTTCCAGCGCCGTGTTCGAGGTGGCGTAGGAGATGCGCAGGTTCGGTCCGAGGCCGAAGGCCGAGCCGTGGACGGCGGCGACCCCCTCCGCCTGCAGCAGTTCCACCACGAAATCCTCATCGGACTGGATGACCTTGCCCGACGGCGTCTTGCGCCCGATCGTCTCGGCACAGGACGGGTAGACGTAGAAGGCGCCTTCCGGCGTCGGGCATTTGAGGCCCTTGGTCTGGTTCAGCATGGAGACCACGAGGTCGCGGCGCTCGTGGAAGGCGGCGCGGAAACGGGCGAGATGCTCCTGCGTGCCGTCGAGGGCCGCCACCGCCGCCCATTGGGAGATCGAGGAGGCGCCGGAGGTCTGCTGGCCCTGGACGAAATCCATCGCCTTGATGAGGTGCTCGGGGCCGGCGGCGTAGCCGATGCGCCAGCCGGTCATCGCATAGGCCTTCGAGACGCCGTTCATGGTCAGGGTGCGGTCGTAGAGGCCGGGCTCCACCTGGGCCGGCGTGACGAACTCGAAATCGCCGTAGCAGAGGTGCTCGTACATGTCGTCCGTGAGCACCCAGACATGGGGGTGGCGCATGAGGACGTCGGTGATCTTCTTCAGCTCGTCGCGGGCATAGGCCGCGCCGGAGGGGTTCGACGGCGAGTTGAGGATGATCCACTTGGTCTTGGGCGTGATCACCCGCTCCAGCTCCTCCGGCTGGAGCTTGAAATCATGCTCCATGTCGGTCTCGGCGAAGACCGGCGTGCCGCCGCACAGCACCACCATCTCCGGATAGGAAACCCAGTAGGGACGCGGGATCACCACCTCGTCGCCGGGGTTCAGCGTGGCGAGGAGGGCATTGTAGATGACGTGCTTGCCGCCGGTGCCGACGATGGTCTGCGACGCCTTGTAGTCGAGGCCGTTCTCGCGCTTGAACTTCCGCACGATCGCCTCGCGCAGGGGCACGATGCCGGAGACCGGTGTGTACTTGGTCTCGCCGCGGCGGATCGCGTCGATGGCCGCGTCCTTGATGTGGTCCGGCGTATCGAAATCGGGCTCGCCCACCGACAGGCTGATCACGTCCATCCCGCCGGCTTTCAGCTCGCGGGCCTTCTGCGTCATCGCGATGGTCGCGGACGGCTTCACCTTGGACAGGGCGTCGGCGAGAAAGCCCATGATGGTCTGCTCCGATCACGTCAGATGGGCGCCGATGCGCGCCTCTTCAAAAAGCGCGCGGACCCTAGTCCCGGAGCTGTGAGCCGGCAAGGCTGAGTCGCAGGCGGCACTGTGTCGAAAACGGATCGATCTCGCCCTGCGGGTCGAAACGGTCCCCATCTCCCCCCACCACCTCATCCTGAGGCGCTGCGAAGCAGCCTCAAAGGAGGGCTCCAGTTCCCATGGCGCCTACTGGAGCCCTCCTTCGAGGCCTCCGCTCCGCTTCGGCACCTCAGGATGAGGTGAAGGGTGGGAGGAACGGTGTCACCCGTACGTTTCGCGACCGTCGATCACCGGACCATCCGTCGTGCGAGGAGAAAGGTGCCTTTGGAAACAAAGCCGCCACCCGCCCCGCTCTTGGCAGGCCGGATGGCGGTTCGTTTTAGCCGGTGGCGCGTCCGTTCAGATGCCGCCGAACACCCACCTAAGCTTCGACAGAAATCCGCCGCCGGATTTCGCAGCGCGGGTCGCCTCCGGCTCGTCCTTCCCCGCGGCGGAAGCCTTGTCCGCATGGATCAGCCCGAGGGCCGCCGTGTCGGTGGTCTCGCGGTCGATGAGGATGAAACCGCCGGTGTCGCGGTTCGCCGCGTAGGCATCAATGGCCACGGCGCGGTCCAGGCTGAGGGTCACGTCCGCGATGTCGTTGGCCACGAGGCGCGCGGCCGGAACGGGATTGCCGCTCTCCGGATCGATCCGCGTATGGATGGTCGTCACGGTGGCGTTCACCGTCACGGTGCCGATCTTGGCGAGCAGGGTGGCGCCGGGCAGCAGTTCGGTCTCCGCCGCCCAGAAGAGACGGGCGTCGAAACGGTCGCTCACCCGCATCGGAGCATCGGCCGTGACGATCACCGACCCGCGCGAGGCGTCGATCTCGTCGGCGAGGACGAGGGTGACGGACTGGCCCTCCACGGCATGCGGCAGGTCTCCATCGGCGGTGAAGATCCGGGCGATGGTGGAGGTCCGGCCCGAAGGCTCGACGATGATCGCATCGCCGGGGGCGATGCGGCCGCTGGCGATCAGGCCCGAGAACCCGCGGAAGTCGGAGTTCGGACGGTTCACCCACTGGACCGGAAGACGGAACGGAGCGGCCTGCTCCTCGACCCGCACGGGCACTTCTTCCAGGTACTGCAGGAGCGGCGTTCCCGTGTACCAGGGCACGGCGGCGCCGGGCAAAACGACGTTGTCGCCGTTCTTGGCGGAAAGCGGGATGGGCCGGATTTCGGTAAAGCCCAGGGGCGCGGCGAACGCATCGAACGCCGCCGTGATCTCCTCGAACTTGCCCTGCGACCAGCCGACCAGATCCATCTTGTTCACGGCGAGGACGACGCGCTTGATCCCGAGCAGCGAGACCAGCAGCGCATGACGCCGGGTCTGGCGGGTCAGGCCCTGCCGAGCGTCCACCAGGATCACGGCGACATCGGCCGTTGAGGCACCGGTCGCCATGTTGCGGGTGTACTGCTCGTGGCCGGGCGTGTCGGCGACGATGAACGAGCGCTTGTCGGTGGAGAAGAAGCGATAGGCGACATCGATGGTGATGCCCTGCTCGCGCTCGGCCTGGAGACCGTCCACGAGGAGGGCGAGGTCGATCTCGGCGCCCTGGGTGCCGTGCTTGCGCGAATCGCGCTGCAGTGCCGTCACCTGATCGTCGAAGATCTGCTTGGTGTCGTGCAGGAGGCGGCCGATCAGGGTGGACTTGCCGTCGTCAACGGAGCCGCAGGTGATGAAGCGCAGCACTTCCTTGCTCTGGTGAGCAGCGAGGAAGCTGTCATAGCCGAAGGCTTCGGGTGACTGATGGATCGTCATCTTAGAAATACCCCTCCTGCTTCTTGCGCTCCATGGCGCCCGACCCGTCCTTGTCGATCACGCGGCCCTGACGCTCGGAGGTCCGGGCGGCCAGGGTCTCGCCGATGATCTCGGGCAGGGTCGCGGCATCGCTCTCGACGGCGCCGGTGAGCGGGTAGTCGCCCAGCGTCCGGAAACGCACGGACAGGTTCTGCGGGGTCTCCCCAGGGTTCAGGGGCAGACGGTCGTCGTCGACCAGGATCAACTGGCCGTCGCGCTCCACCACGGGGCGGGGCTTGGCGAAATAGAGCGGTACGATCGGGATCTGCTCCTGCTCGATGTAGAGCCAGACATCGAGCTCGGTCCAATTCGAGATCGGGAAGACGCGCAGGGATTCACCCCGCTTCTTCTTGAGATTGTAGAGGTGCCAGGGCTCGGCGCGCTGGCGCTTCGGGTCCCAGCGGTGCTGGGCCGTGCGCAGGGAAAAGATGCGCTCCTTGGCGCGGGACGCCTCCTCGTCGCGGCGGGCGCCGCCGAAGGCCGCGTCGAACTTGTACTTGTCCAGCGCCTGACGCAGTCCCTGCGTCTTCATCACGTCGGTATGGACTTCCGAACCGTGGCTGATCGGGCCGATGCCACGGGCCAGGCCCTCCTGATTCGTGTGGACGATGAGATCGAGGCCGAGCTCCTTGGCGCGCTGATCGCGGAACGCGATCATTTCCTTGAATTTCCACGTCGTATCGATGTGCATCAGCGGGAACGGCAGGCGTCCCGGCGCAAAGGCCTTCAGCGCCAGATGCAGCAGCACGGACGAATCCTTGCCGATGGAATAGAGCATCACCGGGTTCTCGGTCTCGGCGACCGTCTCCCGCATGATGTGGATGCTCTCGGCTTCGAGACGCTGCAGGTGAGTCAGACGCTCGGGCAGCGTTGCGGCCAGCGCGGTGGCGGCGCTCATCGGGCGATCTCCAGATTGCTGTTACGGGGTGTCGATTCGAATGCGGCGGCTTCCTGGCCCGGCTGAACGTTCGCCTCGGGCTGATGCACGTGAAGGCCGCATTCCTTCTTGGATTCCTGCTCCCACCACCAGCGGCCGGCGCGCTCGGATTCACCGATCTTCACGACGCGGGTGCACGGGGCGCACCCGATCGAGGGAAAACCGCGGTCGTGGAGGACGTTATAGGGAATGTAATTGTCGATGACGAAGCGGTCGACGTCGGCGCGGGTCCAATCCGCGAGCGGATTGATCTTGATGAGCCCGCGCGCCTCGTCGGCCTCCGCCAGGGGCGTGTCCGAACGGTTGGCGGATTGACCCGCCCGCAGACCCGTCAGCCATCCGGCGGCGCCGGCAAGGGCACGGCTCAGCGGCTCGACCTTGCGGAAGCCGCAGCAGGCTTGCCGGGCCGCGACCG
This sequence comes from Methylobacterium sp. Leaf85, assembly GCF_001422125.1. Lineage (NCBI taxonomy): Bacteria > Pseudomonadati > Pseudomonadota > Alphaproteobacteria > Hyphomicrobiales > Methylobacteriaceae > Methylobacterium > Methylobacterium sp. Leaf85. The sequence goes on along the minus strand of NZ_LMME01000012.1, from coordinate 49,373 downwards.
AATGGCGAAAGCCATTGATGCCCTCTTCCCGCACGAATGATTCTTCCGAGACCCGCTCGGGTGCATAGGCCTGGATGCGGATGCCGTAGGCCGATTCGGTCTCCGCCCAGACGTCGTAGGTCTCGGGGAAGAGCCGGCCCGTATCGAGGGTGACGATCTCCGTCCGCCCCTTGGCCATGGCGAGGGCATGGGTGAGAGCCTGATCCTCGATGCCGAGGCTGGTGGTGAAGACCAGTCGGCCGGGGATTGCGGACTCGATCGCACGAATGCGCCCCTTCAGATCGAGGCCGGCCATGGCGGACGCGAGGTCCCGCGCCGTTCGTTCCAGGGAAGTACTCATGAGCGTGTTCCGTACGACTGCCTTGTCAGATGCCCGCTTGTCTGGCACCTGAAATGTTCGCTATAACGAACGCTGTCAAGGCATGGCGGGTATCGCGCTGCGGCATTCCCCCGCTGCGGTAAATATGGTTTGCAGCGGCGCGGACGCCCAATGGGTTGCTCGTCGAGGAATATTCTTCTTAATTCGCTGGTCAACGCCGTGCCCTAGCGCACCACAGCGCCGCTGACCGGAACCGCAAAGCGAGGTCAATGTGGACTCGATCGATCTCAAGATCCTGGCGCTGCTCCAGAACGACGCCACCCTGTCGATCGCGACGATCGGCGAGAAGGTCGGCCTGTCGCAGACGCCCTGCTGGAAGCGGATCCAGCGCCTCGAAGCGGATGGCGTGATCGACCGGCGGGTCGCCGTCCTCGATCCGGTCAAGCTGGGCCTCGGACTCACAGTCTTCGTCTCGATCGAGACGTCGGACCATTCGCGTGACTGGCTCGAACGCTTCGCCTCCACCGTCTCGGCCATGCCGGAGGTGCTGGAATTCTACCGCATGGCGGGCGATGTGGATTACATGTTGCGGGTCGTTGTCGCCGATATGCAGGCTTATGACACCTTTTATAAGCAGCTCATCGCGACCTTGCCCCTGAAGAACGTGACGTCGCGCTTCGCCATGGAAAAAGTGAAGTCGACGACGGCGCTTCCGCTTCCGTCAGCGCCGACGAACGGGCGTTTCATACCGACGCTCTCCGTAGTGGCTGGAGAATAAAATTCTGTTCTGCGCTGCGATCATAGGCAGCTCCTTCTCCCCCGACGCCGTTCTGTAAAACGGACATCCCGTTGACAGTCGGCCCCGCAGCGCGACATGGCTTAACGATGGCACGACAAGCGATCCTCCCCCGCACAGCCCCGTTCGACGACAACGAGCGTGCGAGCCTCGACGCCGTCCTCGGAGCGGCGACACCGATTCAGCGTGCCTGGCTCGCGGGCTTCCTCGCCGGTCTCGACGCGGCCGGAGGCCAGGCCGCCGCGCTCCCCGCCGCCCTGCCCAAGGCCGCCGAGCCGCTGACGATCATCTACGCCAGCGAATCCGGCAATTGCGAAGCCCTGGCCGGGTCCGTGGCCAAGCTCGCCAAGAAAAGCGGCTTCAAGCCGAAGGTGGTGGATTTCGCCGACCTCGACGTCGCCACGCTGACGGGCTCCAAGAACCTCATCGCCATCGCGGCGACCTGGGGCGAAGGTGAGCCTCCGGCCCGCGCCACCCGCGCCTACAACGAGTTGATGGGCGACGGCGCTCCCCGCCTCGACGGCGTGACCTTCGGTGTGCTGGCCTTGGGTGACACCTCCTATGTGGAGTTCTGCGCCATCGGGAAGGCGCTCGACGCGCGGTTCGAGGCGCTGGGCGGCAAACGCGGGGCCGAGCGGGCCGATCTCGATCTCGATTTCGACAAGCCCGCCGCCGACTGGATCAAGAACACGTTGAAGGCGCTGGCGCCCGCGCCGAGCGCTGACAACGTCGTCGCGGTGGATTTCGCCGGCCGCGCCGCCGCCGAGGACGACGATGCCGAGCCGAGCCGCGAGCCGGTGGTGGTGGAGGTGGTGGATCACATCAACCTCAATTCGTCGCTCTCCGACAAGGAGACGATCCATCTGGCCCTCGAATTCGAGGACGGCGCTCCGGCCTACGAGCCAGGCGATTCGCTCGAGATCTATCCCGAGAACGATCCGGCCCTCGTCGAGGACATCCTCAAGGCGACGAATCTCACCGGCGACGAGGCCCTGCGCAAGGCGTTGCTGTCCGAGCGCGACATCACCACACTCTCGGCCACCACCGTGGAGCGGTTCGCCAAGGCGACGGGCCATGCCGAGGCGCAGACGCTCATCGACAGCGGCGAGCTGCGGGCCTGGATCGAGGGGCGCCACCTCATCGATCTGATCGAGACCTTTCCGGCCACCCTCTCGGCCGAGCATCTCAACACCATCACCCGGCCCCTGCCCCCGCGCGCGTACTCCATCGCTTCCTCGCGCAAAGAGGTCGGCGACGAGGTCCATCTCGTCATCGCCGCCGTGCGCTACGAGACGCATGGGCGGTCACGCTCGGGCGTCACCTCGGTGCAGGTCGCGGACCGGATCAAGAACGGCAGCAAGCTGCGCGTGAAGCTGAAGCCGAACCGGCATTTCCGCCTGCCGCAGGACCCCGCCACCGACATCATCATGGTCGGCCCCGGCACCGGCGTCGCTCCTTTCCGTGCCTTCGTTCAGGAACGCCGCGCGATCGAGGCCACCGGCCGCTCGTGGCTGTTCTTCGGTGACCGCCAGTTCACCCACGACTTCCTCTACCAGCTCGAATGGCAGGAGGCCCTGGAGGACGGCTCGCTCACGAAGATCGACGTGGCCTTCTCCCGCGACCAGCCCGAGAAGATCTACGTGCAGGACCGTATCCGCCACCACGCCAAGGAAGTGGTGGAATGGCTCGACGGCGGCGCCAGCTTCTACGTCTGCGGCGACGCGAACCGGATGGCCAAGGACGTGCGCAATGCCGTCGTCCAGGCCTATGCGGAGGTCAAATCGCTGAGCGAAACCGATGCCGAAGCCGCGGTGGCGGCGCTGGAGCGGGCGCATCGCTACCAGCAGGACGTTTACTAGGGCGCGTCGTCCCTCCCCCGCGCGAACGGGGGGATGCGCATGCAGCGCCCCGACTATGAACTGAACAAGACCGGATCATCGCCATGGACGACCTGACCCCTCCCCGCACCTACGAGACCCCGCCGACCACCCGTCCCATCGACGAGGCCGAAGCGGCGCGCGAGGCGGGCCTCGCGCATAACGAGCATATCAAGATCGCGAGCGGTTTCCTGCGCGGCACCCTGGCCGACGGTCTGCTCAAGCACGCCACCGGCGCGATCTCCGAGGATGACGGCCAGCTCGTGAAGTTCCACGGGATGTACCTGCAGGACGATCGCGACCTGCGCCCCGAGCGGACCAAGAAGAAGCTCGACAAGGCCTACAGCTTCATGATCCGCCTGCGCATCGCCGGCGGGGTGGTGACACCGAAGCAGTGGCTCGTCCTCGACAACATCGCCACCACCTACGCCAACGGCACCCTGCGGGCGACCACGCGCCAGACCTTCCAGTATCACGGCGTGATCAAGTCGAACCTCAAACGCACCATGGCCGCCATCGACGGCGCCTTGCTCGACACCATCGCCGCCTGCGGCGACGTCAACCGCAACGTGATGGCCTCGACGAATCCGGCCCAGTCCGGCGCGCACAAGGCCGCCTACGAACTCGGCAAGGAGATCTCCGACAGCCTCCTGCCGAAGACCAATGCCTGGCGCGAGATCTGGCTCGATGGCGAGAAGGTGATCGGCGGCGAACCGGAATTCGAGCCCGTCTACGGCAGGACCTACCTGCCGCGTAAGTTCAAGATCGTGATTGCGGTGCCGCCCTCGAACGAGGTCGACGTCTTCGCGCACGATCTCGGCTTCATCGCCATCCTCGACAAGAAGAACACGGTGACGGGCTGGAACGTCACCGTCGGCGGCGGCATGGGCATGACCCATGGCGAGCCCGACACCTTCCCGCGCACGGCCGACGTGATGCTGTTCTGCAAGCCCGACGAGGCGGTGCGGGTGGCCGAGGCGGTGATGACGGTCCAGCGCGACTGGGGCAACCGCAAGAACCGCAAGAACGCCCGCCTCAAGTACACGATCGAGCGGTACGGCCTCGCCGCTTTCCGCGCCGAGGTGGAGAAGCGTGTCGGCACGAAGCTCGCCGATCCCAAACCCTTCGCCTTCACCGGGAACGGCGACCGGTTCGGCTGGACCGAGGGCGATGACGGTCGTCACCACCTGACGCTCTATGTCCCGTCCGGCCGCATCAAGGATGTGGAGGGCGACGGCCCTCGACTCCTCACCGGCCTGCGCCGGATCGCGGAGATCCACGAGGGCGATTTCCGCCTCACCGGTAATCAGAACGTCATCATCGCCAACGTGCCGGGCGAGAAGCGCGCCGAGATCGAGGCGCTGGTGGACGAGTACGGCATGCAGAAGGGAGCGGGCGCCCTGCGCCGGAACTCCATCGCCTGCGTCGCCCTGCCCACCTGCGGCCTGGCCTTGGCGGAGAGCGAGCGCTACCTGCCGGACCTGATGACGGAACTGGAGGAAAGCCTCGCCTCGCACGGGCTGCAGGACGACGAGATCACGATCCGCATGACCGGCTGCCCCAATGGCTGCGCACGTCCCTTCATCGCCGAGATCGGCTTCGTCGGTCGCGGCCCGGAGCGCTATCACCTCTATCTCGGTGCGGCCTTCGACGGCTCACGCCTCGGCAAGCTCTATGCCGAAGACGTGACCGCCTCGGAGATCAGGACGATCCTCGATCCGCTCTTCGGCGCCTACGCTCAGGGCAAGACTCCGGGTGAACGGTTCGGCGATTTCCTGATCCGTGCCGGCTACGTGGCGAGAACCTTCAACGGGCCGGATTTCCACACGAATATCGGCGCCCTGAAGGGCGTTGCCTGAACCTCTTCGACACGTGCACTGCTTCATCGATGCTGCAGTGCACGTGTTCCGGATGGTACGGTCAAGCTTAGGCGAGGCACGAATATAAGTCCGGCATCGCTGAACTCTGGCCCGGCTTCGCGGTTGATCCTGCAAAGCGACCGGAGGCGACGATGGCCAAGCACGAAATCCTTAGTTTCTTCGAGCATCGTCGCGACGGTGCTTGGATTTGCGTGAAGCCGTTCACCCTGACGACGAAGCAGAGCAGCGTCGATATCCGCCAGGGCATGCGGTTCGATTACGGCAAACGCGTCGGCGGCGTCGACCTCGCGGAGTATCTGGAACAGCTCGGTTCCCAGTTCGGCTCGTAAGTCGTCGGCGGCGCGTCCGAAGCGCCGGGCCGCTTTTCCCCGGCCCCTGTCGCCGACCATCAGACTGCTGCTGGCACCAGACCTGCGTTCGGGGCCGATGTCGCCTGTCTAGGATCGTCTTGTCGCGGACGATGGCCAAGTCCTGCCTGATCTGCCAAGTCCTGCCTGATCTATCGTCCGGTGCTGTCTTGCGAAACCCCGGCTCTATCTCGTACGTCCGCCCAAGATCGGACCGGCTCTGAAGCCGGTATCGGCATGCGGATTTCATTCCCGTGGCGTTCATCCGCCCTATGCGACGGCGGCACCCTCATTGCCGTGTCTTTGACGGCCGGGAGCAGGAGACCTAGGGTCGTTCCATGACAATCTCTGTCGATCCGTTGCAGGCGAGCCTGGAAGCCGCCGCACCCACGACCCGATGCAGGATTTTGGCGACGGCGGAGAGGTTCTTTCGCGAGATCGGCTACCAGAAGACCACCGTGGCCGACATCGCCAAGACGCTCGGGATGAGCCCGGCCAATGTCTACCGGTTCTTCGATTCGAAGAAGGCGATCAACGAGGCGGTGGTCGAGCGTGTGACCCGCGAGGTCGAGGCGCTGATCGCCGGCATCGCCGTGGCGCCCGGCCTCAGCGCCGATCAGCGGGTTGCCGAAATCATCCGGGAGCTCCACCGCGACTGTATCGAGCGATGCAAGGACAATCCCCGCATCCATGAGATGGTGGAAGCCGCCATGTCGGAGAGCTGGGGGGTGTGCCGGCACCATATAGACCGGATCGGCGCCGCCCTGGAACGGGTGGTGACGGACGGGGTTCGCAGCGGTGAATTCCAGGTCGAGGATCCCGCAATCACCGCGGCTTGCCTTCATGTGGCGATCACACGCTACTGCCACCCGGTCCTGGTGAGCCAGTACCCCAACGCACCGGCTCCTCCCATCGACGCGATGATCGCCTTTCTGCTGCGCGCGCTCCACGAACCGGCCAGGAACGACGCTCCTTCAAAGGCGAGAGAGCCGGCCGAGTCGATCTAGCGAACGCTGTTGGCTGTCGGGGCTCAGCCCATTTCCGCGAGGATCGCCAAAGCCGCGGCACGGGGATCGGCGCTCTGGGTGATGGGGCGGCCGACGACGATGTGGTCGATCCCCGCGTCCATCGCCGCCGCCGGCGTCAACACGCGTTTCTGGTCGCCGACATCGTCGCCCGCCGGCCGGATGCCGGGGGTCACGATGAGCCGCGACGGTCCGATGGCGGAGCGGACGGAGGCCGCCTCGGCGGCGCTGCAGACGATCCCGCCGATCCCGGCCTCGGCCGCCTGCCGCGCCCGCAGGGACACCAGATCCGCGATGGGGAGGGCGTAGCCCGCCTCGTCGGCATCGGCCTGGTCGTAGGAGGTGAGCACGGTGACGGCGAGGATCGTCGGACCGTCCCCGCCCTTTCCCCGCACGGCGGCGCGCATGGTCTGCGGGTAGGCATGAACCGTCAGGAAAGTCACACCGAGATCGGACAGCGCCCGGACGCCGTCCTCCACCGTGTTGCCGATGTCATGCAACTTCAGGTCGATGAAGATCTTGAAACCGGCCTTGGACAGCCGCTGAACCAGAGCGAGGCCGCCAGAATAGGCGAGCCGGTAGCCGATCTTGTAGAACGTCGCGGCATCGCCGATCCGGTCCACCATCGCCTCGGCCTCGTGGACGCTCGGCAGATCGAGGGCGACGATGAGGCGATCGCGCGGATCGCTAACGGCGGGTGACGCGTCGTGGGACATGGCGGGCTCCGGAGAATCGGGTGACGGATCGCCGCCCGGGCTTCCCATGTCAACGCGAAGGCGGGGTCACCCGCGCATCATCACCCGGGAAACCTCCTCCTTCAGCACCGGCAGCAACTCGTCGGCGAACCAGGGGTTCGTCCTGAGCCAGCCGTTGTTGCGCCAGGACGGGTGCGGCAGCGGCAGTACCCGAGGCCGACGCGGTTCCTCCAGAATGGCACGCCAGTTCCGCACCATGGCGGTGAGCCCTCCCTCGACGCGGCCGAGATGCCAGGCCTGCGCGTATTGGCCGATGACCAGAACGAGATCCATCTCGGGCAGGCCGGCGAAGAGCGCTTCGCGCCAATGCTCGGCGCATTCGCGGCGGGGCGGCTTGTCTCCGCCCTTCGCGTCGAGCCCGGGAAAACACGCGCCCATGGGGACGATGGCGAGCCGCTCGGCGTCGTAGAAATCCGGCTCGGACAGGCCGAGCCACGACCTCAGCCGGATGCCGGACGGGTCCATGAACGGGATACCGCTCTGGTGCGCCCGGTTCCCGGGAGCCTGACTGGCGATGGCGAGACGCGCCGAGGTCGAACCCTGAACGATGGGCTTCGGCTCCTGCGGCAGGCGCGCGCCATATCGAGGTGCGTCGCGACAGATTCGACAGGCGCGCAGGGCGGCGGCGGTGGATTCGAAGGGGGTCATACGAGAGGACAGGTAGTGCGGGCATCTGCCCCTGGGAATCCGGGGTGCCGGGAATCCATGCCGCGGGAACGAGAGGCCGCACCCCGCGCTTGAATCGCCATAGGAGCCGGCATTGCCGGGCTCACCCGCGAGCACGCCCGACCAGGGAATACAGGGAGCAGCCCCATGGCCTTCATCACCGCGCCGGATGGCACGAGCCTCTACTACAAGGACTGGGGCAGCGGACGGCCCGTGGTCTTCCTCCACGGTTGGCCCCTCGACGCGGATATGTGGGAGTACCAGATGGTGCCCGTCGTCGAGGCGGGCTTCCGGACCATCGCCTATGACCGCCGGGGCTTCGGACGCTCGGACCAGCCCTGGCAGGGCTACGATTACGACACCTTCGCCGACGACCTGAAGGCGGTGCTGGACGCCCTCGACCTCACCGACGTGACCCTGGTGGGCTTTTCCATGGGGGGCGGAGAGGTGGTGCGCTACCTGTCACGGCACGGCAGCGACCGGATCTCCCAGGCGGTCCTGATCTCGGCGGTGACGCCGATGATGCTGAAGACGCCCGATCATCCCGACGGTGTCGATGCCGGCGTGTTCGAGGAGATCATCGACGGGCTGAAGATGGACCGGCCGTCCTTCCTCGCCAAATTCAACAAGGGCTTCTTCGGTGCGGGCGTGTTCAGCTCACCCGCTTCTGCGGAGATGATCGCCTGGGCCGGGCAGGTCGCCATGCTGGCCTCGCCGAAGGCCACCATCGCCTGCGTGAAGGCCTTCTCCGAGACTGATTTCCGGCCCGACATGGCGAAGGTCACCGTGCCTTGCCTGATCATCCATGGCGATGCCGACCAGACCGTGCCGATCGACGTCACCGGAAAGGTCGCGGCCTCAGCCGTGCCGAGCGCGGAATTCGAGATCTACGAGGGGGCTCCGCACGCGATACCGCTGACCCATCACGAGCGTCTGACGATGGACCTCATCGATTTCCTGAGGCGCTGACGCCCCCGCGGCGGGCGGAGGCGCGCTGCCGATCGGGCTCAGACCCCCTTCAGCCCGCTGAGATCCAGCGGCAGGGAGCGCAGCCTCTGCCCCGTCGCGGCGAAGATCGCGTTGGAGATCGCCGGGGCGATGACGGGCACGCCCGGCTCGCCGATGCCGGTCGGGGCGGCATCGGAGGCCACGATATGGACCTCCACCACCGGCATCTCGCTCATACGCGTCGGCTCGTAGGCGTCGAAATTCTTCTCCTGCACCACCCCGTCCGTCAGCGTGATCTTGTTGCGCAGGACCGATGACAACGCGAAGCCGACCGATCCCTCCACCTGGGCGCGGATCACGTCCGGGTTGACGGCGACGCCCACATCCACCGCCGCGACGATGCGATTGACCTTCACATGGCTGCCATCCGCCGTGATGTCGGCCACCATCGCCACGTAGGAGCCGAAGGATTCGTGCGCCGAGATGCCGAGGCCCTGTCCCTTGCCGCCGCTGCGCTTGGCCCAATCCGCCTTCTCGGCGGCGAGTTTCAGGACACCGGACAGGCGCGGCGCGCCGGTCAGCATGCCAAGGCGATAGGCCAGCGGATCGGCACCGGCGGCGTGGGCCAACTCGTCGATGAAGACCTCCATCGCCTGCGCCGTATGGGTGTGACCCACCGAACGCCACCAGAGGACGGGCACGCCCTCGCGGGCGTTGTGGACCTCGAACCGGTAGGCCGGGAGGGCATAGGGCGTGTCCGACGCGCCCTCGATGGACGTGGAATCGACCCCGTTCTTCACCAGCATCGCCTCGAAGGGCGAGCCGATCATGATCGATTTGCCGACCATCCGGTGCTGCCAGCCGGTGATGGCGCCCTTGGCGTCGATGCCGGCCTTGAGGGTGTGCAGCACCATCGGGCGGTAATACCCGCCCGCCATGTCGTCCTCGCGGGTCCAGACCAGATGGACCGGCGCCTTGCCGCCGGTCGCCTTCATGATGGACGCGGCCTCGGCGATGTAATCGGCGGTGGGCGTCGCCCGTCGTCCGAACGATCCGCCGGCCCATTGCGTGTGCAGCCTGACCTTGTCGGCGGTGACACCGAGGGTCGCGGCGGCCACCGCCTGTTCGATCGTCTGGAACTGGAGGCCGGCGTAGATGTCGTAGGAGCCGTCGGCCGCCCGCTCGATCGTGGCGTTGAGGGGCTCCATGGCCGCGTGGGCCAGGTAGGGGAAGGTGAACTCCGCCTCGATGACCTTGGCCGACCCGGCGATGGCGGCGGCGGGATCGCCTTTTTCCGATGCGACGATGCCCGGCCGCTTGGCCGTCTCGCGATACTCGGCGAGGATGGCGTCGGAGGATCGCTTCTCGGCCGTGCGCTCGTCCCAGGTGACCGACAGGGCGTCCCGGCCCTTCATCGCCGACCATGTATCCTTGGCGATCACGGCGACTCCGGTGGGAATCGTCACGACGTCGATCACGCCTCGCACGGCGCGGGCGGCCCTATCGTCGACCGTCGACACGGTGCCGCCGAAGCGCGGGGCATGCGCCACCACGGCCGTGACCTGACCCGGCCGGCGGATATCCATGGCGTAGATCGCGGTTCCATTGGTCTTGGCCACGGAATCGAGGCGCGGCAGCTTCTTGCCGATATGGACCCACTGGCTCGGATCCTTGAGCTTCGGCTGCTCGGGCACGGGGATCGCCGCCGCTGCCTCGGCCAGGGCACCGAACCGCTCCTCGCGCTTCGAGGCGAGATGGCGGACCGTGCCGTTCGAAACCGTGATCTCGGAGGCCGGGACGGACCATTTCTCGGCCGCGGCGGAGACGAGCATGGCACGGGCGGCCGCCCCCGCCTTGCGGAGCTGGAACCAGGAATTGGCCACCGCGGTCGAACCGCCGGTCCCCTGGATCGGCCCCATCAGCAGGTTGTTGTAGAGCTTCGCGTCGGCCGGCGCGAAGGCCACCCGCACGCGGGACCAGTCGGCATCGAGCTCGTCGGCCAGGATGGTGGCGAGGCCCGTCGTGTTGCCCTGCCCCATGTCGAGATGCTTGATCAGCACCGTAACCGTATCGTCGGCCGCGATCCGCACGAAGGCATTGGGCTGGGCGGGAGCGGAGGACAGGTCGGGTCCCGCCGCCGCGCGAACCTGTTTGGCCGGGTCGAGGGTAAATCCGATCACCAAGGCTCCGGCGGCGACACCGGCTCCGCCGAGGAAGGCGCGGCGCGACGGACGGGGAGCAGCCGCCTCGGATTTGGTCTGACGGACCTTCAGCATGGCTTCCTCCACGGAGACGATGACGCGCACGGTATCGGGCAGGACGATGCCGGCCCCGGGGCCGACCTCGGGTTCGGATCAGGCGAGGGAGCGGGCGGCTTCGTGAATGGCGGCGCGAACGCGCTGGTAGGTACCGCAGCGGCAGATGTTACCGTCCATCGCGCCGTCGATCTCGGCGTCGCTGGGCTTCGGGGTGGTCGAGAGCAGGCCGATGGCCGACATGATCTGGCCGGACTGGCAGTAACCGCACTGGACCACGTCGAGGCCGCGCCACGCGGTCTGAACCGCCTCCGCCACCCGCCCGGACACACCCTGGATCGTCGTGATCTTCGCTTCTCCCACATCGCCGATGCGGGTCTGGCAGGAGCGGACGGGCTGGCCGTCTAGATGGACGGTACACGCGCCGCACTGGGCGATGCCGCAGCCGTATTTCGTCCCTGTCTTGTCGAGATGATCGCGCAGCGCCCACAGGAGCGGCATGTCGGGATCGGCATCGACATCATGCGACACGCCGTCGACATTCAGTTTCAGCATGACGTCTCTCCGACTTCAGTATCGACTTGTTCTAAATATTACACAGTTCCGAAAAATGTGCGCCTGCACACATCGATCTGAGATCGGTGTCGATGCAGCGTCGGGTCGCGCGCCGTGGATGGGCGCGATTTGGAGACAAGTGTCATGACCGGGTCAGGTCGTTCTTAACCTATCGGGCGCAGATTCGCCGGGTCGCAGCGTCGACGGGTCACGGTCCTTCCGACCGCAGGTTTTCCTCTCAAAAGATCCTCAAAACGGTGATGTCCGACCTGACAGCGGAGATGGTTCAGCGCGGACGCGGTCCTTCGGCACCGGAATCCGCTCGCCGCCGCAAGGTGGCCCGAGACATCCGATCGGCGCGCGAGCGGTTGACCTCGGCGAACGGTCTGGAACGCGCGTTCGATTACGAATTGATCCGGATCTATGCCGAGTACCGCTCCGGTGCCGGTCTGACCCATGCCGTGCTCGGGCTTCTCATCGCGGGGGCGTCGTCGCTCTGGGTGCCGGTTCCCATCGCCCTGTCCTGGGTCGTCTGCCTGCTCTGCGGCGTCGGCCTGTCGATGGGGCTGACCAAGCATTTCCTTCGTCAGCCGGCGGATTCCGTGTCGGTCAGGCGCTGGCGCAGCGCCTTCATGCTGAGCGAGATCGTGCAGAGCGCGTCCTGGGCGCTGATGGTTCTCGTGGCCGCGCCCAGTGCCCGCATCTTCGTCCTGTTCGGCCTCGTCATCGTCGCCGCGGTCGCCGCGATGCTGGCAGCGACCCTGCCCGCCGCCGCCGCCGCCGCGCTTCTTCCGCTGATCCTCGCGGCGCTCTCTCTCCTGGCGTTCTCGCAGGACATGGACACGATCATGCTGGTGACCATGGTGGTCGGCTCGCAGATCTTCTTCATGGGCCTCGCCCGCCGCGTCTACGCCTCGGCGGTGGGCGCGCTGAAATCCCAGGCGGAGAAGGACGCCATCTTCATCGAGCTCGAACAGGCCAAGGCCAATTCCGACGAGGCGCGGCGGCGGGCGGAAGAGGCGAATCTCGCCAAGTCACGCTTCCTCGCGACCATGAGCCACGAGTTGCGCACGCCGCTGAACGCCATCCTCGGCTTCTCGGAGGTGATGAAGAACGAGGTCTTCGGCGCTCACATCGCTCCGTCGTACAAGGAATACGCGGGCGATATCCACGATAGCGGGATGCACCTCCTCAACCTCATCAACGAGATCCTCGACCTTTCGCGCATCGAGGCCGGGCGCTACGAATTGAACGAGGAGGCGATCCAGCTCGCCCATGCGGTGGACGAGTGCCGGCACATGGTCGCCCTGCGCGCGCGCGGCAAAGGCCAAGCCTTCCACGAGTTCATCGACCCCGACATGCCCCGTATCTGGGCGGATGAGCGGGCTTTGCGCCAGATCGTGCTCAACCTCCTCTCGAACGCCGTGAAATTCACGCCGCCGGGCGGCGACATCACGATCAAGGTCGGCTGGACGGCCTCGGGCGGCCAGTATGTCAGTGTCAAGGATAGCGGGCCGGGTATTCCCGAGGACGAGCTCGGCACGGTGATGTCGTCGTTCGGCCGGGGCTCGCTCGCGATCAAGACCGCCGAACAGGGCTCGGGCCTTGGCCTGCCCATCGTCAAGGGGCTGGTGGACCTGCACAACGGCAACTTCCACCTGAAGTCGAAGCCGCGCGAGGGAACGGAAGTCGTCGTGATCTTCCCCGCGAGCCGTGTCATGGACACGCTACCCGCCCTGAACCTGTCCACCGAAGCGACGTCGAGTGCGGACATGGGCGGCAGGCGGAGCGCGGCGCGCGCGGCCTGATCGGCGCACTCGCCTTTCCCGTTTTCGTGATGATTGTGACACCGGGCCGTCACGGGTCCGGTGTCCCCGATGGGATGCCTTCAGCTTTCGCTGCGTCCCGACACCCCCGCCTGGGCGAACGTCGCCATGTCGCGATGGCAGGCGAGCGCGCCCTTGAGCAGGCCGATGGCGAGGGCGGCGCCGGATGCTTCGCCGAGACGCATGCCGAGAGCCAACAGCGGCACCAATCCGAGGCGTTCCAGCACCTCGGCATGGGCCCCTTCCGCCGAGACGTGGCCGGCGAGGCAATGGTCGAGCATCGACGGATCGATGGCATGGAGGATCGCCGCGGCCGACGTCGCCACGTAGCCGTCGATGACCACGGGGATACGCTGCATCCGCGCCGCAAGGATGGCGCCGGCCATGGCGGCGATCTCGCGGCCTCCGAGGCGCGACAGGACATGGAGCGGGTCGTCGAGGTGGCCGGCATGGAAGGCCAAGGCGGCCTCCACGGCCGCGACCTTGCGCTCGATCCCGGCCGCATCGACGCCGGTGCCGCGCCCGACCCAATGCGCCGCCCCACCGCCATAGAGCGCCGCGTAGATCGCCGCCGCGATGGTGGTGTTGCCGATCCCCATCTCGCCGAGGCCGAGACAATCGGTTCCGGCGGCGATGGCTTCCATACCGAAGGCCATGGTGGCCACGCATTCCTTCTCCGTGAAGGCCGGGCCTTCGCAGATGTCGCCGGTGGGAAGATCGATGGCCAGGTCGAAGACCTTGAAGCCGAGGCCGTAGGCGGCGCAGAGCTGGTTGATCGCGCCGCCGCCGGCGGCGAAATTGTCGAGCATCTGGCGGTTCACCTCCGCCGGAAACGCCGAGACACCGCGCTTGGTGACGCCGTGGCTGGCGGCGAAGACGCAGACGAGAGGCCGGTCGAGGCTCGGTTGACCCTTGCCCTGCCAGGCTGCGAGCCACTCCACGAGGTTCTCGAGGCGGCCCAGCGCGCCGGCGGGCTTCGTCAGCATCGCGTCCCGCTCGCGCACCATGGCGACGGCGTCACGGTCGGCACCCGGCACGGAGGCGATCAGTCGGCGGATATCCGAGAACGGCGTCTGATCGGGATTGTCCTGGTTCGGGATCGTCTGAGTCATCGCGCGAAACTTGGCCTTCCGTCTCGGCGCGTCCGGTATGGCGGCCTGCCTGTGGGGCGAGCTATAACCAACCGGGCGCGAGCGGTGAAGGCAGGTCCTCGATGACGCAAGGCCGGGATCTGGAACCGGACGATGCCTTTCCCGGCGCGTCCATGGCCTACGATCTCGCGGCGTGCCTGAGATTCTATTCGCGGCTGCCGGTGCCGCGCCTGCCCGGCGAGGGTGATCCGCATCGTCTGCCGGACTTCCGCACCCTGCCGCGCATGCTGCCACTGGCCGGCCTCATCCTCGCCCTGCCCTCCGCCCTCATCCTGCTCATCGCCTGGGCCCTGGATCTCGGACCGTTCCTGGCGGCCACCCTCGCCCTGGCGGTCGGGACGCTGGTGACGGGGGCTCTGCACGAGGACGGTCTCGCGGATGTGGCGGACGGGTTCGGTGGCGGCGCAACGCGCGAGCGCCGCATCGAGATTATGCGCGACAGCCGCATCGGCGCCTATGGCGGCGTCGCCCTCGTGTTGACGCTGGCCCTGAGGATCGGAGCCCTCGCGACGCTGCTCGATCGCACCGGGTCGCTGGCCGCCTTGGCCCTGGTACTGGCCGCCTCTCTCTCGCGCAGCGCAGCCCTGGCGCCGATGGTGCTGCTCGGCCCCGCGCGGCCCGGCGGGGCGGGGGCATCGGTGGGAACACCCGATCGCCGGACCAGCGGAATCGTTGCCCTCTTCGCCCTCGCCTTCGTCGTCATTGGCTGGATCGCCGGCTTGCCCTCTCTCGGCATGGTGCTGATGCCCGCCCTGGCGCTGGGAGCCTCCCTCTTCCTCACCGCCCTGGCCCGAGCCAAGATCGGCGGCCAGACCGGCGACGTGATCGGAGCCTGCCAGCAGGTGGCCGAGATCGCGGCCCTTCTCGCCCTCGTGGCGACGGTCCCGCGCTGACCATGGCACTTTGGCGCTTGATCGCGACCCGCGCCTGAGGGCATGGAACGGCCATGACCCAGCCTGTCGCCCCGAGGGCTTCGAGCCCCTGCACGAAGCTCTGCATTCTCGACGCCATGACCGGGCTTTGCGAAGGCTGCGGACGTACGCGCGAAGAGATCGGGCTGTGGGGATCGCTGTCGGAGGCGAAGCGGCAGGCCATCATGGCGACCCTCGGACATCGCCTCCGCGCCGCCTATCCCCTGCGGGACAAGGCCCTGGCCGAGCCATGATCTACGCCGCCCTTGCCGTTCTCCTCGGCATCGTCGCCTTCCTCGCCCTCTCGGACGAATCGAGCACCGTCGCGGGGCTGGAGAAGGACCAGCTCGCGCGGCTCGCCTTCAGCGGAACCCTGCTGACGATCTTCCTCGCCGGGTTCTGGCATCGGTTCCGCGAACAAATCGGCACCAACCTGAAGGCGCTGCTGTTCTGGGCCGCCCTTACCGTCGCCCTGGTGGCGGGCTATGCCTACAAGGAGGAAGCCGGGGATGTCGGCAACCGCCTCGTCGGGACGCTGCGGCCCGGCAGTGCCGTCACGGCGGGCGACGGAAGCGTGACGATCAACCGCCGCGCGGACGGGGACTTCTCCGTGCGCGCGGAGGTGAACGGCCGCGCCCAGGTCTTCCAGTTCGACACGGGCGCGAGTTCCGTGGTTCTCACGGCGGAGAACGCAGCCGCCATCGGGATTTCCCCCGCGGAATCCGACTTCTCGATCAGGGTATCCACCGCCAACGGCGTTGCCATGGCCGCCCCGGTCTATCTCGACAGCCTCAGCATCGGCACGATCACCGAGCGGCGTGTCTCGGCCCTGGTGAGCCGGCGCGGTGCCTTGTCGGGAAACCTGCTCGGCATGACGTTCCTCGACAGGCTCGGCTCCTACGAAGTGCGCGGCGACCGGCTGGTGTTGCGCCCTGTGCGCTGATGATCGAAGTCTGCCTCATCGAACCGTCCGCTTGGACACAAACCAGGCGCACGAGATGATGTCTCTGCCGCTGGAGAGCGGACGTCGGCATCCCTTGCCGCGAATGGCGGAAGCGACCTGAAACGGGAAGGCGCCTGTGTCCCTGCGGTGGATCCTTTGGCCGGCGAGCGGAATTCTGGCCGGCTTGGCGCTCGTCAAATCCTTGTCTCGGCGGCGCACCAGCCCGTATCGGCGCTCACATCCGGGCCGGCTCGAAACGAGGTGGATCCGAGTCGACGGCAGGACGATGCATGCCCGCGTCTCGCTCGATGCTGTGCCGGATGACCGCATACCCGTCATCCTCGTCCATGGGCTCGGGATGTCGAGCCGGTACATGATCCCGCTGGCAAATCATCTCGCCCCTCATGTCGAGGTCTATGCTCCCGACCTGCCCGGCTTCGGATTGAGCGAAAAGCCTCGCCGCGCGCTCACGGTTCGCGAGCTCGCGGATGCATTGGCGGCCTTCATGACAGCGACCGGGGTGAAGCGCGCAGCCTTTGTGGGGAATTCGCTCGGCTGCGAAGTGCTGGTCGAACTCGCGCTGGTTTACCCCCAGCTCGTGGAGCGCCTCGTGTTGCAGGGGCCCACGCCGGACCCGGAGGCGCGCAACCTGGTCCGGCAGGTGGTCGGCTTCCTCGCCATCGCACCGTTCGAGCGCTGGTCGCTCGCCTGGGTGGCGCTCACGGATTATGCCCGTGCCGGCATCGGACGCTACATCCTGACCCTGCGGAGCATGGTCGACAACCGCATCGGAGAGAAGGCGTTGCGGGTCGAGCAGCCGACGCTCGTGGTTTGGGGCACGCGTGACTACATCGTCCCCCATGCCTTCGTCGCGAGCCTCGCTGACTCCCTGCCCCGGGGCCGCCTTGCCGTCATTCCGGGAGCGGCCCACGGAATCAACTTCTCGCATCCCGAGGCGTTCACCGCCGTCCTTCTGCCGTTCCTGCTCGATGAGGGGGAGATGCCTGTCGCATGGAGCCGGACCCCGACGATTCCGCGAATGCGTGGCGCAGGTATGCCTGTACGAAGTCCGGCATCGAACGGGGGGCGATCTCGCCGCTGGAACCGACCGTGACGAAACCGGCGAGTTCCGGCTCGATCTCTGCGCGGCGATGGCGCTCCATCCTCTCGCGCAGCGCGTCCGTTCGATCGGGGAATGTCACGGGCCGCAGAAATGCCGCCTGGGTCTGTCCGCGCAGCAGAAGCCAGTTTTCCGGAGCGTCGGCCGGGAGCGCCATCCCGGTCTCCTCCACGAACTCCCGCTCGGCGCTGCCGGCGAGATCGACCGTATCGCCATCCCGCACGTCGTCGAGGTCCGGCGTGCCGCAGGGGAAGTAGGCCTGTCCGGCATTGGCGGTGTGAGCGCCCATGACACCGAGCAGCACGGCGCCGTCCGACCCGTGCGGAACGATGGCGGCGAAGGCGTTGAGGACACGTTGGTCGGGCGAGCCCAGATCCTTGTGGGTGATGAAGCTCGCGTAGGACGTCTCGAACAACTCGACGGCACAGGATGTCCCCTCGAGCCGGCACGACTTCGCGAGGAGCACCCGCCCGTCGAACAGCCCCGACCGCTCGGCGCAGCGGCGCGCCCAGTTCTCGGCGATGGAGGCCGCGTTGGCCTGCGCCCATTCCCATTCGAACGGCACCAGCCGGGCCGTCACCCTCTCGATCCGCGTGAGGGTGAGACCGTCAGGCAAGCAGCGTCCCCTCGCTCATCACCACGGCCGCGCCGCCGATCTCGACGGATTGGAGGGCTCCGGATTCGATGACCAGTTGAAGCGCGATCTCGCTCGGACGACCCATGGCGATTCCCTGGCGGATCAGCACATCGTGCTCGCCGTCGCCGAGGGGCTCGAACTCCATCATCACGCCGGCGAAGGCCGCGGCGGCCGACCCCGTCGCCGGGTCCTCCATCACGCCGAGATGCGGCGCGAACATCCGGGTCTGGAAGCGGAGGCCGAGGCCTTCCGGGTCCACGGCGTAGAGATAGAGTGCCGTCCGAGGCTCCAGGGTGGAGAAGGCGGCGAGGTCCACGCGGGCCGCATCGAGCTTCGCCCGCGTGTTGACCGGCACGAACAGGAAAGCCGGCCCGGCCGTGTGCCGGCTCGGCACGTGACGCCCGAAGCCGATATCCTGCGTCTCCAGCCCGATCATCTGGGCGAGGAGCGTCGCGTCCGGTCCCTCGCCGTCGTAGTGCGGCAGGATCGGGAGCTTGAAGCGCCCACGGCCGCGCCCCTCGCCCGCTTCGACGACGCAGGCCACGGTGCCGATCGACTCTTCGAGACCGAAGGCGGTGGCGTCGGTGAGGCCGGATCTCGCATCGTGCAACGCCAGCAGGATCGCCGCCCCGAGCGTCGGGTGGCCGGCGAAAGGCAGCTCACGGGCGGGCGTGAAGATGCGCAGGCGGGCCTTGTGGCGTGCCTCCGTCGGCGGCAGCACGAACACTGTCTCGGACAGGTTGAACTCGCCCGCGATCCGCTGCATCGCCGCGTCGTCGAGCCCTTCCGAATCCAGCACCACGGCCAGCGGATTTCCGGCGAAGGGCGTGTCGGTGAAGACGTCGAGGGTGACGAAGCGGCGGCTCATCGGCTTTTCCTTTTCGCTGACCATCAGACCGGTTCTACCGGGAACGTCTCGCTGGGTGCCACGAACTCGTCCTGCGCGTCGACGGTGAGGATCTCGCGCGAACCCGCCTCCGCCGTGCGGCGCAGGAGGCCGTAGACCGAAGCACCGGCCATGCCCAAAGCCAAAGCCGCCGAGCCGGTGCGGGCGTAGTGGACGAGGAACAGCGCCGCGATGGCATCGCCCGCGCCGTTCACGTCGAGGGCGAGGCGCGGAGTGCGCAGGCGCCAGAACAGGCCGCCCTCCCCCGCCATCAGGTCGATGGAATGGGACGGGGTGTCCTCGGTGACCAGGGAGGTCACCAGCACGACGCGCGGCCCGAGGGCCTGGATCGCCGTCAGGGCGGCTTTGGCCTCGCCGAGTGTGCCGGTGGGCAGGCCCGACAGGAAGTTCAATTCGAACTGGTTCGGGGTGACGATGTCGGCGGCGGGCAGGGCCTGATCGCGCAGGAATTCAGGGATGCCGGGGCGGACATAGATGCCCCGGTCGGTGTCGCCCATCACCGGGTCGCAGCAATACAGCGCCTTGGGGTTGGCGCTCCGCACCGCCGCCACGGCCCGCACGATGGCGGTGCCGATATCGGCCGAGCCCATATAGCCGGACAGGACGCCGTCGCATTGCCCCAGCACGCCGCGCTCCGCGATGCCGAGCACGAGGTCCTCGATCATCGGCCCGTCGAACACACGGCCGCGCCAGGCGCCGTAGCCGGTATGGTTGGAGAATTGGACGGTATGGATCGGCCAGACCTCGACGCCGAGCCGCTGCATCGGGAACACCGCCGAGGCATTGCCCACATGGCCGAAGGCGACGTGCGACTGGATCGATAGAATTCTCATCGGCGTATCAGGCTTTGCTTCGACGGATGCGAGCGCGACGATCAGCGTCGTAGCCGGTTTCGCCCTGCGGTGCATTCACAACCGACGCGAGGCTCGTCCGTGACGAGATCGACGCTTGCCGGAAGGGCGACCTTCCCGCACATCGGGCGCGACGGGCAGGGGCATCCATGGATTTCGAAGCGCTGAAGACCACGACCCTGACTTTCGTGGAAACGCACAAGGAATGGGCACCCCTCATCATCGCCGTGCTCGCCTTCTGCGAATCCCTGGCCTTCCTGTCGATCCTGGTCCCCGCCACCGTGCTTCTGGTGGCCATCGGCGCGTTGATCGGTGCGAGCGGCATCCCGTTCTGGCCGATGGTGATCGCCGGGGGCATCGGCGCCGGGCTCGGGGATTGGGTGTCCTACGAGATCGGCCGCTACTTCCAGCACGGCGCCAAGTCGATCTGGCCGATGAGCCGCTATCCGCAGATGGTCGCCAAGGGCGAGGATTTCTGCAGGCGCTACGGCGCCTGGGGCATCGTCATCGGCCGGTTCATCGGCCCGGCCCGCGCAGTGGTGCCGCTCATCGCCGGGATGTTCGAGGTGGCGCGCCTGCCGTTTCAGCTGGCCAATTGGAGTTCGGCCTTCGTCTGGGCCTTCGTCTGGCTCGCGCCGGGCGCGGGCGTCATCAGCTTCTTCAACGCGTGACGCCGCATGCGCCGCTTCCCGCCCGAACGCATCGTCTGCCTCACCGAAGAAACGGTCGAGACCCTCTATCTGCTGGGTGAGGAGGACAGAATCGTCGGTGTGTCCGGCTACGCCGTGCGCCCCGCTCGCGTGCGCAAGGAGAAGCCGCGCGTCTCGGCCTTCACCAGCGCCGACCTGCCAAAAATCCTCGCCCTGCAGCCGGACCTCGTCCTCGCCTTTTCCGACATGCAGGCCGAGATCGTCGCCGACCTCGCCCGCGCCGGAATCTCGGTCCATCTCTTCAACCAGCGCGACGTGGCCGGCTGCCTTGCCATGATCCGTACCGTGGGCGCCCTGGTCGGGGCCAGCGAGAAGGCCGACGCGCTGGCCCAGGGTTACGCCCACCGCCTCGGCGCCGCCGCCCTCGACAATGCCGGCCCGCCCCGGCTGACCGTCTATTTCGAGGAATGGGACGAGCCGATGATCTCGGGGATCGGCTGGGTCTCCGAGCTCATCGGCTATGCCGGCGGCGACGACGTCTTTCCCGACCTCGCCCGCCAGCCGGCGGCCAAGGACAGGATCGTCACGTCGGATCAGGTGATCGCCGCGCGGCCGGACGTCATCCTCGCCTCGTGGTGTGGCAAGCGGGTGAACGTGGCGCGCATCCGCGAGCGGCCGGGCTGGGACGCGATCCCCGCCGTGGCGGCGGGGCGCATCCACGAGATCAAGTCGCCGCTGATCCTGCAGCCAGGGCCGGCGGCGCTCACCGATGGGTTCGACGCGATCCGCGCCGCACTGGCGGGCGGGCAGGCTGCCGCAGGTGACAAGGGCGGGCCGACCTGATTCCCTGGCGGGACGGTCGATTCGAGACCGCACTCTCCCCAAGCGAAGCCATCCCCAAGCGAAGCCATCCCCAAGCGAAGCCATGTCAGCAGCCCTCGCCCATCTCGTCCTGCCGCCGGACCGCCGGCAATCGGCGACCGCGCTCCAGGTCCAGCGCGGGGTCCGCCGGCTGTTCGCCGACCTCGGCCATGTGACGATCCCGGAATTCTCCCTCGCCAACGGAAGGCGGGCGGACATCATTGCCCTGTGCCCAGCGGGCCGGCTGACCATCGTCGAGATCAAGTCCAGCGTCGCCGACTTCCGCGCCGACAAGAAGTGGCCGGATTACCGGGACTATTGCGACCGCTTCTATTTCGCCGTTCCCGATTCCCTCCCCGAAGGACTGACGCCCGACGAGGCCGGGCTGATCATCGCCGACGGCTACAGCGCCGCGATCCTGCGCGACCCGGTCGACCATGTGCTGAGCGGCGCCCGCCGCAAGGCGGTGACCCTGCGCTTCGCCCATTCCGCCGCGCGGCTGCTGCACTCGCTCGCCGATCCGGGGGCCGTGCGGGAGGGAGCGCTCTAAGCGACGCGACAGGTTGCAGAAACAGCACGCCTCCGCGCTGACGGAATCGAGGTTCAATTCGCGATTGAGATTGTATGAGCCCCGCCCTACCACCTGCCGGATTCTTCTTTGAGGAGCGGACATGTCGGCGGTGCTGGTAGCGAATGGAGAGCCGATCGACCTTGGGCCGGTCGTCGGCACCGACAGTCTCGACCTCATCGTGCCGAAGGCAAAAGCCGGGTTCGCCCTGCTCACCAGCGGTTATGTTCCGGGCCCGCGCGGCGAACCTGGCACGCACCCCGTCACCCTGACCAGCTTCGGGGCGACCGGCGTTCCTTCGAAAGGACCGCTTTCCCTTGGCGACCTCCAAGTAGAGGCCTTGTCCGTCCGAGACGACGGATCTGTCGTCATCGGCGTCTATGACAGCACTTACGTCGACGGCACGTTCGGCGGCTTTTCGACGCAATATCAGAAGGCAAAGTACAGCCTCGGTACCGTGGACGCGAAAGGGACCTTCACGCCCTTCTACACCACGAAGATCACCTCCCTGTCCGATACGGACGAGCCGTTCCTGAGCGCTTACGACAACAGCGTCGCCTTCGCGCAGAACGGTGCGATGGCCCTCGCCCATATCGCCCAGGGATCGACCAGCAAGATCCGGACGGTCGACATCATCGACGAGAACCACCGCTTCGTCGCGACCGCCGTCGTCGACCGCTCGGTGAACGACGACCAGACCCATTCGACCAAAGTCACCGCCCTATCGGACGGTCGCTATCTCGCGACCTGGGTCGATATGGGCCGTGTCACCTCGACCCTCATGGCTCGCGTGGTGACCGCAGACGGCAAGGTGCCGGGCGAAGCGTTCAAACTCGGCCAGGTGGCCGAGTTTGCGGGCGGATACGAAACGAAGGTGATTTACTCGGTCACCGCCGACCAGAATGGCGGATTTGCCGTCGCCTATGAGGGGCGGGACATCAAGAAGGCCGCTAATGGCGTCCAGACCGATGTCCTCACCGATATCGCAGCATCGACTTACAAGGCTGGTCTCGACGGAAGCATCACCAAAGCGGTCACGCTCGCCCAGACCTACACGTTCGACAACGCTTACATCGTGTCCGTGACGACTCTCTCGAACGGGCAATTGCTCGAACTGGTCCTCGGATCTTCCGATGTGGCGGATGGAAAGATCCTGACGACCGCGCGCGGGTTGCTTTACAACGCGGACGGGTCTGCCACGGGACAGGTTTTCGACTTCTATTCGGAAGCGATCGGAAGCGGGCATCGGTCCGAACTGCCTCAGATCGTGGCCTTGCAGAACGGCACGTTCGGTCTCCTCAAGTCGGGTCACGAGACGGGACTCGAACGGACGGACAGCGACACCGATTTCCAGATCTATTCCATTTCGACGGCCGACCCGTTCCAGGTGAAGGGCGCGACGTCGGGCGCGGACCTGCTCAAAGGGGCCATGGCCTCCGCCAGGAACGACCGGATCGACGGTCTCGGCGGCAACGATACGCTCTTTGGCTATACCGGAAGCGACCATCTCATCGGCGGAGCGGGCAACGACACCCTCGATGGCGGCAAAGGTATCGACCGGATGGAGGGTGGGATCGGCAACGACACGTTCGTCATCGACCATTTCGGCGACGTGGTGATCGAGAAGCGCGGCGCGGGCACGGACCTCGTTCTGTCATCGATCAATCATACGCTCTCGGCCAATGTCGAAAACCTGACGCTGACGGGCAAGGGCGATATCGGTGGCGTCGGCAATGCGCTCGCGAACACGGTCACCGGCAATGCGGGCAACAACCGTCTCGATGGTGGAGCCGGTATCGATGTCCTGAAGGGCCTTGCAGGCAACGACGATTACTATGTCAGCAGTAAGCGGGATCAGGTCATCGAGGCAAAGGACCGGGGCACCGATACGGTCTATGCCAGTTCGGATTTCACGCTCGCGAAGGACCAGTCCATCGAGTTCCTGATCGGCAGCCAGGAAGACCCCTATCTCGCCATCGATCTCACCGGCAACAATCTCGCGAACGCGATCACCGGCACGTACGGCGACAACGTCATCAATGGCGGGTTGGGGACGGACGTACTGGCAGGCTCCGGCGGGAAGGACGCGTTCGTCTTCGATACGAAGCTCGGGAAAGACAACATCGACAGCATCACCGATTTCTTTCACGGCACCGATACGATCAGGCTGGAGAACGCGATCTTCAAAGGCTTGGTGGAGGGCGATCTGTCCGGCGCTGCGTTCAAGAACATTCGCACGGGTACGGTCGATGCGAGCGACCGTATCCTCTACGATTACTACACGGGCGCCCTCTCATACGATACGGACGGTAGCGGCGCCGAGCAGGCCGTCCAGTTCGCGACGGTCAGGAGTGTCGGATTTCTGACGGCCTCCGATTTCCTCGTCTCATAGCACCGCATCGGAGCG
The DNA here is from genome assembly GCF_001422125.1 of Methylobacterium sp. Leaf85. Taxonomy (NCBI): domain Bacteria; kingdom Pseudomonadati; phylum Pseudomonadota; class Alphaproteobacteria; order Hyphomicrobiales; family Methylobacteriaceae; genus Methylobacterium; species Methylobacterium sp. Leaf85. The sequence goes on along the minus strand of NZ_LMME01000012.1, from coordinate 25,118 downwards.
GGTCTGCCTTCAACGCCCGCTTCGCCGCGCCGAGACCAGCGCCAGGGCGGCAAGATCCTTGTCGCCGTCGCCGTGGCTGACCGCGTCGATGAGGGTGTCGCGCAGCACGCTGGCGAAAGGCATCGGTACGCCGGCCTGACCCGATGCCGCGAGGGCGAGGCCGATATCCTTCAGCCCAAGCCGCAGACCGAAGCCCGGCGGCTCGTAGCGCCCGGCGGCGATCGAGGCGCCGTAGCCCTTGTAGACCGGTGAGGCGAAGAGCGTGTTGGTGAGAAGGTCGAGGAGATCGGCACCGGCGACGCCATGCCCCTCGGCGAAAGCGGCGGCTTCGCCCATGGCCTCGATGGCCGCGATCAGCATGAAGTTGCCCGCGAGCTTCACCGCATTGGCCCGGTACGGCTCGGTTCCGAAGGACCAGGTCTTCGTGCCGAGGGCGTCGAGCAGCGGTTGCGCCGTCGCGATGACGGCCGGGTCTCCGGCCACGACGATGTTCAGGGCTCCGTTCTGCGCCACGTCCGGCCTGCCGAAGACGGGGGCGGCGATATAGGGCACGCCGGCCCGCGCGTGGATCGCGGTGAGCTCCTGGGCGAGCGCCACCGAGATCGTGCTCATGCTGAGATGCAGGCCGGGCCGCGTGCCGGAATCGAGAAGCCCGCCCTCCACGATCACCGAACGCAGGGCCGCGTCGTCGGCGAGCATGGTGATCGCCGCATCCCCGGTGAAGGCGTCCGCCGCGCTATGCACGACCGTCACCCCGTCGAGACCGTCGGCGGCCGATGCGGTCCGGTTCCAGACCCTCACCCGATGACCGCCCCGGACGAGGCTCTGAACCATGCCCCGGCCCATCCGTCCCAACCCGATCACGCCGACATCCATCTGAGTGTTCCCTTAGTTTGTCCCGGCTCAATGGCCGTTGAGGAATTCGAGCATCGTGGCGTTGAAGCGATCGGTCGCTTCCATATGGACGAGGTGGCCGATGCCGTCGAAGACGACAGCGCGCCCATCGGGCATCCGTGCCGCCAGAGCTTTGGCATGGCCGGCATTGTCGCCCATGTCGGCGCGCAGGTTCTCGGGGGCGAAAGGCTTGCCCGGTGCGTTGCGGTCGTTCCCGCCCATGACGAACAGCGTCGGCGCGGCGATCAGCGGGATCTCGTGGACCACCGGCTGTCCCCAGATGATCTGGTAGGAATTGACGAAGGATTGGAGCCAGCGCGGATACTCGCCTGAGCCTTTGACGCGCTCGCGTATCGAAACGAAGGGCTCGATCGCCGATGAGGGAAGCGACAGCGCGTAGTTCGTCATCAGCTGGCGCCGGTAGACGTCCCCGGTGACACCGCCCTCGATCCGCAGAAGCGTGTCGTTGGAAACCGGCGGGACGGTGAAGCGATAATCCTCGAGACCGATCGGCGCTTCGAGGACGAGGCTGTTCACCCGGCTCGGTGCGTTTAGGGCGAGGCGGGCGGCCAGCATACCGCCCATGGAATGGGCGACCACGTCGACCCGCGGGAGATTGAGGGCATCGAGAAGCGATACGGTTTCCGCCGCCATCACGTCGAAGCTGAACGGTCCCACCGGCTTCGACGATTTGCCGAAGCCGAGTTGGTCGGGAACGACCACGCGGTAGCCCGCACCGGCCAGCGCGCCGATCACCGGCTCCCAGTAACTCGACGGGAAGTTGCGGCCGTGCAGCAACAGCACTGTGCGTCCATTTGGAGTCCCGGTCGGCGTGACATCCATATAGGCGAGACGCTGGCGCTCGTTGTCCCGTGTCAGGTCGAGGAACCAGACCGGATAGGGATAGGCGAACCCTTCGAGCCCGATCCCGAGAGGGCCTGTATCCTCGGCTCGCACGGCGGCGGGCGACAGCGCGAGCAGGCAGCCGAGCAGGAGTGTCGCCAGACGCATGTCATTCCTCCGAAGGGGGTAACGAGGCCGCCCCCTTGCCGAGGGGTGACATAGGGCACTTGCCGAAGCGAGCAGGGATCGTCCACGGCTTTGTGCGATGACGCACGAGGCAATTCCCCCTGGCGGCGGCACGGCCGGGCCGGTCCCCGACAAACCGATGGACGGCCTGCCGGTGCGCGAACGCATGCTTGCGCTTCTCGCCATCGGACTCGCCATGACCATGGCGGTGCTGGACGGGGCCATCGTCAACGTGGCCCTTCCGGCCATGGCGAAGGATCTCGGGGTCAGTCCGGCCTCGGCGATCTTCGTCGTCAACGGCTTCCAGATCGCGGTGACAGCATCGCTGCTGCCGCTGGCCTCCCTCGGCGACATCGTCGGCTATCGGAAGGTCTATCTCGGCGGCCTCGTCCTGTTCGTCGCGGCGTCCCTCGCCTGCGCTCTTTCCACATCCCTGCCCGGGCTCATCGTCGCGCGCATCGCCCAGGGGTTCGGCGCCGCCGGGATCATGAGCGTGAACATCGCTCTGGTGCGGTTCATCTACCCGCACCGCATGATCGGCCGGGGCGTCGGCAACGTCGCTCTCATCGTCGCCATGGCTTCCGCCACCGGCCCCACCGTGGCCGCCGCGATCCTGTCCGTGGCGACTTGGCCCTGGCTGTTCCTGGTCAACCTGCCCGTCGGCCTCGTGGCCCTGGCGGTGGCGGCGCGGACCCTGCCGGTGACGCCGGTGAGCGGGGCCCGGTTCGACGTCCCGAGCGCGATCCTCAACGCCCTCACCTTCGGCCTTCTCATCATCGGGCTCGATGGAATCGGCGAGGCGAACGGGCGCTGGCTCGCCTTGGCGGAGATCGCAGCCGGGCTCGCGGTCGGCACCGTGTTCGTGCGGTATCAGGCGCGGCTCACGACGCCCCTGCTACCGGTGGATCTGCTGCGCATTCCCGCCTTCGCCCTGTCGATGGTGACCTCCATCGCCTCGTTCGGGGCGCAGATGATGGCCTATGTCGCCCTGCCCTTCTATTTCCAGGATGCGCTGCACCTCTCCGCCACCGAGACCGGCTTCCTGATGACGCCATGGCCCATCGCCATCGCCATCACGGCGCCGATCTCCGGCCGCCTCGCCGACCGGTACGCGCCGGGTGTTCTCGGCGGAATCGGGCTGGCGCTCATGTCCGGTGGCATTGCGGCGCTGGCGCTGCTCCCCGCCGCCCCGTCCCTCCTTGATATCGCCTGGCGGCTGACCGTCTGCGGCGTCGGCTTCGGGCTGTTCCAATCGCCCAACAACAAGGTGATCGTCACCAGCGCACCGCGTTCGCGCAGCGGCGGAGCCAGCGGCATGCAATCGACGGCGCGGCTGACCGGGCAGTCGCTGGGCGCGGCCCTCGTCGCCGTCATTTTCGGGCTCACCCACGCCAGCGGCACGGCGGTCTCCATCGGAACCGCTCTGTGGTGCGCCTGCGCCATGGCAGCGGCGGGTGCCGTCTCCAGCATCATGCGGCGCCAGCCGACGGGCTGATCCACCGAACGCAGCCACCCATCGCCTCGGGCGTTGATCCACGAGGCTGCCAACGGAGGAACATTCATGGACATGAATCTGAAGGGGCGACGTGCGCTGGTGACCGGCTCGACCGGCGGCATCGGCTACGGCATCGCCAAGGCCCTTGCCGGAATGGGTGCAACCGTCGCCGTCAACGGGCGCACACCGGACCGGGTCCGGGCGGCGATCGCGCGCTTGACCGAGGAAACCGGCACGACCTGCTTCATCGCGGCGCCCGGCGACATCGCCACGGCGAGCGGTGCGGAGGCGGTGGTGAAGGGGCTGCCGGCCGTCGATATCCTGGTGAACAACACCGGCATCTTCGAGCCGAAGCCGTTCTTCGAGATACCCGACGAGGATTGGCTTCGCTTCTACGAGACCAACGTCATGAGCGGCATCCGCCTCTCCCGCGCCTACACGCCGGGCATGGTCGCGGCGGGATGGGGGCGGGTCGTCTTCATCTCCAGCGAGTCCGGCCTGAACATTCCGGTGGAGATGGTGCATTACGGCATGACGAAGACGGCGCAACTCGCCGTGTCACGCGGCCTCGCCGAGACCGTGGCCGGAAGCGGGGTAACGGTCAACAGCGTGCTGCCCGGTCCGACCCTCTCGGAGGGTGTCGCGGACTTCATGGCGAAAATGGCGAAGGATACCGGCGAGGTCGACCTCGACAAGCTGGGACGGGACTTCGTCGCCGAGCACCGCTCCACCTCGCTGATCGGTCGCCTCGCGACGGTGGAGGAGGTCGCCAGCATGGTGGCCTATATCTGCAGCCCGGCCGCGAGCGCCACCAGCGGCGCCGCTCTGCGTGTGGATGGCGGGGTCATCCGGCACATCGCCTGAGGCCGACCCACCCGAACCGGGAACGGCCGTATCGCCGTCTCGAAGAGCCTGCCCGGCGCTGTCGAAGCGCCGGGCCGCATCGGCGTCAGGCCGACTTGAGATGGGCCGCGAGGTGCTTGTTCATCTCGAACATGGTGCACTTGTCCTTGCCAAAGACCTTCTTCAGCTTGTCGTCGGCCAGGATCTCGCGCTTGTTCTCCGGGTTCTGGAGATTGTGCTTCTTGATGTATTCCCAGACCTTGCTGACGACCTCGCCACGCGGAAGCGCTGCGGCGCCGACCACGGCTGCGAGTTCCTCGGAGGGCTTCAGCGGCTGCTGCAGGGCGTTCGGCTTGGCGGCGCCTTCGGCCTTCGGAGCAGCGGCCTTCTTGGCGGCGGCCGGCTTTTCGGCTGCCTTGGTGGTGGTTTTGGTTGCCATGAGTTCCTCCGGAATTTGGCTTCGAGCGCCGTCACGCCCACGGCCAGGGGCCTCGGAGCGCATAGCTGCAACAACTAAGCGGTGCTGAGAGCGTTCCAAGAGGGAATCACGTAGACCCACCGCCCATCCACAGAAGGGACGGGGATAACGGGGACCCTGCAGCCCTTTCGATCATCGATCACACACAATCTCCGTGGCATGGGCGGTCGCCAGTGCAGCCACGCTTCGGAGCAAGCCGACGAGACGTCATTGCGGCCGTGGACCGGAGATTTTTCCGAAAAGCTTCACGCTAACAACGGCTTGTGTGGCTGCCGGCACGGCCGAGGGGGATTCGCGCCACCGATGCGTCATCCAGCTCAAAGCAATGCGGCCGGTGCGAAGCGCGTGGACTGACGACGGCGTCCCGAAGCATCGAGGGCCTGTTGTGACCGCCAGGCGCGAGGATGGAATTTTTTTCGACCGACCGTCATCGAGGACGTAGGCGCATCGCCCGACCCGGACAATGCAACGATCCCTTAAACTCGATGAGGAACACTCCGCGCATGATCATCGCAGTCGTTGCCCTCACCATCGTCGCTTCCGGCGCGTTCCTCGCTGGTCTTGCCGGACTTGTCGCCGCCGAGAGTCGGGGCGAAGCCGACACACGTGGCGCCGACCTGATCTGACCGTCGAGATCACGCTTTCCGCATGCAGCGTTTCCGCGGTGCGGAAGGAGCCGTTGCAGTGCCTTTCACGAAACTCCCGCATCGCCGCCCGGCCGGAAACGGAAGGCGGCGATGACCGGGAGTTTCGCGAGCGTTCCTCAGAACTTGCCGCCGAGGCCGACGCTGCCGCCCGAGCCCATCTGCGGAGCGAGACCACCGGAGCTCGACCGGCTGGTCGTATCGCCTTCGATATCCTCGCGGCGGATACGCCGCTCCGACTCCGCCTGCGAGCGGGCCTGGCCACCGGCCGATTTCGGCAGGTCGAGCCGCCGCGTCGGCGCCGTCTGCAGAGGCACGCCATCGGGGTCCACTTCGGCCGCCCGCGGGCGCTGAGCTCCGGGAACCGAGCCACGCATGGACGGCGGAGGCCCCACTTCGCTCTCGGGCATGACGCCTGAATTGCCGGACAGCGCCTGACATCCGCCCAGGGCCGCCGCGATGAGCGCCACGGCGCAGACGTTCGACGGGATACGCATCGACTTGATCCTCAAAAGTATTCCACCCTGGTTCGCGCGGGTGGTCCGGCACGCTTGCGCGCATCTCTACGATGCACAAAAGGCGAAAACCAGACGATCGCAGGGCGTTTGTCACACCTCCCCCCTCGACCTGAGGGAAAATTCGGGGTGATCGTCCACCGGTTCGTCTGGACACCCCCCATACTCCACGCCACCATGGCCGCGACGGTCCGGTTCTTGCCAACTCGACATCGCGGCGAGCCGCATCGTCGCCGATCGACCCGCCCTCATCCACAACTTCGCCTTGGTCCGCCCTCATACGCCGTCCGTCCCATGGCAGGTGGGAACTCATCGGAATGGCTCAGGTTGAGCGGGAGCCGGCGAGATGCTTCTTCGGGGAACGCACGTGTTCAGAACTGTCCGGATGGTCGCCGCCGCGTCGATCACCCTTTGGGCCGCCGCCGCAGCAGCAGCGGATGGCAACGCCACGGTCAACGGCCCGGCGAGCGAAGCAGCGCCGGCCGCCCCGGCCGCGCCTCCTGCCCCGCCGCCCGCACCGGCCCCGCAGCCTGCGGCGCCGCCGGCTGCGCCAACGGCCACCGCACCCGTACTGCCGACCGGCACCCCTGCCACGGTCCTGGACACCCAGGATTACGAGGGCGTGCTCGGCAAGGGCGTCCGCAGTTCCACCGGCGAGGATATGGGCCGGATCATCGACATCATCCTCGACAAGGACGGTCGCCCGCGCGCCGCCATCATCGATTTCGGCGGCTTCCTCGGGGTCGGCTCCCGCAAGATCGCCGTGGATTGGCGGTCCATGCGGTTCTCGCCCGATGGCAAGCCGAGCCGCCTCGTCCTGCAGTTGAGCCGCAACCAGGTACGCGTCTCGCCGGAGTACAAGCCGGGAGATCCCATCGTGGTCCTCGGTCCGGCCAGCCCCAGCGTTCCGCCGGATGGCGAGCCGGCTCCTGCGACCGCGTCGAGCCAGGTTCCGGCGGCCCAGCCCGCGGCGCCGGTCCAGACTCCGGTGGCGCCGCCGCAGAGCGCTACACCCTCTCCCGCGCCCGACAGGCCGGGTGAAAAAACGCCGGACAAATGACGGCATCCCGCTCGCAGAATCGACGCGTCATCAAGCCCCGTGAATTGCCGCGATCGGAGTTCCGGCCGCGTGGGGCTCTTCGACGCGACGCCTATGCCGAGAAGCCCGGAGAGGGTTCCACCGACATGCAGGCTGGTTCGGTAAGGAGCAGCCGGGGGCTCGACGCCTTTGCGTTCTTTGTCGCGAACCTCCAGACCGGATTCGGTCCGTTTCTCGCCGTGTACTTCACGCAGGCGCAGTGGACGCAATCCGACATCGGTTTCGCCCTGACCGTCGGGAGCCTCGTGAGCCTGCTCGGCCAGGTGCCGGGCGGTGCCTTCGTCGACGCCGTCCGCTCGCGACGCTTCGCGGCCGGGCTCTCGGTGGTGGCGATCTCGCTCAGCGCCTTCGCCCTCGCCATGTGGCCGAGCTTCCTCATCGTCCTCCTCGCGATGGCGGCCCATTCCGCGGCGAGCTGTATTCTCACACCGGCCATCGCGGCCATCAGCATCGGCCTCGTCGGCCATAAGCGAGCCGGTGAGCGGCTCGGGCGCAATGCCAGCTTCTCGGCGCTCGGCAACGCCGTCGCTGCGGCGCTGATGGGGGCCTGCGGTTACTACCTGTCGAACGACGCGGTGTTCTACCTCACAGCTTTCCTCATGATCCCGACCCTGATCGCGCTCTCGTTCATTCGCCCTGGCGCGGTGCCGCTTCAGGCACGCCAGGGCGAGACGGTGGAGTCCGGCCCCAAGGAAAGCGCGCTGAAGGCCATCGTCACCAACCGCGCCCTTCTGTGCTTTGCCGCCTGCATGACCCTGTTCTTCCTCGCCAACGCCGCCATGCTGCCGCTGGTGGGCAGCATGCTGACCTTGCGGGCCAGCGAGACCGCCACGGCGCTCATCGCCGCCTGCATCGTGGTGCCCCAGGTCGTCCTGGCGATCTCCGGACCTGCCGTCGGACGGGCCGCAGAGAAGTGGGGCCGACGCCCGCTCCTTCTCATCGGCTTCGCCGCCCTGCCGATCCGCGGGCTGCTGTTCGCCTATACCGACAGCCCGGAACTCCTCGTCGCGATCCAGGTCTTCGACGGCGTCTCGGCGGCCGTGTTCGGGGTCATGGTGCCCCTCGTGGTCTCCGACGTCACGCGCGGCACCGGACGGTTCAATCTCGCCCTCGGTGCGGTCGGAACCGCCATGGGCATCGGTGCCGCCCTGTCGACGTCACTGGCCGGAATCATGGCCGATCATCTCGGTAGTCACAGCGCCTTCCTCGGCCTCGCAATCGTCGGTCTCGCCGGCTTCGCGCTGCTCGCCCTGATCATGCCGGAAACCCGTCAGGCCGAGGTGGTCTGAAGGGTGGGCCGGCACCGAATTCGCTTGCCGCTCAACACCCGTTCAGGTTTCCTCTCTACAAACGGGCAAGCTTGACGGTCGCCCGCAACGCTTGGACGAGATTAGCGTTGCGACCTATAAGTTCACGGTTCCGTGCGGCCTGCTTGCGGGATCGCGCGAGCATCCGTCAGTTAAAAACGAGCACTGGGATGGTCACCCATATGGAAGACCTCTGCGTCTACGCCGACAGGCCCTTCGCGTTCGTCGCCCGCTATCTCAAGCGGCGGGCGCTGCCGCATCTGGTGATCCTCTGCGCCGTTCTCGGCGCCGTCGCCTTCTCGGTGAGCACCGATTACGCACTCAAAGGCGTCGTCGATGCCCTCAGCAAGGGGCCGGATGCAGGCCTGATCTGGGGCGCACTGGCCGTCCTCATCGCCTTCATCGCCGCCGACAACATGCTCTGGCGCGTGGCGAGCCTCGTCGGGTCGTTCACCTTTGTCGGTGTGACCGGTGATATCCGCCGCGATCTGTTCCGGCACATGACCGGCCACTCGCCGTCCTTCTTCGCCGACCGGCAGCCGGGCACCCTGGCCTCGCGCATCACGGCGACCTCGAACGCGATCTTCACGGTCGAGAACATGTTCGTCTTCAACGTCATGCCGCCCTGCGTCGCGGCCTTCCTGTCGATCATCTATATCGGCACCGTGAACCTCACCATGGCGGGCGTCCTGGCCGGCATCTTCGCCGCCGTCGTCGTCCTGATGTTCAAGATGGCGGCCGCGGGAAAGCCGCTTCACCACGATTTCGCCGCCAAGGCAGCCAGCGTCGATGGCGAGATGGTCGACCTCGTCGGCAACATGCCGCTCGTCCGGGCCTTCTCGGCGTTCAAGCGGGAGTACAAGCGGTTCGACGGCACGATCGGCGTCGAGATGCGCTCGCGCCGGTCCTCGCTGCTCTACCTGGAGAAACTGCGGATCGTTCACGCGATCCTGACGGTCTTCGCCGTGCTCGGACTGCTCTATTGGGCCATCATCATGTGGGAAGCTGGACAGGCGACGAATGGACAGGTGGTCCTCGTCTGCACCCTCGGCATCCGCATCCTCGCCGCCACCCGCGACCTGGCCGTGGCCCTGGTGGATGCGACCCAGCATACCGCCCGCCTGTCGGAGGCCCTGCATACCCTGCTTCAGCCGCACGACCTGATCGACCATCCGGAGGCCATGCCGCTGTCGGGAACGGGCGCCGAGATCGATTTCGATCACGTGGCCTTCTCCTATCCCGATGGGCGCGCGGTGTTCACGGACTTCAACGTGAAGATCGAAGCCGGCCAGCGCATCGGCCTCGTGGGCAAGTCGGGCGGCGGCAAGTCGACCCTGTTCTCGCTGCTCCAGCGCTTCTACGAGGTTCAGGGCGGGAAGATCCTGCTCAACGGCCAGGACATCAACCGCGTGACCCAGGACTCGTTGCGCGAGGCCATCACCGTGGTGCCGCAGGACGTCTCGATGTTCCACCGGACCCTGCGCGAGAATATCCGCTACGGCCGGCCGGACGCATCGGACGAGGATGTCTGGAAGGCCGCCGCGGCGGCGCATTGCACCGATTTCATCGAGGCACTGCCGGAAGGTTTCGACACCATCGTGGGCGACCGGGGCGTGAAGCTGTCCGGCGGTCAGCGCCAGCGTATCGCCATCGCCCGCGCGATCCTGAAGGATTCGCCGATTCTCCTGCTCGACGAGGCCACGTCGGCCCTCGACGCGGATTCCGAGGAGGCGATCCGGCACGCTTTGGCCAACCTGATGAAGGGCCGCACCGTCATCGCGATCGCACATCGTCTCTCGACGCTGAAGGATTTCGACCGGATCGTGGTGCTGGAAGGCGGGCGTATCATTCAGGACGGCTCACCGGACAAGCTCACCCATCTCGACGGGTTCTATCGCGAGTTGATGAAGAAGGAATCGATGTCGATGGCGGCTTTGGCCGCCGCCTGACCGATCAGGCGAATGGAGACACCCCAGAACCCTCGATCGCGCGGATGAGAGAAGCCGCGCGATCGGGCTTTGGAAAAATCACCGCACCCTCCACCATCCGGGAGGGATGGGAAATGCCGGTGGCGTCATTCAACGCTATGTAAGGCTGGCCTCGCGCGCGGCCTCGCCCGTGTCTCGTTATTCCACCACGAGCTTGTAGCTTTGTCCCGGACGGATGACGGCGCCCCGCTCCAACTCGTTGAGCACGAGGAACCGGTCCAGCGGACGATCCGGCACGACCATCCTGCGTGCCATCTCGTCGGCCGTATCGGCCGGTCCGGCGGTCACCACCTGGATGCGCAACGGGCGCAGGGATTTCACCTCGTCGGGGCCGACGCCGGACAGGCTTTCGGTCCAGCGCCGGAACGCACCGTCGGGATCCGTGCTGCCCTTGGCGGCCATGATCATGCGGAAGGTCGTCTCTCCGACCCGGACGGCAGCGAGGCGGAAGGTCCAGTCCTTGCCGCGCGACATCGCGGTCACCGCCGAGTTGCCGGCGACCATGCGGTTCTCCACCGAACTCGCCTCGATGCTGTCGCTCCACGTGGCGCGCAGCACCTCCTCCAGGCTCTGGCCCACATGGCTTTCGACCTGATCGAACAGGAGGCGGCGGCTCCCCTCCCCCGTGGCACCGAGGACGGCGTTCCGCGTGTTCTCGATGGTGAATCCCTCCGGCACCTCGAAGGCGATGCCGAGGCTCGGATGGAGAAAGCGGCGGCCCTTGACGATGCCGTCGCCCGGATTGTCGCCATAGGCGATCCCGTCGATGGCGGCGAGGTAGCGGGCGCGTTCATCGACGCCGAGACCGGGCGCGCCGATGAGACGCGCGGCTCGCGTGACGAGGTTGATCCGTTCGCTCGTGCCCGGATGAGTGGCGAGCATGTCGGGCTCGCCGGCCATGCCCGTCCCGGTCTTCATGTTGGTGGTGCGGTTGAGGGAGTTGAGGAACCGCCCCGCGCCGAACGGATCGTAGCCCGCACGAGCGAGCGTCCGCACGCCGATCCCATCGGCCTCGAGCTCCTGATCGCGGGAGAAGCGGGCCAGGGCGAATTTCGACTGGTTCTGGAGTTGCGCGCCGGTGGCCGGATCGTTGAGGACGTCGGCGACCACCCGGCTCACCAGTTGGGAGCGCAGGGCGAGCTCGGTACGGGCCGTGGCATGGCGCAGGGTGACGTGGGCGATCTCATGGGCGAGGACGGCGGCGATCTCCGACGTATCGCTGGCGAGCGCCAGCAAGCCTCTCGTCACGTAGAGACGGCCATTCGGCAGCGCGAAGGCGTTGATGACCGGCGAATCGAGCAGCGTGACCGCGTAGGTCTCCTCGGGACGATCGGTGGCCTTCACCAACCGGTCGGTCACCTCGGTCAGCAGGCGCAGAGCCGCTGGCGAGCGGTATTCCCCGCCGAACGACGCCACGAGCTTGGCATGGTCGGCATCGGATGCGGTGCGCTCCCGGCCGGTGGTCCGAGGCGCCTCGACGGGCACCTTGATCGCCGCCGGCTGCAGGACCACGCCGCTCTGGTCGGAACTGCAACCGGTCAGGATGAGCGTCGAGACGAGCAGCCCGGTTCGGACCGCTCCATATCCGCGATGTCGTGTCTGCCCCCCGCTCATACCGTTCAGCGCCGAAGCGTCCGCTCCTCATCCAGAACTTCGATCATGTCTGCGCTCGCGATGTCGAGGGTGGGGCCGCGCCACGCTTCCACGATTCCCCGAACCCGGACGATGCGCCCCCGCAGGGTCGCCACATTCAGACCACGTTCGCGCAGCCGCCGCCAAGTGCGCTTCGACACGGTGACCGTCAAGCCATCCTCGCCTCGTTTGGCGAAGTCGAGATAGGTCCGCGCCGGACGCTCGCCGACATTCACGACCCGGCCCTGCGCCACGATGAAACGCCCCGTGGCCTCACGCAACGCGGCACCGTCGCGGCCCTCGCGGACACCAGCCCGCCACAGGCCGCGGGCGGCCGCCCGAGCCCCGGATTCCAGGGTCAGCAACGCCGGCCGGCAGAGCGTATCGCGTTCCCCCGCATCGGCATAAGCGAGTCCCTCTTCGATCAAGCCTCCGGCCAGGTCGATGGCTTCGTCGGAGACGGCCGCATCCACATGCATACGGCCCCAGCGGTCGATCTCCCCGCGTGGTACGAGGGTCAGCGTACGGTGCCGATGGTCGAGCATCCAGGCACGCGCGGCGCCGTCATCCTCCACCGGCCAACGGATCCCGTCGAGAACGGCGCGATCACCCGATGCCAGGATCATCTCGCCACGCTCCCCGAGCCCGGCGAGCGCCTCCTGTCGCGTCGGCCCACTCACGCATTCGGGCGCCACGGAGCGCGCCGCTTCGGCCCGCGCCGCCCCGGCGAGAACCAGCGCCATGCTCGCTGTCCTCAGGATGCGTTCGATCCGCCGCCCGATCATCACGCGCTGCATCCTCGCCCATCCGGATCCGAACCGGAGCAACCAGATACCATTCTGGGGCTTCCCATCGCGGCAAAACAAGGAAACGAGGAGAAGACCGGGTGGTTTGCCCCGTCATGCGGCCAGTAAGCCACACCGTAAGCCACGGCCGAACTCCCTTGCGCGACAAGGGCCGTCGACGCTGCCGGGACATCCCTTGATTCCCGTCCCTGCGGATCCCAAGTGACGGCAATCGGCTGCGGGCCCCTCTGGCGGATGCGCGTCTATGCCTTCCGTGATGTCGGAGCCGATGCTTTCCTGCGTTTCGCAAAGCATCGACGGTCCCGAATGGTCGACTTTCTCTTCATCGAATGGCTCGGCAAGCCTGTCTGGATGTGGCTCGGCTTCCACGCCCTGGTCGCGGGCCTTCTCGCCTTCGATCTCGGCCTGTTGCATCGGGACAAGGACCACGAGATCGGCGTGAAGGAGAGCCTTCTCCTCACTGCGTTCTATTTCAGCCTCGGCTTGGCCTTCGGGGGCTGGATCTGGTGGTACTTCGGCGCTCAGCCTGCCCAGGAATATGTCGCCGGCCTCGTGGTCGAGAAGTCGTTGTCCATGGACAACGTTTTCGTCATCGCCGTCATTCTCACGTCCCTCGGCATTCCCCGCGCAGCCCAGCACAGGGTCCTCGTCTGGGGCATCCTCGCTGCGGTTCTCCTGCGCGGTCTGATGATCGGGCTCGGTGCCGCCCTGGTGCATCAGGCGGCCTGGGTGCTGTCGATCTTCGCCGCCTTCCTGATCTTCGCCGGTTTGAAGATGCTGTTCGGAAAGGAAGAGGAGGCCGGCGACATCCAGGACAACGCCATGGTGCGGATGCTGCGCAAGGTGATGCGCATCACGCCCGAAATGCATGGCCAACGCTTCGTCGTCCGTAAACCGGATCCCGAGACCGGGAAGTCGGTGCTGTGGTTCACGCCTCTCGCCCTCGGTCTGATTCTCGTGAACGGTGCCGACGTGATCTTCGCCGTCGATAGCGTCCCGGCGATCTTCGCCATCACGACGGATACCTTCGTCGTCTACACCTCGAACATCTTTGCGATTCTCGGCCTGCGCGCTCTGTATTTCGCCCTCGCCGCGATGGTCGACCGTTTCGCCTACCTGAAGACGGCCCTCGCTTTCATCCTCATCTTCATCGGTACCAAGATCGTGGTCGCAGACACGTTCGACCTCGTCCACGTACCGCCGTGGGTATCCCTGGCGGTCACGCTCGTGCTGCTCGCCGGTGGCGTCGCCTACAGCCTGTGGCGCACGCGGGACGTGGCAAAGCACGAGGGTACGGACAGGGTGTCTCAACGCGCCTGATCAGATGGCCTTCGTCGTCCATCCACCTACTCCTGCGTCCTGTCGAGCGAGCCAAGCGACGGGGCCGCACAATGGCACCGGGCATGGACTGATCGACGTCGTTTCATGGCGTCGCCGGTGCGAATGGCCGCCACACCAAGTGCGTCGTACGACGCAAGCCGTATCCCGCGCGGCGGCGCGCCGCTCAGCGTGACGGCAATCCGGCCAGGAGATCCCGCAACGTCGTGATCGTGGATGCATCGGCGACGCCGTCCACGCGCTCCTGCCTGAATCTGCGCTGGAAGGCGGTGATCACAGCTTTCGTTCGCGGGTCGAAAATCCCGGTCACCGGAATGTCGTAGCCGAAGAGCGCGAACATCGCTTGAAGCGCCTCGATCGGCTGTCCGGCATCCCCCTCGGCGAAGAAGCGGCCGTCGCGAATGGGCGCCGCCGGCACGTGATGCCCCACCCCGGCTGCCGCCAGGCGATCCCAGGGGAAATGCTCGCCGGGATCCTCCTTGCGTTCCGGCGCCACGTCGGAATGCGCCAGCACGTGCCACGGTGCGATGCCCCAGCGGGCGATGATGTCCCGGGAAAGCGCGATCACCGCGTCGATCTGTTTGGACGGGTAAGGCGGCAAGCCGCCGACATGCCCGCCATTGACGATCTCGATGCCGATGGAGCGCGAATTGATGTCTCGCTCCAACCCGGAGGCCGTGCGCCCCCATACACCGGCTCCCGCATGCCAGGCGCGGCGCGATTCCGGCACCATCTGGATCACTCGTCCGTCCTCAAGCACGACGTAATGCGCCGATACCTCGGAGATCGGGTTCGCGAGACGCTGCAGGGCAGCGGCCGCGCTCTCCATTCCGGTGTAGTGCAGGAGCAGCATGGTCGGCGGACCGCCCCTGCGCTCGCCGTGGTTGGGCGACGGCATCACGCTGGTCGCCACCGGACTTTCCGGAATAGGCTTCATGCGGCAGCTCTCTCTTTGCGTGTCAGCGCAGTCCTCGCTCGGCGGCGATCCGGTCATAGGCGGCATTGATCGCGGCGAGCCGCGCGGTGGCGATCCTCACCGCCTCGGGCGGAACGCCGCGGGCGATCGCCCGGTCCGGGTGGTTCTCCATGACGAGGGCACGATACCGGGCTTTCACCTCCGCGTCCGTCACCTCGTGGTCGAGGTCGAGCACGAGATAGGGGTCGTCGGCGAGGCGCACGTGCCGGGCGGCAATGCGCCGGAAGGCTACGTCGTCGAACCCGAAAGTTTCGGCGACGGCACGCAGGTAGCGTTCTTCCGCCTCATGGATCGCACCATCGGCCTTGGCGATATGGAACAGGCCGTCGAGCACATCTTCCAGCAACGCCGGCTCATCCTGAAACGCCGTTGCCATCTGTCGCGCATAGGCCTCGAACCCTGCCGAGGTGCCTTTGGCGAGGTCGAACAGGCGCTGGACCCCGGGCTTCTCCCGTTCGCTCACCTGGACCACTTTGGCGAAGGCTTCGATTTCGGAAGGCGTCACCACCCCGTCGGATTTCGCCATCTTGGCCGCGAGCGCCACGAGGCCGGTCGTGAAGACCACGTCCTTCGGCGTCGCGCCGAACAAGGCCCCTTCCCGATCCACCAGGAAGTGACCGGCGACGCCGCCCACCAACCCGCCGATCGGTCCACCGATGGCGAGGCCGATCCCCGCGCCGCCGAGCTTGCCCCAGATGCCGACGCTCACGCCGCGCCACCATCGTCAGCGACAGCAGTGTTTGGGCGAAGAGGATAGAAAAGTTCTTGAAGCAGCATCGGCATCGCAGCGCATCGTCCACCGGCCATCCACCGGGTCAGCCCCGCATACGGCAATTTCCGCCTGCTCGTCCTGTCTCCGAGACATGAAAAAGGGCCGAGGCATGCGCCCCGGCCCTCCGCTTCTCCCAAACGGGAGAACGATGTCAGCGGCAGTACACGTCGCCGTAAGCGTCGCGATACGTGCCATATGGGCAGCGCGGAGCCGTGCCGGCACCGATGATCGCGCCGCTGGCTCCGCCGATGGCCGCACCGGCCAGAGCGCCGCCCGCACGACCGGTGGCAGCGCCGCCGATGGCCGCACCGGCCAGGGCGCCGAGACCGGCGCCGCCAAGAGCACGATCCTGCGGCGTATTGCAGGCGCCGAGGGAGAGGGCGAGAGCCCCGGCGAGGGTAGCGGCAATGAGCTTCTTCATGGTCCCGAGACTCCCTTGTGCGTTTTGTGGCCCGGCTTATCGCCGTGGTGACCTTGCGCAACGTAGCTTAGCCATTCCGTTCGTGGAATGCACCACGTGAGGAAACGGTTCCAGCCACGCTTTCCGTTCGGGCAGAAAACCCTCTACTGATGCACGCCAGACACCTCGGGCGCCCCCCTCCGGACGCCCGGACAAAACCCAGGACCGTTTCGAGGAAGCCATGCTGCGTGCCACCGCCATCGTCCGCAAAGCCGCCATTCGCCCGGATTCCGTGGCGGATACCGTGACCCTCGACCATGCGGGACGCCAGGGAGCAGCCGCGATCCTCACCGGCGCGGGCGGGGTGAGTTTCACCCTAGCACTGGCGAAGGCTGCCTCCATCGAGGACGGTGACGCGTTTCGTCTCGAAGACGGGCGCCTGGTGACCGTTCGCGCTGCGGCGGAATCCTTGCTCGAAGTACGGGCGGAGAATCCGGCTCGCCTGCTGCGGTTGGCCTGGCAGTTCGGCGGCAACCACGTCCCGGCGGAGATCGGTGCAGACGTCCTCTATGTACCCACGACCTCGGCCAATGCCGAACTGATCCGTGGGCAGGGTTGCGCCGCGACCCCGGTTTCGCGAGCCTTCAAGCCCGAACGCGAGGCTCACGACCACAGTCAGTGCGGTCACGACCATGCTCACGATCATTCGCATGCGCACGATCACGGGCATGCACACGACCATGCGGATCACGGCCACGCAAATCACGGCCATGCCCATGTGCATGGCCCCGATTGCAAGCACGATCACTGAGGCGGCCAAGGGAAGCGGTCGCCGCACAATTGAAACCGAGCCGCGTCACTTTCATACGGACACCATGACACCCAGCGATATCCGTTTCTCGGTCGCGCCGATGATGGATTGGACCGACCGCTATTGCCGGTCGTTCCACCGTGTCCTGTCGCGCCGTGCCCGGCTCTATACCGAGATGGTGACCAGCAATGCCGTTCTTCACGGCGACAGGACGCGTTTGCTCGGTTTCTCCGAGCCGGAGCATCCGGTCGCCGTCCAACTCGGGGGTTCGGTACCCGGCGATCTTGCGAAGGCAGCACGCATCGCGGAGGGATTTGGCTACGACGAGATCAATCTGAATGTGGGCTGTCCCTCGGACCGGGTTCAGGATGGCCGTTTCGGCGCATGCCTCATGCGAGACCCGATCCTCGTCGGCGAGTGCGTGGCGGCCATGAAGGCCGCCATCTCGGTGCCGGTCACGGTGAAGTGCCGCATCGGAGTCGACGATCAGGATACGGAGGTCGCCCTGGATTCGCTGGTCGATGCCGTAACGCAGGCGGGAGTCGACGGGCTCATCGTCCATGCCCGCAAGGCTTGGCTGCAGGGTCTGTC
>NZ_LMME01000011.1:0-50767 GCF_001422125.1 Methylobacterium sp. Leaf85 | reverse complement strand
GTGGCCGCCAAGTCCGCCGCCACCCAGGGCGCCTTCTACGGCGCGCTCGCCCTGATCCTCGGCGCGCTCGCCGGCTTCTTCGGCGGCCGYCTCGGCGCTCCGACCCTCGCCACCCTCACCGATCGCTACGACGCCCGCCGCGTCTGAGCCGATCGCCGGCCGGTCACCGCGACCGGCCGGACCTTCCCTTTCGACGATCACCCCGAACCCAAGGAGCCATCCCATGAGCAGCACCACRGACAAGCTGAAGGGTCTCGCCAACGAAGCCGTCGGCAACCTCAAGGAGGGTGTCGGCAAGGTCACCGGCAACGACAAGCTCGTCGCCGAGGGCAAGGCCCAGGAACTCAAGGGCGAGGCCCAGCGCACCGTCGGCGAGGCCAAGGACGGTGTSGCCTCGGTCGTCGACAAGGTCACCGGCAAGCGGTGATCCGCCACCGCTGACCGTCCCACGCCGACCCGCCGTCCAGGACCGCCATCCGGTCATCGCATGATGGCCGTCGCCCTGGCCCGGGCCCCATGCCGGGTCAGACCTCGCCGTTGCCCACGCGGCGGTCAACTCCTCCACCTTCCCACCCACAAGGACGACCGATGAGCAAGGGTTACCCCTCGATGACCGCGCTGCTGGGCCTGCTGGCCGTGGCCGGCTACCAGAACCGCGACAAGCTCGCCGAGCTTCTGAAGGGCCACGACGCCCCGTCGGCCCCCTCCCTGAGCCCGAACCATGGCACCGTCCCGCCGATCCCGAGCACCGGATCGAACACCGGAGCCACGGGTGGTTTCGGCAACCTCGGCGGCCTTCTGGGCGGCCTCGGCACCGCCGGCGTGGGTGGGCTGATCGCCAGCGGCCTGAGCGAGCTCGTCGACCACTTCACCAAGGGCGGCCATGGCGAGACGGCGAATTCCTGGGTCAACCAGGGCGCCAACCGCGACATTCCAGAGGCGGACCTCGAACGTGCCATCGGCCCGGACACCCTCGACCATCTCACCCAGCAGACCGGCCTGAGCCGCGCCGCGCTCCTGTCCCGCCTCTCCCGCGAGCTGCCCTCGGCCATCGACCGCTACGCTGCCGACAGCCGCAGGCCGGCCTGACGACACGACACGACACGAGGCCGGTGCCACCGGGCGCCGGCCACACACGATTCCGGGCGAGCCCGCGCCGGGGTTCGATCCACAGCCTTCCCCCGACCCTCGCGAGACCCCCATGGCCATCGACTACCGCTCGGAACTGCGCCGCCCCTTGCCCTTCAGCCTCGCGGTCGTGGCCGCAATCCTGCTGGTCTGGCTCATCGTCGCCTCCATCGCGGGCGCGCGCCAGCGCAGCGCCCGGGACCACCGCATCGAGGACCTGCAGACCCAGCAGACGGCGCTCCGCGCCGACCTCGAGCGGCAGGTCTCGACCGCCGGCACCCTGACCGCCCTCCAGGCCAAGATCGCCACCGCCCAGCAGCAGGACCAACAGGCGAGCCAGGCCGCCGAGCAGGCGAAGTCCCGTGCCGCGACCCTGACCCAGGAGCAGCAGGCGGCCGAGACCAAGACGGCCGAGGCGAGGAAGGCGGCCGAGGCCGAGACCCGGAAGCTCACCGAGCTGCAGAGCCAGGTCGCGCAGGCCGAGGGGAAACTGGCGCCCCTGCAGGAGGCCATCACCGGTGCGGAGACATCCGCCGTCGACCGTGCCCGGGATCTCGCCGAGGTGGGACGCCGCCTCGAGGACGCCCGGGTGCAGGAGGCCAAGCTTCGTGCCGATCTCGCGACCATGACCCAGGAGGCGACGGCCAAGACCGCCGACCTCGCCAAGGCCGAGGAACGTCAGCAGAACGCCCGCGAGGCCGCCGCCGCCGCCCAGAAGGAATTGGCCGACGCGCGGGCTGCGACCGAGCAGGCCACCCGGCAGCGCACGGACACCGATCAGGCGGTCGCCGCGTTGACCGTCGGCAAGGACAAGCTCACGTCCGAGATCGACCTCGCCAACCGCGACGCCCAGCAGGCCCGCGACGCCCTGGCGAACGTCCGCAAGGAACTCGCCGAGGCCCAGGCACAGCGTGACCGCGTCGTCTCCGAGCGTGGTCAGGCCGAGCAGGCCTTGCAGACGCTCTCCGCCGACCGCGATGCCGGCGCCAGCGCCCTCGATGCCCTCCGCAAGCGCCAGACCGACGCGCAGGGAGAGCTGGCCGCGCTCACCGAGACCCTGGCCACCCGCAACAAGGAGGCCGCTTCCCTCGACGAGCGTCTGGCTTCCGCCCGGCAGGATCTGAGCACCGCCCAGGCGAAGCTCGCCGAAATCCGCCAGCAACTCGCCGCCCCGCCTGCCCCCGCGCCGAGCCAGCCGGCTCGCTGAGGCGATTTCGACCCACGCGGGCGGCCGCGCGCTCGCGTGGGTCGCCCATCCGGCCCCACCGCACGCAAAGATCTCGCGATGAAGCTCCGTATCCTCACCCTCACGGCACTCGCTCTCGTGGGAGCCCCGCATGTCTCCCGGCCATCCGTGGCGCAGGAGGGGCCCGAGCTGGAGACCCTCCGGGCGAATTGCGGGGGCGATTACCTTCGCCTGTGCGCCGGCATGAAACCGGGTGGTCCCGAGGTAAAAGCCTGCTTCAAGCGCAATCGCCCGAACCTGTCGGAGGGATGTTCACGGGCCATCGCCGCCTACGAACGCTCCCGCGGCGGATCCTCCGGCGAGGCCGACGACTGACTCATGAGATGAGGAAGGCAGGTGGATGCGCTTGGCCGGCGGCCGGTACACCGCGGTCGGCGACGCCAACCAAGACGAGAGCCGCGACCCGGACCCAATCTGTCCCGGCCAGGTTTCCGTGCTGCCGAGCGAAGACGTCGACGATGCCGTGCGGGACGAGAAGCGCGGCTGAGGAGAATGCACCCATGACCACGTTCACCAAGACCGTCACCTATGTCCTGGCCGCCGCGGCCGTCGTCACGCTCGTCATCGTCGTCCTTCAATCGACGAGCATGCTGGCGAGCTCATAGCCGCACTGACGGAACGAGAGTGTCGGTGACCTCGGCGGTCGGCCCTTGTGAAGGTCGGGCCGCGGGGGAGGACGGTTCGGGCGTCTCGAGCGACGTGCTTCATTCGTCGCCGAGTGCGTCGAAATAATCGAAAAACACGCCCTCCGGATCGTGCTTGCGTCTCAGCGCACACAATCGCTCCCATTTCTCGGGCGTGAAGGCCTGTGGGACGTTCGCGGGCTGCTCGACCGTATTCGTCTCGCCGATATAGTAACCCGTATTGTAGGGGCGCAGCGTCGTCGTGATCCGGCGATGCCACTCCGTGTTGGCGGCGTCGTCCTCGGCCTTCCACCACATGGTCCATGGGCCGCCATAGACCTTGGCGGAGACGGAATAGGCCATGTCCTTCTGCGCGGCCGGGACATCCGGGCCGCAGAAGATGGTCAGCAGGAAGACGGAGGTCGCGGACGGCGCATCGGGCAGCAGGGGCAGGATGGCCTGGACCAGCTCTCCCGGACTGTGATCGGAATAGGTCGCTTCCACGCGCGAGCGGGCGCCTTCCGGCCAGAAGGATCCCGACGCGTCGAAGAGCTGCTCGAAGGTGAGCGGCGTCGCGAAGGACGATGAAAGGGGTGTGATCGGAGAGTGCTCCAGCACCTGCAATGCGGTCCTCGCGGCGTCCGGCGTGTCTTCGAACGCCGTGGCCGTCACCATGCAGAGCCAGCCGTGCTCGGCGGCGGCCTCTTCTCTCAACTCCGGCGGAGCCTGCACGACGAACAGGCTCAACTCGACCGAGGGGGAAATGCCGGGGGCCAGCTTGCCGAGCCAGGTCCCGATCGCCGGAGCGTCCGCGAGGCGATAGTAAGAGGTGCTGCCATGCATGGCTTTCGGCAGCGGATGAAGCTTGAGATGGTACTTCGTCACGACACCGAAGAATCCGGACCCCGCCCCTCGGGCGGCCCAGAAGAAGTCCGTGTTCTGCGTCGCGCTCGCCGTGATCAGGTCGCCCTGGGCGGTGACGAGTTCGATGGCCTCGACGCTCTCCGCTCCGGAGCCCCAGACGGTGGGGTTCCAGGCCATGCCGCCGCCGAGCAGATAGCCGCTGGCTTTCACCTGAGGGCAATGGCCGGTCGGGAAGGCCAGCCCGAGGGGATTGAGTGCCTTCTGGATGTCACGGTTGCTGACGATCGGCTGAATCACCGCCTTCAGGTTATCGGCATCGACGGAGACGATCTGCGTGAGTTGCGAGAGATCGATCAGGATGCCGCCGTGACGCAGGCTCGGCTGGCACCAGTTGTGGCCGCCTCCGCGCACGACGACCTTCAGCCCGCTCGCGCGGGCGAACCGCACGGCCGCGACGACGTCGTCCTCGTCCAAGGCCTTCACGATCGCCTCGGGGGCGCGATCCGGGATCAGCCTGTTCCAGAGATTCCCGTGAATCGCCTCGAGGAATTGCGGATCACCCGCAGTGAAGACCTCGCCTTTGCAGGCATCCCTCAGACCGTCGATGTTCATGGCGTCACGCAGTAGGACGGAGGGACCGCCCGGACGACAACGATCCGGGCGGGAGATCTTGCTTCAGGTGGAATCCGAGCTGTCGGTTCAGTAAGGAACCCGGTCCGCCTTCTGGGCATACTTCTTCCAGACCTCGACGGCTTCCGTGCGCATGATCTGCGTTGTCGGAATGGAACGCTCGGAGACATCCTTCTTGAGCTCGGCATAGATCATGCTGTCGTCGAAGCCGCCGTATTCCAATGCGTCTTCGACCTGGGCGGCGTAGTACACGCGCTTGATGCCGGCCCAGTAGGCGGCCGCCATACACATCGGGCAGGGCTCGGCGCTGGTGTAGAGCGTCGCGTCGCGGAGCTTGAACGTCCCTTGTGACTTGCAGGCCTTGCGGATGGCCTCGATCTCGCCGTGCCAGGTCGGATCGTTTTCCGCGACGACGCGGTTGGCGCCCTCGGCGATGATCTCGCCGTCCTGAACGATGACGCAGCCGAAGACGCCGCCGGCGCTCTCGACCAGTGAGGTTTTCTCCGACAAGGCGATTGCCCGAGCCATGAAATCAGTGTGGTCGTGAGCCATTTCCAGTCTTTCTCGTTAGGTGTGGTCAGCTGATGCTGTCACGGGTGTCGATGAATTGTTAAAACAGGTGGGAGAACAAGAACATTTCGAGCCCGTAGAGGACGGCCAGAATCGTCACGCCCAGTGATTCCGTACGCCAGCGCTTCTGCGGATCCGGTTTCAGCCACCAGCCCAGGCCGAAGATCGCGACCGCCATCAGGGGCCACGACACCAGCGAGACGCTGATGGCATTGCCGATGAAGGTGGAGGCGGCCAGGGGCAACCCGTTCAGCAGAGGGCTGAGGAAGCGGATTTCCAGCATGACGACGGGAAACAGGACGAGCAGGACGAGACAGGTCTGCTTCCAGGCCGGAGGCGGAGCGAGACGCTGCTCGTTGGCGAACCACCCGGCGAACGGGTTGCTCATCCGGTGGCTCTGCCAGGTCGAGACCTGAGGCGTCGATTCGGCCAGGATGGCCTTCCTCTCCGCCGATTGCAGCCAGGCATCGAGGAAGGCCGGGCCTTCGAAGCGCACCAGCGTGGTCCAGTAGGGGACGTCCGACGACAGGGGCGCCTGGACGAGGGTGCCCATGTATCCGGGAAAGCGGGCCTGGACCTGCTGGATGCGCTCGGCCCAACGCCGGAACGCCTCCTCCTGCCCCGCCTTCACGATGGTCGTGATGACCTCCGTGACGGTGGTCGTCGAATGGTAATCCGGTGCCGCCTCGTCGGCACGGGACGTCTTGCCGTCGCCCTCCAGGGCCGCGAGGTCGCCGAGGAGGGCGGTGCGCGCCTCGTCCTCGATCCATCGGGTCAACGCTTCGGGCGAGCGGAACCGTTGGATGATCTGCCATTCGGACGAGCCGGAGAAGGCGGGGATGATCTCCAGGCTGACGAAGTCGTGAGAGGCCGAGACGACCCGCGTGAACTCGGCCTGCCACGCGGCGAAGCGCGCCTCCATGCCGGGCGGCACGGTGAGCTTCGTCGCGACGGCTTTCGTCGCCCCGACTTTTATCGAACGCGACGAATCCCGGCGGGAGCCCGGAGCTTCGCCTGCATTCGGGACATCGATCGCACCCGTTTCGAACATCGTCGACGAAGCCCTTCCATTGGCAGCTTCCAGAATACGCCACCCATGAGGCCGCCCTGTAGGTCGATGACCTACAAGACTTCGATCCTCACGCCTCTTTCGAAGGCACATCGTCAGCTACGCCCAGAACTGTAAACGGACTACGCCGCGTCGGTTCTGATTTATTGACGAGACGAGCATGATCGCCGTGATGGTAAACGGCTGGTCTGCAATCCATGCCGCCTTGTCCGGCTGTCCTCAGCGTCTCGATCCCTGTTCGAAGGCTCGCTGTTCATGATCGCGAGCGATGGGCATTTGCCGGAGGCTGCTGTAGGTCGATGACCGACAGCAGCGGCACGGATTTTATGGAACACTACCCTGGTTGGCCGGCTCGCTCGGGGTAGACATGTCCTTCTTTCGGCTGCTGATCGTCGACGACCACCCGATCGTGCTGGCGGGCCTGAAGCTGCTGCTGCGTGGCGACGGCCGTTTCGACGTGTGCGGAGAAGCCCGATCGGCGCAGGCGGCCTGCATCGAGGCCGAGCGGCTGCAGCCCGACGTCATCATCACCGACCTGATCCTGGGAGACGGCGACGGCCTCGCGCTGATCGAGGATCTGCGCGCCATGCTGCCGGCCGCCAGGATCGTCGTCTATTCCAGCCGCGACGAGACGGTCTGGGGTCCGCATGTGATCTATGCCGGCGCGCATGGCTATGTCGCCAAATCCGAGCCGCTCGAAACCGTCGCCGTGGCCCTCGACCGGGTGATGGCGGGCGCCATCCATGTCAGCGAGCCGGTGCAGCAGCTGTTGATGGGCGATCTCGCGCGGCGACGCGACCGTCGGACGGAGATCGGCGACCTGTCCGGCCGCGAACTGCAAGTGCTCCGGCTGATCGGCAGCGGTGCGACGCTGCAATCGCTGGCCAAGGAATTGGGATTGAGCGTGAAGACGGTCGGCACCTATAGGGAGCGCCTGAAGATCAAGCTCGGGCTGGACAGCGTCAGGATGCTCGAACGCCATGCGGCGGATCACGTCGCGGGGCGTCTCGATCCGTCATGAAGGACAGTCCGTCATGAAGAGCTGGCTGGCCCGCTGGGATGTGACCCCTGCCGAACAGGCCGGCATGACGTTCGGAGAGGTGCTGACCCTCGTCAATATCCGACGGGTCGAGATCGCCTGCATGCTGGGGCTGTTCACCAAGGCGATCGAGTTCGCCACCGGACTCAGGACCGTTCAGATCGTCGTGGAAATCGTGCTGGCGTTCGCCTTCCTCCTCGCCTCGCTGGCGTTGCGGCGCGGCGGCGGACCGTGGCTCCGGCGCGGCTTCGTCGCGGTCTTTCTGGTCCTGACCCTGCTCGACACCCAAGGGGCGATCGCCGCGATGGGCGCCAAGGGACGGCTGACCAGCGGATATCCGATGATGCTCCTGTCCCTGACCCTGCTGTTCGTGCTGCCGCCCCTGGCTTTCGCGCTGGCCCTGATCCCGCTGCTGGTGAGCTATTGCTGGATCGTGCTCGCCACGGCGACCTTTCCCGCCGAGCAGATCGTCGCCATCGTCAATGCCGCCATCGTCTCGGTGATCGCCGTCGTGGCCGCGGCGCTGATCCATTCCGGACGGCGCAGCGATTACGAGCAGAAGCGGACGATCCGTCTCCAGAACGATCGGCTGACGGAAAGGAACAGCGAACTCGACACCCTGATGGCGATCACCGCGCATGACCTGCGCAGTCCCCTCTACGGCCTGCGCAACCTGTTCGACCTCGCCGTCCGGCGCGCGCCGCGGGAGCCGGAACTGCCGCTCGTGGTGCTGCGAGAGGCGAAGGCGAGCATCGACGCGATGCTGGGTCTCGCCACGCGTCTGCTCGAGGCGCACGCCGCCGAGCATCGGCCGCTCGCGCGCCTCGCGAACGAGGATGTGCGCAGGCATGTGCTCGCCGCCGTCGACCGGATCCAGCCCCTCGCCCAATCGGCCGACGTCCGGATCGAGGTGGATCTGCCGGACCGGCCGTTGATCGCCACCCTCGATTCGGGCGCCCTCTCGCAAATCCTCGACAATCTCCTCAGCAACGGCGTTCGGTTCAGCCCGACGGGCGGCATCCTGACGATCGGCGCCGCGCGGGATGGCGGGTCCGTGGCGATCGAGGTCCGGGATCGCGGACCGGGCATCGATCCGGCCGGGTACGCTCTCCTGTTCAAGAAATTCCATCAGGCCGCCGGGGCACGCTCCGAAGGGGCGCCGAGCACGGGCATGGGCCTGTTCATCGTCGCGACCCTCGCCGACCGCATGGGTGCCGCGGTGCGGTGCGAGCCCGCGACGGATGGGGGCGCGGTTTTTGTAGTGACGCTGTCCGCGGGCGGGACCGAGACGTAGAGCGCCCGATGCCCGGTTCCCCATCGAGGGCGAGCGGATCGATCCTGCCCATCGAATTGATGCGTCGGCGTTTTGCGAGCAATGATACGCCATCCCCGAGGAACGCGGACCCGGCGCGTGCGGCATGACGTGCCGCGTCGGCCGCCGACGAACAGGATCTCCATGCGCACGATCGCCTCCTCGCTCGCCCTCACGCTGCTCGCGGCCCTGGCGCCGCTTCCGGCCCTGTCCGCGCCGGACAAGGCCGTTCTGGAAGCGGCCGAGGCCCAGAATGGCCCGTATCGCGAGACCCTGAAAGGGCTCGTCGACGTCGACACCGGAACCGGCGATGTGCCCGGCCTTTCCAAGGTCGAAGCGGTCCTGACGAAGCGCCTCGAAGCGTCGGGGCTGACCGTGAGCACCCGGACCGCCCCCGCCTTCGGCGGCAACACCCTCATCGGCACGCGATCCGGCAATGGCACGCGCAAGATCCTGCTCCTGGTGCATTACGACACCGTGTTCGGCACGGGCGACGCGGCCAAGCGCCCCTATACCGAGCGCGACGGCCGCGCCTACGGACCGGGCGTTGCCGATGCCAAGGGCGGCGTGGCGATGATCCTGCATGTCCTCAGCGCGTTGGAGACATTGCGGTTCGACGGCTACGGCACCCTCACGGTGGTGTTCAATCCGGACGAGGAGCGCGGCTCGCGCGGGTCACGCGACGAGATCGCCAGGATCGCCCGCGAACAGGATGTGGTCCTGTCCTTCGAGCCTTCCTTCGCCGAGGCCGGCGTCGACGCCGTCACGGTGGCGACCAAGGGCATCAACTACGCGAGCCTGACGGTGAAGGGACGCGCGTCCCATGCCGGGGGCGCGCCGGAAGCCGGACGCAACGCGGTGGTCGAACTCGCCCACCAGATCCTTCAACTGCAGGACCTCGGTGACCCGAGCAAGGGGACCAGCCTGCATTGGACCATGATCCAGGGGGGCACCAAGCCGAACATCATCCCCGAGACCGCCAAGGCGGAGGGCGACATGCGCTACTTCGTGCCGAGCGAATACGACCGCATCCTGACGGAGGCCCGCAGGATCGTCGGTGCGCATCGCGTTCCCGACACGCAGGTGACCTTCGATCTCGCCAGAGGCCGTCCGCCGCTGCCGCGCAATCCGGCATCGACGTCGCTCGGCGACCGCGCGAAGGCGATCTACGCCGAACTGGGGGCGGAGCTCGCGCTGGCCGAGATCGGCGGCGGCACCGATGCGGGCTACGCCTTCCAGCCCGACAGCCCGGCAAAACCCGCCATCCTCGAGTCGCTCGGCATCGTCGGCGGCCATTATCACAGCACCGATGAGTTCGCGGTCCTCGCCAGCATCACGCCGCGGCTCTACCTCGCGACCCGCCTCGTGATGGAGGCGGCGCAGGACACGGGCCGTTGATCGGCCCGGCCAGGGCGTCGTCCCGAGCAGGTATCGCCGACATGGTCCCGGTTCTGCTATAGACGCCCGTGACACATCGAAGAGCCTGCTTGGCTGCCGACAGAGGGCGCGACGCCCACCTCCGCCGTTCGCCGAGTGTCTCTCACACAACTCCCGCTTCCCCGTCTGCCGTGAGCGAGAACCGACGGTGACCGAGCGTGGTGTGAGGCGCTCATGATCGCTTTCCGTTAACCCCGGACCCGCTGCCTTGTGTGTGGCCGCGAAGGTTGACGCTGCCCTGCGTGCCGCCATAGACAAGGCAGCCGGACGATCGGGTCGCGATCCGGTAGCAAGGGCGAGAAACCCAAGCATCCGCAAAGGCAAATTATTCAGCCTTTGCACCAGCTTGGAAGGGTGGCCGAGTGGTTTAAGGCAGCGGTCTTGAAAACCGCCGTGGGGGCAACTCCACCGTGGGTTCGAATCCCACCCCTTCCGCCAGTGATCCTTTCGCCGGCCTTCGCTTATTCCCGCTAAGCCATTCAAAACAGAACGAATTTATGCCGTCGCGTTTTCGCTGACGGCCGCTGGCGTTTGCCCGATTTCGCGTTTATGCTGTGGGTAGAAACGTGGGTTGGTTTGCATGGCTGGAAAGCTCACTGCCCTTGCAGTTCAGCGCCAGAAGACGCCCGGCATGTATGGTGACGGTGGCGGTCTCTGGCTGCAGGTGACTGGCAAAGGGGCGAAAAGTTGGATTTTTCGCTTCACCCTCCGCGGTAAGGCCCGGGAGATGGGGCTGGGGTCGGCCAATACCTTTTCGCTTGCCGAGGCTCGCGAGAAGGCGCTCGCGTACCGCAAGCTCCGCGCCGAGGGGCATGACCCAATCGAGGTCAGGAACCGCCAGCGCCAGGAGGCTGCCATCGAGGCAGCGAAGGCCGTCACCTTCCGTGACTGCGCCGCCGCTTACATCGAAGCCCACAAAGCCGGATGGAGCAACCCGAAGCACGCGGCACAATGGACGGCGACTCTCGAAACCTACGCCTACCCCGTCTTCGGTAGCCTACCTGTGCAGGCCGTCGACACCGCCCTCGTGATGCGGGCGGTCGAGCCTATCTGGGCCAGCAAGAGTGAAACTGCCGGCCGAGTGCGGGGGCGGATCGAGGCGGTTCTCGATTGGGCATCAACGCGCGGCTACCGGATGGGCGAGAATCCGGCGCGATGGAAAGGGCATCTCGCCAACCTGCTCCCCAAGCAGTCGCGAGTGCGGCAGGTGGAGCACCACCCTGCCCTACCGTTTGACGAAGTGCCTGCGTTTCTCAGGTCGGTCGCTAAACAGCCTGGAACTGCGGCTCGGGCGCTGACCTTTGTTATTTTGACCGCAACCCGTACCGGCGAGGTGATCGGGGCACGCTGGGCAGAGATTGATCGCGCCTCGGGAGTATGGACCGTGCCGGCCGACCGAATGAAGGCGAGAACCGAGCACCGCGTGCCGTTGTCTGAGGGAGCTCAGATCATTCTGGCTGCAATGGCCGAAATCCGCATCGACGAATTCGTATTTCCCGGCGGCAAGCGTGGCCAACCGCTTAGCAACATGGCGATGCTGGCGGTGCTGAAGCGCATGGGGCGGGCTGACATCACCGTTCACGGCTTTCGGAGCTCGTTCCGCGACTGGGCAAGCGAGACGACGCACGTTCCGTCCGAAGTCGTCGAAATGGCTTTGGCGCACACCATCGAGAGCAAGGTCGAGGCAGCGTACAGGCGCGGCGATCTGCTCTCAAAGCGCCGGGCCCTGATGGACGATTGGGCCGCTTACTGCGGGGCCTATCATCAATCCGCCCCCGCCGAGATGGCGGGGGCGGATTGAGCGTCCAAACAAAATCTGCTGCGAGGCCGCGTCCCTACCTCTTGCTTTGTGGCAGCTGCTTCAGAGCATTTTCGGAGGCTATGCGTTCCATGTAGGCGTCGAGCGCACGGGCTGAGACGTACCGTCGGCGACCGTCCGTCATCGATTCGAGCTGCCCACTCTTGAACAACTCGTAAATTCGCGTCGTGCCAATGGACAGGACGTGACGGGCTTCCGGGACCGTGTAGCGCATTTGGGTGTGGGTGAACGATGGCATGGCAGACCTCCTCTGTTGTGGTCTACTTTGCCTTTACAAAGCACCAGAATTCGCCCTGGCGGCGTGACGGTTGCACGTTTATCATGCAACTTATGCGCATCATTACCACCGCCGTATCGCACACCATAAAGACAGGCGCACGTTTATGGTATGAGTCGCACCGTTCGCTCATTAGGCTAGTTCGGGGGCTGCCTGCGTGAAGACTCCCCGGGCAAGGACCGTTGCGTCCCAATGGGGCTCGCGTCGAGCATCCACTTCACCGCCTGCAAGGGTCTACGGTTACGTCCGAAGTCGGGAATTGCGAGCCCGACTCGCGTCCGACCAGATCGAGCCTCAGCGCGTGGCCTTGGACGCCTGGGCTGCCTCAGCCGGCATCATTTTTGACGAGGTCT
Source organism: Methylobacterium sp. Leaf85 (assembly GCF_001422125.1). Classification (NCBI taxonomy): domain Bacteria; kingdom Pseudomonadati; phylum Pseudomonadota; class Alphaproteobacteria; order Hyphomicrobiales; family Methylobacteriaceae; genus Methylobacterium; species Methylobacterium sp. Leaf85. The sequence continues at coordinate 38,400 of NZ_LMME01000011.1, read as the reverse complement.
ATGTCGAGCGAGGGTTTGGGGCCGACTGCCCGCTCTTCAAGCGAACGCAGGGAAAGGCAGCGCTCGCTCGCCTGCAGCCCAACGATGTCCTCGTGGCAGCCCGGTTCGACCGCCTTTTCGGGGCGGCCGAGGATGCCCACGCCAGCCTCGCCCTCGCGCGACAGCAGAAGTTTGCGATTTGCGCCCTCGACGTCCACGGGGGACAATCGGGGCTAGAGACCGACGAGTCACTGGCCACGATTCTCATGGCCCTCGCTGGCGGCACAAAGTACGCAGTCTCGTTGGAGCGAAAGGCAGCCAAGAACAGGCAGTCCGAGCTTGGCAGGTACAAGGGTGGGCAGGTCCCGTTTGGATATTCGGTTGACCCGGTAGGGAGGCTCGTTCCCGACCCCGCCCAGCAGGTCCTTTTAGCTCAACTTCACCGGATGAAGTTGAGCAACGCGACAGGGGAGCAGATGAGGGACGCTGCGCTTGAGCAGGGCTTCAGCCTTACCACCGCGGGGATAGGCAAAATATTGAAGCGAGGCCTAAGCGGTCGCTGGCCGATCTTACATGTCTGACAACGAATAGGCATTAGGACATTGGCCTTAGATCGGTGGCTTTTCGGGCCCCGCACCTCACTTATGGTGTATAATGGCCTCTCGGCGGCAGGACAGGCGACGGAGATGCTGAGATTGTTGTCCGCCGCCCTGGCCATAGCGTGGCTTTATCTGATCTTGAGCTCCGAGCCGCGAATATTCTTCCCTGAACCCTTGCCCGTCGGCGAGACTCGAATGTTAAATTGCCCGCCAAGTCTTTGGCAGCGTAGAGTAAGTGAAGGAGACCTAATTATCGGGGGTAAGCCAATTATGAACCGAAAGACCAAAGAGATGTTTTGCCCCGTGTGAGGGCAGCGCCTTTAAATATTTTGTCCATGACGATCCGATGAAACACGGCTGTAGCCATGCTGGCCTGGAGGTGAAATGATTGGAAATGTACCCGGTTGTCCTGATTTCACCGGCCATTGAGTGATGTGACTATTGTCGATCAAGCCGTCGATAATATTTGCGCAGATTGTTAGAGGGGTCAGTCCAGCAGAAACAATCGGCGAGTGTATCTACGCTTTGTAAGATGCCAAGCAATGCATAGGCGTTGAATGGATTACCTGCGCCAGTCTCATAGTGGCTTACATAATTTGTCATGATCGACGGCATATGATGGTTTTGCAAATCGGTGATCTGCTGGGCAGACAAAACGCATCTCCCGGCTGCTTGATAGAGCGAGACCGCCGAGATGATCGCATCCACATAAGTGGACAGGGTGCGCCTGTCGCCCCGCGTCGCGTAATCGGGCGGCACCGGAATTTCCAAACGGGTGATGATCTGGCCAAGTTTGTATTCGAGGTACTGCCGAACGAACGGCTCACCGATATCCAGCTGCCCTGCGTTCAAGTATTGCTCCGCCTGCGCCTTCAAGCGATCCGCCTGTTGTGCGGCGATCATCAGTCGACCACGGGGTGGCATACCTTGTAACTTCTGGTGATTCCACTCTGCTGTGCCGTTGAGCCGGTCAAAATACTTTTCAAGGCTTGTATCATGGCTAAGAATGATGAACTGAAGCCCACCGGGCAGGCCGTTTGGGGCGTCAAAGCGAAGTTTCGTTCGGATCGCATCCATCAATCTAAACTGGTGTCCGGCATCGAAGCTTGAGGTTACATCGTCCAGCACCATGAAACGCGGGACGCCTCGGTGCCTAGTGGCCGCCGCCATGAATATAGAAGCTGCGACGGCGTTGCGGTAACTCTCGGACAAGAGCGCCCGTGCGCTTTGGTTTGGAAGGCCAAAAAAATCGGAGAGCCTTAAATCAACCTGCTCCGTATTCTGCGCCCGGCTGAGCGTCGGCCGTACGTCAGGACCGCCACGCACCAGATGCCCGAAAAGCTCCTGACAACTGGCTTGGATATCCATGATGCGCGCATTGGCAAGTGCGCCTTCAGCCGTTGCGAACTGCCCAGCAACGTTTGTGATAAAGGTCTTCCAACGATTGAGCTTCGCGAGTTTTGCCCGTTTTTCCGCGAGCGCCGGAATGTTCCGCTCGTACTCCTGCATGGCGTCGCGGAACTGCTTGGCCTGCCCGAGAGTGCGGGTTACGGCTACAAGCGACGGCGGCAAGCTGGCTTGCAGCGTCGCGATCTCGGCATAGACTGACGCGAGTACGTCAACCCGCTTCGCTTCGTACGCCCCAAGCGCATCTGCTGCGCGTTTCAAGTCAGAAGTCGAAACGGACGACTGGCGCGCGGCTAACTTCAGGACGGGTGCGATGCGATCCGTATCGGCGACGTCGAGACGCGCTAGCTCTTCAAGCTGCCGGAGCTTGCTGACGCATCCCGCACTCTGCACCCGGCTTCTGAGTTCCGCGTCGAGCTGTTCGGCCTCATCGTAAAGAGCAATTTTTGCTTCCAGTTTATCCTGGAGTGTTCCGTCGCCTTCCTGTTCGCAAACGGGGCAGACCTTCGGATCGTGCCAATCCGCGCTGTTAACAACTGACAGTGCGTTTTTCAGCAAAGCATGCAGACTGGCGGCCCCGACTTTGCGCATCGCATCATCGCGCGCTTTCGCCGTCGTTACTAGCGCGCCAATCTCTGCAAGTTCTGCCGCCGAGACTTGCAACGCGCTGAGGGTCGTGGCGGCGATATTAAGGCTATCGAGGGTTTTTCGGGCCACACCGCCCTCTTCCTGGTCGACAGTCGTTTCAGCGACGTCAAAGTCGAGGTCCATCACCGAAGTGTCGTCCAACAGCGGTGCGAAAAGCGCGATGCTAGTTAGGCCTGCTGTTACCTGTGCTTTAAGCGCACCGGTATCCACCATCTCGCCGTCGGCCCCGCCGGTCAATTCCTGATGTGCGGTGAGAATGCGCCGCTCTACAGCAACCAGCGCGCGATTTTCGACGGTGACCTCGGTATCCAGCGTAGACAAGCCAAGATCGCCATTAATATTGCGGGTGTTTTTAGCGCCATCGAGCGCCTGCCTGAGCTGGGAATACCGGCTCATTCCCACCAGCGAGGCAAAAGAGCGCCCGCGTTCCAATGCTGAACAGTCCACAAGTGAAGAAAAGCGCGGGTAGTCGACCAGCACGAAATCCTCGCAAAGATCGGCGAGGAAGCCGTCTGGATCGGCATGGCCGGAAGGAGATGTAACGACCCGTCCGCTTGCCGTCGTCCGGACGACGGTGATCGACACATCGGGCGTGCCGTCATCGCTCTTGAAAACAAGGGCGATTGTTGCCTGCTGCGCTGGATGGAACTTGTTGACGACGTAGCTTCCGCCCTGTTCGGCGTCCTGCATTCCTTCTAAGCGCGGCACCGTGCCGTGCATGGCAAAGTGGAGCGCTTCGAAGATCGAGCTTTTGCCGACCCCGTTGGGAGCGTGCACCGAATTGACCGCATTGTGCTTGAACTTCAGAACAAGCGGATCGCCGTCATTGTTGATGCCTCGAAATCCCTCAATGGCGGCGGAGGCGAGAAAATACCGGCTCATGCCGTGGGCTCTTCCCGTAGAACGTCAAGTGCGGCGAGGACCGCCCGGTTGAACTCTTGAACGGCCTGCCGGGTGCGAGTCGCATCACCTTCGCGAGTAAGGAGTGCCAGATTGTCGAAAAGAATGCGGGCGCAATCGGGATCAATGCGCTCCGCTTCCGCCTGGAAACGGCTAAGGTTGTCTAAAAACGATAATGCCGGATCAAATTCCATGCGCCCCCCTATATCGCGCCGTTAAAGATACGCGGGTAGTTTCGTTTTCCACTCACTCATTAAAATCAACGTACCTTCCACGGTCTCGCCGCTGTTGACCAGTTCGAGTTCACCGACCGGCGTTGCCTGATCCCACTGGAAATGGTGCGAGAGGAACGACAGCACCTCGCGCTTATAGGCCGTATCGAGATTGTCGAGCTGGTCCCCCTTGGTCTCCAACACTGTAATCCGCTTGGCTTCGCCGTCGCGCTGCACGGCGAAGATGAAATCCGGATAGATTTTGGCCTTCTTCCATCCCTGAATGCCGTATTGCGTCCTCGCAACATTGCGGTGCCACCAAGACAACGCCTCTTCGCCGTCGAGGTAAACCGCCACGTCCTGCTCGTCGTCGTTCAGCTCGTTCTCGTAGACCGGGGTGAACAGGCTTTTTTCGAGCGGCCCGCCCGCGCGGTTTAGGAGCTGGCGCGCGTTCTCCGGTTCTGTCGTGTCGATGTTAAAAGGCATTCGCCAGTTGCCGCCATCAAGCCGCAAACGGAATTGGATGCGTCCCGCCACGACCTCGGCCTTAAATTGGGCTTCGGCGCGCGCATTCCTTGCGGTATCGAGGCCCTTGCGCAGCTCTTCCACGATCAGGCTGGCAAGCGATCCAAGCTTAGCGTCATCAAAACCCCGCGCCTGGAGGGCCGCGACCGTCGCGCCTACAATCTCGCGGCCGACGAAGGAGTTCGGTACGATGTCGGAAATCATCCGGACGGCATGCGCCGGATCGAAGGCAAGGATTTCCGCGTTCCGAGAGACGGTCTCGCCAACGAACAATTCATCGCCGTCGTTGGAAAGCCTGATCCGTTGGAGCTGGCTTTCCGCTGCCTGTGCGTTTTCGGGCACCCGATCCGCGATTTCCTGCGGATCGAAGCCCCGCCAGTCGAGCGATGAGACTACGTCTGTCTCGTAGTCAAGAGCGCGCGCTTCACCGCCTTCCACCACCATCACTCTAGGGAGGTACATTTCTGTAGAGGCGAAAGCTGGGCGTCGTTTAATAACGCGGGCCGTTTTACCGGCTCCGCTCTTGTCATCCTGCGTCACGCGCAGGATCAGATCGCCGAGGCCGTCCCGTTCTAAGCCGTTCTTGATCGCGCCGACGACCGTGGCGGTATCGGCGTGATGCGTGATGACGTGACATTCGTCGAGCGCTTCAACACCCGTCTTGATCGCGCCCGGCTGGCGGAGAATGCGGCCAACGAGCTGCGTCATGGCTTTAAGATTGGCGCTGGCTGCAAGGCTACACAGCACATAGGCAAACGGGCAATCCCAGCCCTCTTGCAGGGCTTGCTTCGTGATAATCGCCCGTACTCGGTTGGTGGGCGACAGAAGGTCCTGCTTTTCAGGATCATTGAGATCGTTTTGCTGCGCCGTTTTGATCGCGATTTCCGCTTGATCGAAGCCGGCCGTCAACAGCCAGTCCTTCGCGTCCTCGGCGTGGATATGGCCGCTTTCGCGCTGATCGGCACCTGTGCGCTCGACCTGGATCAGCATAATAGGGCGGACATAGCGGCCTGTGTCAGCCCGGAGCTGCCGAGCTTTAGCATCAAGCTCGTTCAGCTTGGTAAGTGCCGCGTTCAGTGTCGCCTTCCAATCACTGCCCTGCCGGGGATCGAGGTTGAGCGGCATCTTTATCATGCCTTCGCGGTCAAGCTCGCGGCCAGTCACCTCCACGAGCACATTGGCATAACGGCCCTCTCGCGGATTCTGGCCACTGCGTGGCTGCACATCCTGCGGCGTGGCCGTCAGCTCCAGCACGAAACACGGATTGAAACCGTAAAGTGTGCCGAAGGCGAGATCGGAAATGGCGCGGTGGCCTTCATCCATTACGACAACGGGTCTGATGATACGAAGGGCGTTCCCGAGGGAATCCTTGACCATCGGGAACATGCCCGTATAGGCGGAGAGGTTCGGCGTCCGGTCGATGGCAGCCTGATGCGCCTGTTGTTCGCCTTCGGGCGGGAAGAAGCCGTGCACGTCGCCCCGGTCCTTAAACATTTTCAGGGAGTCCTGCGTCTCGCGGTTCGCGGACTGCAACATCAGCAACATAACGCAGAGATTGGCTTCCACGTCTCGCACATCGAGCCGGTCGGTTTTCTCCATGATCTTGACGCGCCCCGCCGCCGCACGGTCGAGCGCTTGGCGATAGGGGTGCTGACGATCCTTCAGGTGCTTGAGCGTCTGCGTATAAATCGCTTCATGCGGCACGATCCATAGGACGAAGCCCGTATTGCGGTCGAGATAGCGTCCCATCACCCGTGACACAGCTGACACGGCAAGCCATGTCTTGCCACCGCCGGTCGGCACTTTCAGTACGGCGTTAGGCACCGGCCACTCGCAGCCATCCATGCGTGGCGAAAATGGAATAGCGGCGCGGGAAGCAGGCAGCTTGCCCGCCGATTTCATCGATTCCCAAGCGTCTTTTGCAAAATCCGGAATGGCAAGGCCGAGGTCCGGGTCTTGCGCAGCGAGTGCCGCGACCTTGTCCGCGCGTGCCTTCTTTTCCTTCAAAAGGTCGAGATAGGCGTCGAGCGTCGAGAGCACTCGGTCCTGATAATCGAGTTGGCGAAACACGACGTCAGCTCCGATCTATCCGGTAGAGTGCAAAGGGCAACGGCACGAATTCCACGGGGATATTTTGCTCTGCCAGCATTTTCTGGCTCACGAACCGTGCTGAGGCGAACACAAGGTGCTGCTTGTCTGGACCGAATGCGGCGAAAGTCTTGGCGCGAGCCAGTGTCAGGGCAGCTTCCGGCGACTTCAGCCAGTCGAGGTCGGGCTTGTAGATCAGCCAAATGTGCTGACCTTCAGTTGCGCCCAGATAGAAAGCGTCCTCGCGCACAATAGCAGCATCGAGCGCACGATTGGTCGCCATGTGGAATAGCGCAGCGCCGAGCCCAGTATAGGGTGGCAAGGTTTTACCGCTCAGTACCTTGTCCAACTCAACGGGATCGCCGAGCGTACAATAGGTAAAAGTGCCCCCAAGTCCTTCGGCGCTCTCCGCCACAGCCTTCTCACCAGTCACGATCAGTTCACCGTTTTTCACCTCCTTCTTGATGGTATCGTATTCATGACCGTGAAGGTTTTCAATCACTTTCACGGAATCGGTCAGTTTCTCGGCTTTCTTTAGCTTAGTCCAAGTGATTACCTCGCGATGAAGTTCTGTCTTATGAGTACCTGTAAAATTGTAGCCGTTGATCACACGCCGCAACCGCTCGGCCGTAAGATTATCGGCATAGTCTTCCATCTCAACCAAGACAAATCGCCGTTGGCCGCCATCGCGCTGGTTTGAATTCAATACCGCATGGGCAGTCGTTCCCGATCCGGCAAAGGAATCCAACACGATGGAATCCTTTTGGGTTGCTATCTCGATGACGCGTTCGATTAGTTCTACAGTTTTTGGTGCGTGAATTGATAGGTCGGCCTCTTCGTATTCCGAAAAAATTTCGAGTAAGTATTTTTTGGAGTTCTCCGTAGTGCCGACCTCGGATGAGGACCATAAGGTTGTCGGCACGAGGCCTTTTGCTTTATCTGGGAACTGCTTTATCCTTGGCTTTCCGTTCCCGCTCTTTGGCCAGTACACCATATCCTGTGCTTTAAGGCTCTCGAACTCAGTCTCCGTGGCTCCCCAGCAGCGCCCCTTGGGCGGCTTGTGCTTAACCCCGGTCGGCGTGGTGATCTCGTAGAATTGGTTTTCGCGGTAACCCTGTGCCGAGAAGGGAATTGACGCCCATTCGCCACGTGGGTCCTTATCAGGATTTGCGTATCCGCCGTCTTTCGGAGTTAGAAGATTGCGACGGAGCTTCCATGTGTCTTTCAAAGCCTTGGAGTACAAAAGGATATGATCAAAGCTGGGAGAAAGAACAGCACGATTTTCACGCGAGGTTCTCTTTTGCCATGCAAGCTGTCCGACGAAGGAATTTTCGCCGAATATATCGTCCAGCATACTCCGAGCGTGGTGAACTTCGTTATCGTCCAGCGTAATCCATATGCTGCCATTCTCGCTTAACATTTCATACAGGAGTCTGAGCCTTGGCCACATCATGGCGCACCACTTATCATGGCGCAGACCGTCTTCGACGCCAATGGGATTAGCTGCCAGCCACTCGCGGATCATTGGGGCGTTGACGTTGTCATTGTAGCACCAGCCCTCGCTACCGGTGTTGTAAGGTGGATCAATAAAGATGCAGTCCACCTTGCCTGCGTAGAGTGGCAAGAGCGCTTTCAAGGCATGCAGGTTGTCGCCGTGAACAACGAGATTGCCGTCGAGCGCAATGGGGCCGATGCCTTTGTCTAAATTAGGCACGAGCGGGCGGAATGGCACCGACAGATGGTGATTGTAGACAAACTCTTTGCCCTTGAAATTCAGCTCCGTCATGCCTGACCCTTCGTCATCATTCCTGTGTATCGCTCCACTTTTATCTCTGCCTCCCATTTACGGGCCTGGGCAATGTCGTAGCTGTTCTGCATGCGCATCAGTGTCTCCATCGATACGCCGAAGGCTTTTTCAATCCGGATCGCCATTTCTGGCGACAGGTGTGCGCGCTCATTTAGGAGCGCCGACAACGCCGGCCGCGTAACGCCAAGCACGTCTGCCGCCTCCGTCACTGATAGGCCGAGCAGTTTTAGCACCTCGTGCTTTACGAAACTGCCGGGATGAATGGGCCTCTCCAGCCGAGAGTCATCCTCGTCCACCATTGTGCATTAACCGGTTGAATCCCTTCAGAGTGGGCGAAAGCCTAAAACGTGCGCCGTTGCCTGTAAAGCGACACATTACGGTTTCAACGCAATGCCATAGTCCTAATGAGACCCACCTTGATGTTCAGCTACAGAGGACGCTCGGCGTGTACCGTAACGGCGGTGGCCGTAGCTTTAGATGGTCTAATGCCGGTTTTTGGATGCGATTCTAAGCTTATTTGGCGTTGTTCTCAGGCATGAGCGAGTCAAACTACCCACGGTAGCGAAGAACTTAAAATTCTCGATGAGTGGTCGGTAGCGGGGAGCCCACACAAATATTATTTCGCTTGTATTCTGGCGCATCTGGACTGATTCTATTCTTTCGCTTGTCCTAATCTTGGAATAGTACTAGCAATGGCACGTCGAGCGCCACGGCAATTTGCCAGAGTGTCGTGAGCGTCGGGTTTTTGCGACCGTTTTCGAGATGGCTAATGTAGGCTTGGTCAACCCCAGCGCTATCGCCGGTCGCTTCCAGCCGAGACACCAAATCCCATTGCGACAGCCCGGCCGCCTGTCTCGCCTTTCGAACATTCCGACCCACTTGCCGCTGGATATCCATGCGGCAAACCGAACCGGGTCTTGCAGTCAAGTTGTTATGGATTTAAGTCCATATTCGGCATCGTGAACGCGATTGGTTCCAGCCCCACCCTCAAGTCGGTGAAGGGATGAATCACGTTTCGCCGTGATGGAGGCGTTCCCCGCTTATGCCGATCCAACCGAAACGTCTGTGAGCGAGCCTATGAGCGGGCGAATCCGGGTCTTCAACTACTCGACCGGAGAGATCACGCTTGGCAGTGGGCCTGCGGCGATCACGCTACATCCCGGATATGGCGGCTGGATTGATGCCAGTTACGCCGAAGACGCGGAACGATACACGGGCGGCCCGCATCCGGCGCTGATCTACCAGACCGGTGAGTTTGACGCCTACATCACCGGCGAGGTGGTGCGCGCTCCGCTCAATATGCAGCCGTCCGAGGGCTCCAACACCATCACCGGCTACGCGGCTAGGACGACGCTCTACGGTGGCAACTACGTCGACATCATATCCGGGGTGGGGTCAGGGGTGGACCGAATCTTCGGCCTCAATGGCAACGACGTTATCACCGGAGGGGGCGGCGCCGACGTTATCGATGGCGGTCTCGGCTACGACCGTGTCCTGTACAAGGCCTCGACGGACCTCGACGCAAGGGCCGTCGAGACCGTCTCGTTCGGCGCCGACGGCGCCGGCGAACTCGACTTTGGCGCCCTTGGCCTCGTGTCGCGGGGAGGTAGCGCGTTCAGCGGAACTGAAGGCGAGTTCCGCTACGTCCGGATGTCTCTCGGGTGGACCGTGGAGTTCGACTTCCAGGGTGATGGGGTCCGAGACGCGAGCTTGCGTCTGTCGGACCGTAAGGTCGCCCTAGTCGAAGGGGGAGACGGGCGGCTCTACTCCGAGGGCCTAAGCCTCATCGGCACCAAGGCGGCTAACACCCTGTCCGGAAACGTCGGCAACGATTATCTCGACGGGCGCGGTGGGGCGGACACCCTTAAAGGGGGCCTGGGCGGCGACACCTACGTCTACCGCGGAGGGGAGACGATCCAAGAGGTCGCGAACGCCCAAGGGGGCGGCCAGGACAGGGTGATCGCCTACGTCGATGTGCTGCTGCCGGACGATGTCGAGGACGTCACCCTTGTCGGAGGGGCTCGCATTGCCCTCGGCAACTGGCAGCCAAACTCGATGTACGGGAATGGCCACGCGAACCGCCTTTCGGGTGGCGAGGGCGCCGATATCCTGTACGGGGGGCGTGGAAATGACACGCTTCAGGGCGGGACAGGGGACGACAACCTGTACGGCGAGGCGGGGTCCGACCGTCTCGACGGAGGCCTGGGCGTCGACACCATGGAAGGTGGCAGCGGCAACGACACGTACGTTATCAACGTTGCGGCTGATCGCGTCATCGAGGCCGTGAATGGCGGCATCGACACCGTCGAGGCCAGTTTCTCGTTCTCACTCACCGGCAACGGGGTCGAGAACCTGACGCTGATCGGGGCCGGCAACACAACCGGAACCGGCGACGCCGGGGACAACGTGCTGCTCGGTAATTCGGGAGCGAACGCCCTGTATGGCGGCGAGGGGAACGACACGCTGGACGGTGCTGCGGGCGCGGACCGGCTGGTGGGTGGCCTGGGCAACGACGTCTACTACGCGGACGCTGACGACAAATTGGTCGAAGGGGCTGGTGGTGGGACGGACATCGTTCGCTTCGGCGCATCCAACGGCGGAGGGGGGCTCAGCGTCGGCGCCGAGGTCGAGCGGGTTGAGACCGTGGACGGCGCAAGGGGGACCGCGAACCTGAGCCTCAGCGGCAACGAGTTTGCCCAGACCATTCTCGGCAACGCAGCAACCAACTACCTTTACGGCCTCGCAGGAGCAGACCGACTCTACGGCCGAGACGGCGACGACCTGTTGAGCGGAGGGACGGGCGCCGATATCCTCAACGGGGGAGCGGGGGCGGACACGTTCCTTTTCAACACCGCGCTCGGGTCCGGCAACGTCGACGTGATCCAGGATTTTGCCGCGGCCGATGACGTGATCCAACTCGGCCGTGGGGTGTTCGCCGGTCTGACCCCAGGCCGCTACCTCACACCCAACCAGTTCAAGGACTTGGCGACGGGTCAGGTCGATGCCGATGACCGCGTGATCTACAATTCCGGCACCGGGGCGTTGTCCTATGACCGAGACGGCAGCGAGACCGCCTATGCGGCCGTTCAGTTTGCCACCCTGTCGGACAAGGCCACGATCACAAGCGCCGATTTCTTCGTCGTTTGAGAAATCTGCGGCTCCGGTTCGTGTCGCTCCAGCACTGCTGGCGGGGCGGCCGGGGCACTCGTCTGCATAACTCCCCCTGTCCTGCGTTTCCGGCGCCATCGTTCGCCAGCACAGGGTGCGCCGGGACAGCAATCCCGGTCGCCCCGAGCGACACGGTCCCGCCGACGGTTTGACCATGCACGGCCCCATTGCGGCATGCGTGACCGCATAGGGGCCGAGGCATCTCAGGCCCCCTTTCACTTTTCGAAGGACGACAACCATGCGCCCACTCACGTTGTCGTTGCTGCTGGTGAGCGGCATCGGGGCTCTCGCGGCAGCACCGGCAGGGGCCGGGTCCGTCGAGTCCTACATGGCTGCGAATGGCGGGTGCGGGCTCCTCCGCGAGCGGCTCGGCCGCGAGATCGCATCACCCCAGCCATTCGGCCGTCCGATGTCTGCGTGGACAGAGAGCGATGTCGATGAATTGGAGGACATCGGCCTGTCGTGCGTGGCCGGCCCGCCACCGGTCATGCCTGGGAGCCCCGGCGCGCGCTTCAAGCAGGCGACCGCCGCCTTCCGGCGTGGCGTCGTCGAGGCCCGACGCCACGCGCTTGTCGACGATGGTGACCGCGACGTGGACGAGCGCATTGCCGAATCGCAGGGGCGAGACCGATCCATTCGGGATCGCGACAGCGCCCAGAACGAGAGGGAGTACGCCGAGGTCAACGCGAACCAGGATCGACAGAGACGGCAGGCTGAGGCAGGTCTTCGAGAACGACAAGCGGCGATAAGGGCCCAACAGACCGAGTTCCAAACGCAGGAGCAACGGCGCCGGGAACAGGATGTGGCATCGGGCCAAGAGACCGCGCGCCGAACGCAGCAGATGGTGGCAGAGCGGGCGACGGCCGGACAACAGGCTGAGGCGCAGGCGCGAGAACTGGTCGAGCGGGCGCGGTCCCTGTTGAGCCGGGCAAAGGGCAATGCCACAGCCGAGATCATCTCCGAGATCGCGTTACTCCGCTCCCAGATAAGGGCCATTCAGAACCAGACGCGGGGCGAACTCGGCAGCGATCTTTTTGGGCTCGATACCGATTTGATCGACGCGAGCACCGAGATCAAACAACAGCTGGAGGCGCACCAGCGCCAGCGTCAGGCTCCGGCAGGAGGTGGGGGCGAGAGGTCTGGACCCGGCTCGCAGCCAACCAGGGTCGCAAGTCCGGTCGACGATCTGATAGTCTCGGTTCGTCCGGGGATTTCCGAGTTCGGCGGTCTCACGGTTGGTGGTTTGCGGGACTGCCTCAGCAAAAAACCGGGCGAGCGGACGGTTACGATCCGGGAAGACGGCCACCGGAGCCGCTACGTCATTCGCACAGAGAACAAAGCCGACGTCTCATGGGCGGAATTCGTCGTCATCGCCTCGGGTAACCAAGCCCACATTCCTGAGGTCCGCGGCTACTCGGCGGAATACCGCAACCCGTTTAACGAAAGAGATTGGCGCTTTGCGATGGCCATGGTCGCCGGGGCGTGCTCGAGCTAGTCCCATGTTAAATAACAGTAGTTCTGGATCGTGTGAGATCAATTTCTCAAGCCTTAACCCTGGCGTGGGGAGCGGCTGAAGCCGTGGCTGAGCAAAATGCTTTCGCGAGTTCGCCAATCCACAATGGGTTGTGACTGTGATACACTCCTGCCTTTGCCTCATTTTCAATAAATTCGCAAACAGCTTCGGTCAAATCAAAGCCGAATGAGTTAAGTGAGGCGATGATGATCGACGCCGATACTCCAGATTTATGAAGCGCCATGCTGATTCGTACGACGTACTCATCGTCACGGAGATAGGGCCGAAGGAATTCTACGACGTCGGCGCGGACCTCGTCCGCGCCCTCGGGGCGCGTTGCGCCAAATATCCGGCTAAATCGCTCGGTCGCCGCAAGCCAGAAAGCACGTACCGCCCCCTGGGCGTCGGTTTGGAAGGCGTCGCACAACATAGCCTTCACCGTTCGAGACAGTTCGGCTGCCGATCCGGGGGGCGCCTTCTCAAGCGCATACAGCGCCCAAAGCACGAGGATTTCTGCGGGATTACCAGCGGTCTCGTCGGCACGATTGCGCCCTCGCCAAGCACGCTCTCTGTACGGCCTTAAGTCCTGCCATGTTGACGCGAGAAACGTGGAAGGCTCGTCGAGCGAGAGAACGCAGTCGCAGCCGATTTTGGCCAGCGGAGAGCCCGATCCGGATACTGCTCTGGCAGCGCCAGAGTATGGTGGCTCAACCGACATCAGCATCGACCGAAGCAGCATCGCGATGGCCGCGCGGTCGGGCAATTCAGAGAAAATGACGGAGGCGAGGACCGCGGTCATACGGTTGCTGCGCCACAGCGGTTTCTGTGCCAGCGTCCAAGAGAGTGCGTCGGTACGAGTCCCAAGGCGTTGGGCAAGGCCGTGAACCACGATGATCCAGGCATCGACATACCGGCCCTCGCCAACATGGTGTCGCGGGCGCCAGCAGCCACGATGCTCGCCCTCGAAGACGAGCCGCTCCAACCAAGCCCAGCCAATAAACGTGGCATCGCGCCGCGAGAATAGGGCGTCGAGAATTACCTCGAGTCCCGCGGTCGCGCGCTCCATATCCGAGACGATCCGCGCCTCGTCCTCCGCATTGCAGGGCGCATCAAAAACTTGGCCGTCTCCGCATAGCCAGCGCAGGCGTAGCGAAGCCTTACTCAGTAGGTGGGCCGCGATCATGCCGACGCTCTGGAACACGCCTGCGGGGTCGAAGGCGGGTTGCGCAAGCATTAGCAAACGAGCGATTTCGTGCTCGTTCACGGCATCGGCTTCTCCAAGCCCGAGCCTCAGAAATACCGGGTGGGGCAGCCGCTCAGCCAAGCCGAACAGGCGCGCGGCGTCGAGCTGCCGCGCGATGTCAAAAATGAAACTGTGTTCAAGCCACACGTGGCTGTCGAGGCGCGTTTCCCAGGCCTCTTTGAGAGATGGCTTCGCTCGGTAATCGTCAACCGCGGCGCGCAAGCTGTTCTTCACCTCGACCCTGCCCCAGGCGAACGCACCGGGATCGGCCGCCATGGTGTCAACGACCTCGGATACCGCGGCCCAAAAGCTCACGCGCGACCACTCATTGGACGCAATAAGCTCGGTCAATTCAGCGAGAAACGCGTCCCAGGCACCGAACGCCTGAAGGCCCAAGAGATGAGGCTTGCGCCAAACACCCACTTTTAGACCATTAACTAAATCGACGGCGCATGCCCGTCCGAGCAGGGTCGAAAATAGCCAACATTCGTGCGGAATGGGGCCCTCTCTGGGCGCCGGTGAGCACGCGTATGCGGCAAGGTCGGGTAAGCCGGCGGCTCGAAAGGCGTCAACGAGGGCGGTGGTCTCACCGGCGCCTTCTTGGTCCGTGGCCGGGTCAGTGCGCGCAGCCTCGATCCAAGCAACCATGTGCCCGCGCAACACCTCCATATCGTCTCGAGAGTTTAGTCTAAATTTGGCGCCTGTGACGCCAGCGGCGCGTACTTCCTCCCACGAGGTCATACGGGGCCCTGCTCGCTACAAATTTGTGGAGCTAAATCCTCGATTGACTGCGAGCGCGCCCATACCCGGCTTACTGCCCGGCGGATTTCGAGCGCGTTGGGGAGACGAACGATCACGCCGGTTCTCTCGCCGATCTCATTGAAGCTCGGACCACAATGCCAAACCTCATCGTCGACAATCAAAAAGCGATCATGAATGTCAGGCGTATTCCCCCCCGGCATGACACGTACTACCGGGGTTCGTGATCCGTATTGCTCCTTCAGCACGACGAGGTCCGACACGAGCGCGAGCCCGGCTTGCACCTGAAATCCCGGAGCATCACCGACGTTGGCCCTTAGGCCGGGATGGCCCGTCAGGATATAAGGCTTCACAGCCGGGTTCTCATTGCGCAAAGCGAGGTCACGTAATTCCCGCCGCCCAAAATAGGGGTCAACGAAAATGAGCCGCCGCGATGCGCGTCGGATAAGGTCAAGAACGAACTCGTGAGCTAGGTCCCGCGCCGCCTTGCTGTCCGCCCCCGAGGTCACGCCCCCAGAGTCTCGTCCGAAGACGTACTGAGGCGCGCGCCCGCGCTTTTCCCGGCTTTTGCGGCGGCCCATCAAACGATCCAGCCGGGCGGCCGCTCCCTCGTGCACGGCTTCCCCTACGACAGATTTTGTCGCGTTGGTCCGCAAGCTCACTTCGTAGTCGTGTGCCTGTTTGCGGCGCCCACCCGATGGGACTTCAATCGTTGCTCGCCCGACGCCCATAAGAAGGTGTAGGTTGACTTGGCGCAACCATTGGTGCGGCTCAACAAGCCGAAGCAAGCCTCGCTGGGTGCAAACGAGCGCATGGCCCATCTCCCCCAACATCTGCGGGAACGCGATGGTCCTGCGGGTTGGCTCGAGCGGGAGGGGCATTACCGACGTCCACGCGCCCGAGCGGCGCTCGCCCACAAGCAACGTCGCTGTCGACAGGTCTGCGGTTCGGCCGGCATTCCGCCTCGGCGTAACGCGAATTCTGAGGGTTTCACCACCGTCAGCCTCTCGCTGGCCCGGGTACGTTTCGATGGCGCAACAGAGGGGATCGGGCGCGATCATCGCCACAGACCCCAGCCACTCGTCGAACGCGAACGGGTCGAAACCCAGGTGCTCTCCCATCCATTCCCGCGCCTCCGGGCATCGGCTCAGTACGCGAACAGCGCGAGGCGGGCCTTGCAGCGGCACGAGCCGATGGACCCGCGGCCCGTCGTGCCAAGGCAGCAAGAACGGAGCCTCCACGCCCAGAGCGAACCTGCCGAAAGCCGGCTCGGCCCCAAATTGGATAGGCTGTACCAGAACGCGCTTACTGACCGCCGGAGCAATGTTTACAAGCCCCGCACTGGCCTCAAGGTACCAACGGACCGCATCGGCCGTCGAAACCTTCGTTGCCGAGAAGCCGCACGACCAGTTCGCTGTTCTGGGAACGGACCAGGGTTTAGTGCCAGCGAACCAACCAGCCGGCGGTGTCGTGTCAAACGGGAATAGCTCAATCCACGCGAAAACGAGATGTTGCACCCCTTCCGCACGCAGGTTTGCGATCCGAACCACGGCCTCGGGATAATCTTCTAGGAGTAGGGGCCACGCGCCTTTCGGTGGCACGCGCTCCACTCCTGGGTCAGGGCCGGGGTCAAATTGCGTCATTGGGCGTTGTGCGCCTTTCTGTAATTGGCGAGGGACGCTGTCCGCGCAGTGAGCGGGACTGCCCTGGTTCACGTCCAAAAATTAGCATTGGGGCCTCACTGCTAACCAGCAGCACGTCTGCGCTGCGAACATTCGAGAACGAAGACGTGTTCAAACCAAATTAGGCTTTCTCGGAGTTCGGCGTGCAACCGCCAAGTCTGCGTGAGCCGACTCGGTCGCTTATTCTCGTGAGATCAGCCGGACTGGACATACAGACGGGCGTCGATGCCCCTTGGTGCGAACGGTGATCCGGATAGGAATTCTAGTCGCTTGGACAGTGGTTCTGCCCGTTCTAACGCCACCTTAAGGATACGCTTTTCAGCCTAACAGAGGGCCTGTGCGAACAGTTAGGCGCCCTTGCCGCCGCCAGCGGTACGCCAAACCTAAATTAGGGGCTGGATCACTCCAACCCAATGTCACCCCACAGCCACCCAAAATTTGGCACGCCGTCGCAACTGCCTTCCGTCGCAAGAGAGGCAAGCCTCGCTAATCATGGAAATTGCCGCTGAACGAACTGTTCCGCACGGAACATTTGCAACCGCTGAACGGGCCGTTAAGTTCGATCTCCCAATTCGTTATGGCGATGAGCGACCATGAGCGACGAACCCATACCCAACGTGATCGATGAGCTGGATACCCCCGGCCCGTTACGTGTCCTGTCCCCGCGGCGATACACAAGGAAGGTCCTCCCGCCGGTACTCGGCTTGGACGACGACCCATTCGCCACGATCCCCACACGGGGACAACGGTCAATGCTCGCGGCGCCGGCTCAGAGCACGGAGGTCGCCGTGGGAGGGCCGACACTAGCGCGCGCGAACGTTTCCAAAACTGGCCCCACGAAACTCGAACAGGACCCAATTCGCTCTCCGCGCGTCACAGAAGGCGCCACAAATGGACGGCCTATTGATCAACTTTTTCGTAAATGCACCGACGCCGCGCAGCAGTTCAAAAACTCAAAAAAGCGGGAAGAACACCTGCTGATGCAGTGCCTGCAGAAAGCGGCGCTTCTTTACGAGTATGGGGAATCCCAAGACCCCGAGGGCTACGCGCTCCTCCTTTCCCACCATAAGATTAGGGTGACCGCACGTACGCATAACCCCTTCTTGCCCATCGTAAAGCTCGTTTTTGGTGCCGTGGAAAAGGGCCAGCGCACCAACCTGAGCCGATACGCAGGCGTCTTACGCTTCGCCCACGAAAAGGGGGTGGAGCCGCATGCGTTTCCTCATCTGTTCAAGGAGGAAGGGGGCCTTGACGGCTGCGCTGAGAAAGACCGCGAGGCTCATCCGAGCCCGGAGCGACAGGCGGCATCTACGAAACACGCCGCCCACCTTCAGGCGTTAAAAGCACAGGCTCATGGCGCTGATCTCTCGGAGGTTGCTGATGAATTGCAGAGCGGGCTCACCGCTGTTTTGATCGAGAAGGATCAGCACGGAAATCTGCAGGTGCTCGGGTTACGGACGGAAACGTTCGAACACGTTCGCCGGTACAGACCCCTCATCGCGGTGGGAGCGCAAGAGCAATAGAAGATCATAGCGGCCTCAGCTCCACACGCTGCCATGTAGAACGAGCGTTGTAGGTAAAACGGTTCGCTCATGGTTGGGGGCGAACGTGGGCGCTGTCACGTTCTGGCCTATCAGCCGGGGGCGGCCTCGATATCCCGACTGCTATTTACGGTATGCTCGCGTCCCTGAGGCTCATGACGCCGGGTGCTGTCGCATCCGGCCAGCGGGCAGCGATGGCCTCGAATGTGATCACGGAGCCAAAGTTCGGAAGATGGGCCGCGTACTCGGCGAGCTTCGAGGCGCTGCACAGCAGCATAGTCGCTGCATCCCCATGTGGCAGCACGGCCTTCGGCGCAGATTTAGCCCAACAGGAGGCACGAAGCCCGTAGTTTGCTGCCTGATCACGGCGGGCCGGGAACCTGTCGGTTGGTCCCTTCACCTCAACATGGAGCGCGAAGCGCGCTCCACACTGGGCTTCGAAAACGGCGAGGACGTCCGTCTCTTGCCCCCGACAACCCTCGCACCGACACCGTTCGGTGAAGTGTGATCGCCACCATGTGGCCGCCCCCCGGCTGCGATGTGCCCACATTTCTTCATGGAGCAGCCGCGCTGTGTCGGCCGAGGCCGCGAACTTTGTCTGCCTGATCACCCAAGCCCTGAAATCTGAGGCGTGGACAAGGGCCTCAGCGAAGGGCTGCGCAAATGCGTACTCTAGCGACCCGTAGAGCATGGAGCCCTGTCCTCGTCCGACGGTGCGGCTCGGGCTGAACCGCTCTTTTAGCCGGTGCGGCCAAGCGGATTGTACCTCCGAGTTCCATGCTCGTCTTCCTGCTTCAAGCCCATCATTCGCAGGCCTTCGTCGGTGACCTCGACGAGGAGAGCGTAAAATTGTCCTGGTCTCATTTGATCGAGCGGCAAAGACGTGGATAGAGGGGGCGCGTGACGACGCATGTCGGCGATTCGGTCCTTGTCGCGCTGTTTTGCACGTTGACGTTCCGGGCTCTCGTGCGCCCTTGCGTCAAGGGCTGCGCACCCCTTCACGCCGCCTCTCGCTTTTACCTCATTAGGCAGTGCTTTAGGTGAAAACTCGTTTTCGACTGCGTACCGCAGCGTGGCAGCCGCCCGTTGAATGGTCGATGACCCTGCGTTTCCATCCCCCACTCGGGGGCGAAGTACTAGTCGCGCCAACCGGACGTAGGGGTTTCGCCCCTCCTTAATCGTAGGGACGTGGTACTGCACGTACAACGAGTCCAGCGTACCTGGATTTTGCCTTTCGTGCAGATGGAGCCGCACCGCATTGGCAAGGAGCAAAAGGAAGTGGTCTTGGGCGCCGCTAACCCGTTCACGCCCATCCCGTTCGCTTTGAGCGAATGCCTCGAACGCGACGAAGCACCGGCTCAGAATCTCCCGTGCGGGATCGCGGTCGGCGACAACAGCCGATGCCCGTTGAGGGTGTTCATTGGTTATGCTCGGGGCGATTGCCAGGGTGGCGGGCGTTGTTGCATTTGCCCGGAATTGGCCAAGTCCTGAGGTCCGCGTTCGAACTGATGCCAGTGCGCTAACGCAAAGGGACGGCTCTGGCCAAATTAAAGGGGCCGCCGCGGTCTCGCCTGCGTTGGCGGGCTCACCATCGGACTGGGTGGTTTGAATAGAGGGGCGCATTGGCCGGCGCGGCTGCCGGAACCGGGAGTAAGCGCTGTGATGGGAGGGCGCACCATCGCGTGGAAGTGGCCGGGCGTCTTTAGACGTTCGTCCCACGTGGGACGACCAACTCGTTTCAGCGGGGACAGGACGGGGACCCCGACCCGTCTCAGGGGGATAGACACTTGGGGCGAAGGCTAGGGTGTCGAGGGGTCTCATCGGTGCGACTTTCTCCGGTTGCACCGTGACTTTACAGGGGCTGCTTATTGGCCGCCGGTTCCACAGCCGGTCTCGGGTATTGATGCACCGCGCGTGGACGACCATGCGATAGTTGGGTTTCACCGCTCCGCATCGCCCCTCAAAGGCCGAGGGGCAGGTGCTCGGTCAATATCAGGGGGCGCCCGTCCGGCGGACGCGTTCCCCCATCAAATAGACGGCGCCTTCTGCGAGCTATTCCGACATGAAAAATTAGGGACACGCCGACCCCAGCATCGCAATTTATCGGCCTTGTAAAGTCACCGTGGTAACCACGGAGACCACGCATGTCAGTTTATGTCCCCCGTCGGCCTTCACCCCCGTGTCGCAAAAAAGCGCTTGACGATTGCAAATCCTCCAAACGCACCCTTCGTAAGCCAATCAAATGCGACGAATCTGAACCGTGCGGGCTGGCCCATTGCAGTACCTGTAGAGCGGCACTCTTGGCCCGGTTATGGCCCCAGCTCCGGGCCCAAATTCGGTCCGACGGCGAGTGGCTGCCATTCACCCTCGTTTGGGGAGCGGAAACCTATGACGACGCCCAATTGATGCTGGCGTCTTTTGCGAGATGTGAGCGTGCGCTACGGGACAAGCTTCGTGCTAACGGCTTGAACGGATTGGCCATTGTAGCGGGTTTCGACATCGACTGGGAGGTGTTCCGCACTGCGGATGGTAAGTTCGCCGTAGGGCGGTGGTCGATTCACGTCCATGGCTTCATTCGAACCGACGGGCGGCAGGCCGAGATCAGGTCCATGTTTCGGCGAGCCTTTGCCCCGACGATAACTACAAATCGACCGTTTATGTTTTCAGAATCCGGCCCGCAGCTGGGCTGGACCAAATACCTGATCAAAGACCCGGCTTGCATCGGTAAGCGCATCCACGATCCGAGAAGGAGGCGGCCATACAAGCGGCAGATGAGCAACCGCGAGGCCGAACCCATGATGAAATTTCTGGCGACACAGCGAGCACGCGACCGCTTGTTCCTCCAGGGCTACCAGTGGCAGGGCCGCGGGGTCTTGGTGCCCATCAAGGATTTTGGTCGATGGTCGCGCAGTGAGCCGAAGGCGGATCAGGAGGAGGCCAAGTCGGTACTCACACGGCGTGGGACCAGGAATAGGCCGAAAGGGCCGGAGAGAGGCTGATGGTTGGTCGCGGCGGGGGCAACGTGTATTTAAGGTGTATATACTGAAACAGCCAAACGAATTTCAGTGTCTGGTTGAATCAGTATAAAGCGCCCAATCGTGCGCCCCGCATTCATTTGCAACCGCCCCTACGGGAGGCGATGGGTGCCTTTAGGAAGTGCACGCATGGGTTTGCTGGGCAAATTCATCTGCATGACACGAAGGCACTCATCGATTTCGCGTGCTCGGCCAAGTCAGCGGGCTGTAGCGCATTTGCTTCGGCCCCGGCGGTGAAGGCCACGCCGTTGCTCTCTAAGAACGTACTCGCCACGGAGCCTTTGATTGCGAAGTTGACGTTTTGAGGAATGTCGCCGTTCGTGGCGACCATCACCTTCAGCGCATTCAGCTTTGCCGTCACCACGCCGATAAAATTTCCGTTCGAGTCGACAAGCGGGCCTCCGGAATTGCCCGGCTGCACCGGCGCCGAAATCTGAAAGTACCGCGAATCGTCGCCCAGCCCGGTGAGGGCCGTGATGTTGCCGAGGGTGAAGTTTCCCGACGTCGACAGCATGCCGGACAGCGGGTAGCCAAACACGGCTACTGCCTCGCCAAGGCGCACGCCCGAGCGCACTGCCGCCACCTTCAGCGGCGTAATGTCGGTCTTTAGCAGGGCGAGGTCGTTGGTTGCGTCCTTGGCCGCAAGACGCGCCGGCACAAGCCCGCTCGGCCCGTTGACCTCGATGGTGGTGCATTCGCTGACCACGTGCGCGTTCGTCAGGAGGTGTCCGTCACGGCTGACAAAAAAGCCGGTGCCCGAGGAGGACTGGCGCGGCCGATCCTCTGGCGGTTTCGGAACGACCGCGGGTGGCGGTGGTACGGCCGGCTCGAACGGGCGTGCGACGGCCACGGCCGATGGTGCTGGCGCGAACGTTGGCGGACTCGTAAAGGGTGCGCCGGTCATTGCGGCGGATAGGGAGCCGGATACGAGGACGGCAACCCGCTCCATATGCAAATCGGTCTCAGCGGTCTTCCAGGCGAGGAAAAAGCCGAGAACGCCCGCTCCATCTCGATGGAAGCGAATGTACCAGTCGAGGCCGTCTGCGGCGGTGGCCGAGATGGCGAAAAAGTCGGTCCGGAGAACCTTGTAATTGACGCGGCCACCGTTCTGGCTGAAGCGCGCCAATGCGCTTCGGTAGCTGTCCTCCAAGCTGTCGGGAGCGCTGGTGTAGCTCAGCACGACGCGTCCCGCAGGGTCGGTCCAGGTCACACCGAGGTCACCGCGCTTTTCACGCAGCCCGAGACCGAACGGGACCCAGATCGGGCGACCGCGCGTTGGGTGCGTGGCCTCGCGGAAGCCCCAGTTGCGCATTAGCGGCGTCGCCTCGGCAGAAAGCGTGGCAAGACCGCTCTCATCGAGCATGCCGGTGACTGGTTGTCCGGCCTGAGTCTGGTAGCGGATCACGGTCTCAAAGAGCCGCTTTGAAAATGCGGAATTGGGTACCGCCACCTGATGGCCGGCAGCCGTCAGGAGGACCTGGAGCCGCATGCGTTCCTCAAAGGGAAGGCGGTCGAACTGGGCTGCGGCGGCTTCGTATCGCGGTGGGCCGAACGGGACATCATTGGCCGTTGTCGGACGAGACACGGGCACGGAAGAGCCGTAGCCGTTTTCGTCTAGGTGCCGCCGCAGGGCCGTGGGAAAATCGGTCTTGCGTCGCTTGCCGTCGGGACATTTGTGGAGCGGCAGGCTGACCGCGCAGACCTCGTACGTCCATTCGTCGTTGCGGTCGTACAGCTGCAGCATCCGCGGCCACGCCGCATCGCCGCGGCCGGCGAGAATGCTCTGCGCCACCCACCCGCCGAGGAAGTTGTTGTCTCGCCACCGCTCCGGATTGAGGTCGGCCCCGTGCTCCATCGTGGCGAGCTCCTGGCGCTGGTACGAGGCAAACGCCGGATGCCGGGTGACATCCTCGATGCGACCGCCGCGCAGCTGCTGAATCTTGGACGGCGGATTGGCCGTCGCATAGGCGCCGAAGGCGTACAAAAAGCTCTGGTCTCCACTGAGCAGTTCGTGGAACCCATCCCCGTCGAGGTCCTCGAAATCATACCCCCCTGTGCCGTCGAGCGTGTCGCCATCCACCACGGTCCACCGGCCCGCAGGGCCATCCTCGGTCGCAATCTGCGTGACGGTGCAGCAATGGGCGCCGCCCCAAAACGACGTGAAGACGAGGCTGGGTCTCGTCGCCGCCGGGTCGAGGCGCACCGCTTTCAATTCGGCGACATCAGTCCCCGGACTTTCCGGGGCTTCGCGAACGGATCGCTCCAACGCCATTCTGAAGCTCTGGCGGCCCCCGAGGCGCCCAATCGCGACAGGATAGCGCTCAGGCCCACCGGCTGTCGCGGCACTGCTCATCGCGACCGAGAGATCGCCAATTCGCATCACGCTGTCACGGAGGCCATCGTATTTGACGCTCTCGGTCCGCGTCGGGGGCGGCGGTGACCAAACCTGTTCGACATAGCTGTCGCCGCGGGACAGGATGAAATCTTTCGGCAGTCCTCCCTCGCGGACGAGCCGCTCGCGAACCAAACGAGGGTTGGCGGCCTGTTCCGGGCCGTAGGCGACGGCAAACCAACCATTTGCCGACCGCATCACTCGGATGTTTGGGTGCCGCCAGCGGTGATAGCGTGCGATGCCAATGGCCTCGTTGAGATCGGCGCGAGACGCGAGGACCACCCACCGGGCATTCCCAGCGAGCGTGAGGTCGCCAGCGGCTGCCGACACGGCGGACAGCGAAGCAATAAACCCAATCGTGACCAGGGCTTCCCTGAACATGCCGATGCCCCCTGCTCCTAGCCCATTCGAATTTCGTCGTGCCTGGAGCAAGTCAAGATACTGGTTTCAGAATTGGTCGAAGATCGACGTTTCTCACGAGCTTGTTGCCGGGACGATCTTCGACGGCGTGCCAAAATTCCCCGCCCGCGTCGGACCGGTTCTTATCGTTGCATCGCTCAACCCGTAGGAGTGGCCCGCCTTCGGCGCTGACCTTCATCGGGATATGGAGTGGTCGTCCATCAACCAATGTCCAGCTTGGCCAAGGCGTGACGTCGAGAGATGGAGCTGGGCCGGGCGAGCAGAGTAGAAAATGTGTCCGGACGTCCCCCAATAGGCCGTCGGCACCGAACACAGACGGCGTAAGGGCCGCCAACCGTCCTATTTTCTGATCTAAGCCTGCTCCTCTCCAGGAGCCAACGCCCTTTGCCTCAATTAGGATCAGGGTCGTGCCTGAGACCACGACTAGATCGATGTCCTGTTGGCTGCCGGTTACCCGCCGGTCCCCATTTGACTGTCGGGCTGTCGCCGCGTCCGGCGAACAATGCGCGTGCAGGGCCGCCACGAGCCAATCAATGTGAAAATCGATGGCCCACCATGCTGCTGGGTCCGCGGAGAAGGTAGAATCACGGCACCGAACGGCGGCCTCGACGCGCTTCAGGAAATTGCAGTCCAGCCGTCGCGAAGTCTCCCCGAGGGCATCGCGCACAAGCCAGTGGCGCTCCTTACGGTTAAACCGCTGTAGGGCTTCGGCGAGCGTCATCAAATGATCCTGACGAGAAAATTTAGTTGCAAGCGTAAGGACCCGCTGTTGGTTTATGGCAAGGGCAAATGAGCAGTCGAGGAAGGCCGGAGGTAGCCTTGGTTGCCAAAAATCCAGGCCCTGATGGGTGATAACATCCAAAGCCGACCGTTTCACTGCTCGCTCGGCCGAGCTTGCGGCGGGTAGCACCGAAAAAGACCCGTCGTGCTCCAGCACGGCATTAAAGACGCCACAGCAGGCGGCGTAGTACCAGCGAATGGCCCCGTCCGCCGAGAACGCGCACGTCCAATCCGTCATTCCAGCCGAGAACCATGGATCGGCGCCCACATTCCAAGCCGCCTGTGCCGTCATTTCGGATGGGTACAACTCGACCTACGCGAGGATGAGGTGGTGAATCTCGCCCGCACGCAGGCCCGCGATCACAACCAAAGCTTCGGAAGCATCGTCCAGCGACAGAGCCCAGGCACAATGTTTTGGCGCTCCCAACATGCTGGGGCCGTCATCACCGAGACCGAACAACGAGCTTGACCGGGAACCGGTAGGGCGGTTGTTCTCTTTCTGTTCTAGTTTTGGGAAGGGAACGGTCGTGGGCGTGTACCGGATCGAGGAGCTGGCGCGAGATGGCGACAGCGTCGTGCGCGTGCCGATCATGGGGCCGACGCTCTGCGCCGGCTTCCCGTCGCCCGCCGACGACTTCCTCGAAGGCGCCCTTGAGCTACCGCGCTGGCTCGCCCCGAACCCGCCGGCAACGTTCGCCTGGAACATCTCCGGGGATTCCATGCGCGGCGCCGGCATCTTCGACCGCGACCTCGCCGTGGTGGATCGGAGCCTCAAGCCCACACACGACAGCGTCGTGGTCGCTGCTGTCGACGGGCAGATGTCGATCAAGCGCTTCCTCGTTGAGGAGCGTGTGGCGCGCCTCGCATTCGACAATCCCGACCTTCCCGCCTTCGCCGTCGAAGAGGCCGCCGAGGCCGAGATATGGGGCGTGGTGCGCTTCTCGATCCGGTGGCACATCGCCCGCGCCGGCTTAGTTCGATGAGCCGGGCCATCGCCCTGATCGACGGCAACAGCTTCTATTGCTCATGCGAGCGGGTGTTCGATCCCAAGCTGATCGGCGTCCCCGTGATCGTCCTGTCCAATAACGATGGTTGTGCGGTGGCCCGCACCGCCGAGGCCAAGGCCCTCGGCATCCGCATGGGCGAGCCTTGGTTTAAAATCCAGGCCCTATGCAAGCGCGAGGGCGTGCGGGCGTTCTCATCCAACTACACGCTCTATGGGGACATGAGCGCCAGGGCGAACGCGGTGTATCGCGACTTCGCACCGAGGGTGGAAATCTACTCGATAGACGAGAGCTTCCTCGACATCTCGGACGTCCGCGAGGATCGGCGTCGGGAGCTTGCCCGCGACCTCCGCGCGACGGTACGGGCCTGGACCGGCATCCCGACCTGCGTCGGGATCGGCCCGACCAAGACCCTCGCCAAGCTCGCCAACCACATTGCGAAGACGATCCCCGAGCTAGGGGGCGTCTGCGACCTGTCGGACGAGGACGAGCGCGCGGCATGGCTCTGCCGTATCCACGTCGGCGAGGTATGGGGCATTGGCCGGGCCTCCCTCACCAAGCTCGAAGCCATGGGCGTCGATAGCGTGGCGGACCTGCGCGACCTCGATCCCCGGCCCGTCCGTAAGGCGATGACGGTGGTGGGGGAGCGCATTATCCACGAGCTGAGAGGCCTCGCCTGCCTGCCGTTGGAAGAGCTGCCGGCGCAGCGTAAGGGCTGCGCGGTGACACGCTCGTTCTCCCGCCGGATCGAGGATCGGGAGACGATGGAGCAGGCGGTGTCCGCGTATGCGACCCGGCTCGGGGAGAAGCTCCGGCGCGGTGGCCTCGGCACTACCCACGTCACCGTCTTCTACCACACGTCGGAGCACGACCGCGGGGACCCGATGCGGTCCGTCTCGACTACCGTCACCCTACCGGAGCCTACGAACGACACCCTGGCCCTCATCAAAGCGGCCCGGGCCGGCGTGGCGAAGACATGGTGCGAGTCATCAGGGGACCGCCCCTGGCGCTTCAGCAAGGCCGGCATCATTACGACCGACCTTGCACCGCTGGAAAATGGCCAGCGCGCGCTGATCGGGCAGCTCGACCGCGAGCGGAGCGGGCCGCTGATGGCCGCGATGGACGAGTGCAATCGGCGCTTTGGCCGGGGGGCCGTCGTGCCGGCGCGGGCTGGTCTTGAAGCGAAGCGAACGTGGTCGACCAAATTCGAGATGCGCAGCCCGCGTTACACAACGCAAGTCAGTGAGTTGCCGACTGCGCACGCGACGATTTAAAGGCTCTGCACTTCACTCGCGATAAGAATGCTTTCGGCCCACAGCGGGCCCTTGCGAGGTCTGCTTTCCTGCACCGTAAGTAAGAGGACCTTGGGCCGCAGGAATGGACTTCCGCCGCTTTGCTTTTGGGTGGCGGATGCAGCGAAGTCGACATTGCCGCGGGCACCAATTGAGACTGATACCCGCAGCCGGTACCAATTATTCGATCTATATTCTCATATTTTTTAAAATCTCGCATTTTTACTTACTTTTTAAAGATTTGATCGCTATAGCTTCGATATGGCCAATTATTCTAGAGACCTTGCCCGGCCCATCCACGTCGGCTTTCGCCGCCATGCATATAGACTTTGAGGTTTTGGGGCCAACAAAAAATGTTGCTATGCGACCACCACTCGGCTTCTGCGTTACTGTATTTACGATATTAGCTGAACTCACTAACAATTCTTCATCGCTATCTGCGTTAAGGCATCCTTGATTTTCTTGATCGTTACCACTATCTCCGTACGCTGATACATCGGCACTTCTTTTCAGCACATATTGAATGGGAATACTTACTGCCTGCTTTGGAAGATCGACTTGAGCAGAATGCCCATCGACCGACATGCTCATCGAGAAATCATCATTTAAGTCTCTTTCAACGGGAATTCTAATGCTTTCGCCGCTTTTTATTTCGCCAATCTTGTTATAACTTTCTCGATCAATAATTTCTCCACCCAAAATTTGGAATCGATCTCGGCCGACTATATCAATAGTGCCTTTTTTAGCTTCAGCCGGACCATGCCAAGTTAAAATAGCAAAGAATTTTTTTAAGGATGAAGCATTTTCTGGCACTTGAAGCTCTGTGTAGATTTGATGTGATTTCAAACATTCAGCGTACATCTGCGCCGAAGCTTGAGATAGCCGAGATTTGTAAATTGTATCGGCTTGGGCCTGTGTTACGTCTAAATTCGATCTATCGAGCAAAGAGTAAACAAGCTTTTTAAAATCAGAAAAACTGATATCAACGGGCAAATCGATGTCTGGAATAATAGTGCTGATTTTTCCGCTTCTCTTAAGTTCTTCAAATATTGTCTGTGTGATATCTCGCGCGTAGATTAATCTAAATGTCTTACTGCTATGACTAAAATCTATATCTTGAGACATAAAAAGCCTGGGATCGCATTGCGCCAAGGCTGCGCTCGAATATATCGACATTATTATAGCTGTGGTAGAAAAGACAGACTTTAGCATGCGCCCGCAACTCCGATGTGGCATTAATTCTTGCAAAATTACAGCTCGAGAAACAAACTCAATCAGGCAGACCTAGTCAGGATTTTTCGAAACAAGCGTTGCTGTCAAGCCCCATTCGTCTCTTTGATATTTTTCGCACGACATAGATAGCCCAAATCAAAGTCAAGCAAACTTCGAATTGCTTTAAACATTTCTACCTTCCGCCGAGCCGAATTTGCATTATAAACGAAAAACGATTGCTTTCAGGAATGTCTGGTAGCGGCCTGAACACCTTATATCTGTAGAAGGCGGAGCATCCGCTTTCGGACGCTTGGCTAGGTTCCGCTTCCCACCGAGGCGGTGTGAAAACGAATATCTGTGCGTCGCAAATAGAAATATCGTCTACGATACCCCTTTTCAGCCGCTGTAAAAGTCATCCAAGGCGATGTATATCAGCCTTCGGTAGAAAATTGCGCTGCTGAGTCTCGACGTTTCGACGTTTTCATACAGCCTGCACCCCGGGGTGACGTTGCCGGTCGACCAACGAACGTTCGCTTATGGGACGCGACCAAAGCGAGTCGAACGGCCAGCTTGGGTCGGAGGCGGAGCGGTTGCTTTCGGGGTGAGGCGCCTGGGTACGGTTGCCACTTTAGGCCTGATTGAATGCTGCTTCCACCATCGTCTGGATCGCCGTCAGGTTGATGCGTTAGGTCTAAGTCAGGAAGTTGGTGATTTGCGTCCGCGTCGCGGCCCCAGTCACGCGCTCGCCTCAAAGGTTGAACATCAAGATACCGAACCCGGCACTTGCTATTTAGTTACCTAAGCGCTGACTTTGTGCCTGGGGTTTGATCAATATCAATCAAGGTTCATTGAGCGTTCAAAAGCGCTGGCGTTGACCTCTTGGCCTGAAGGATCAGCTACCAAAATGTCTTTGAAGCCTCGGCCTGCGAGTTCCCATGTTTTTTCGAGCGCTTGATCGGCGGTTCCGCACGCAAAGATGCGCGCGCGCCCAGCGTGGTCGTTTGCCTTAACTTTGTACAAAGTGGGTCTCCTTTCGGGCTGGCGCTCAGCATACGCTTGTTTGATGGATCGCGCGAGACATCGGTACGGTAGCGCGAGGCATAATCTTGTCGAGCCTACAG
This sequence comes from Methylobacterium sp. Leaf85, assembly GCF_001422125.1. NCBI lineage: Bacteria > Pseudomonadati > Pseudomonadota > Alphaproteobacteria > Hyphomicrobiales > Methylobacteriaceae > Methylobacterium > Methylobacterium sp. Leaf85. The sequence goes on along the minus strand of NZ_LMME01000011.1, from coordinate 9,073 downwards.
ACCCCTCGTTCTTCGCCTATATTCGTTGTTATTCGCTACCGTCCGACGATTACATGTGGGCAAGAACGTGGGTAGCCGTCGGGTTTTATTGCTTATGCTGTTGAAAAATATAATTTATTTCTGTTGATGAAGCGGACACCCCTTCCGCCAGATATCAGAGCTGCAAGGTCGTCCGTGGTTTTCCGGGCTGTCGAACCCGTTGAGCTGACACCATATTCCGCACTGACGTGGTCGCATCGGGGTGCGCCAGGACTGCCAAGGGCACACGTCGTGATTGGGCACTGTCGTGCAGGGGCCGGACCGTGCCCACCATCAACAAGTTGACTGCCAAGCAGATCGCGACGCGACCCCTCGGCTTGCACAGCGACGGTGGCAATCTCTACCTTTCGGTGCGTCCAGGCGGATCGCGCCAATGTGGCCTGCCCCCATGCGGTGGCCGAAGTCCGAAGTTAGGGCATCGTCGGTCGCGTGACGATGGCGGGGTGAGCGAGCGGCGCTGATCCGCTCGGTTCCGTTGGCCAGATGACGACCTCCGGCACAGGTGGCTGGTATCCGAGCGAGGAGTGCGGACGGATGCTGTTGTAAGGCCGTGATCCGACGGTAGCCGCAGCGTTCATACTGCAGAGCGAGAGCGACGATGGCGGTCGTCGGTGCGACCTCGACCGCGACGGCAGTCCTGCGCTGCGTCGAACGATGCCGGCCCAGGACACGGCAGGCGAAGCGTTCCGACACGCCGCGCTCAGAAGTTTTGCTGGCGCTGCCCTTTGGGTCCCGAAGCCGCCTCCGTGAGAATGAGCGTCTCCAGGGTCAGGTCGGCGATTGCCCGACGAAGTCGTTGGTTCTCGGTCTCCAGGGACTTCAGCCGCCTGACCTGATCGCCCTTTCAGGCCGCCGTACTCGGAGCGCCAGCGATAATACGTGGCGTCCGTCACCTCGCTGGACCGAATTGCTTCAGCGACCTTGCGGCCTTGCGAGACCAAGACATCGACCTGGCGCAGCCGAGTGTCTCTCACAGAACTCCCGCTGCGCTGTCGTGCGCGGAGCGAGAACCGACCGTGGTCGGGAATTTTGTGAGGCACTCTTAGCGACAATTTCTTCAGCCGTATGATTCCTCCGCCCCATGATGACATCCTCCACACGGTGCGAAGCCATACTTCAGGGAGGACCACTTTTCAGGTGGCAGGCCAATATACGTCGATGGAGTACAATTCGCGCTCACCGGCTTGTCATGAATTTATATGCTTGAGCAACGGCATGGTCCTTCGACTCTGCGAAATACATCGGGATTGGAAACGCCTTCGAGAGCTTGTCTGCTTGCTGTCGAAGCACAGCACGCCGTGAAACATCGGGTTCAACGATGAAGTACGCGCGGCAGACCTGGGCAAACTCATGGAGATGCACCTTGAGCCATGCGGCCTGGGCCGCGCGTTCCTCCGCGGTCTCGTCTCCGCCTGAGGCGGTCGTGACGATCGCGAACGCCCTCTTGTCTTGGATGAGACGGTCGAGCGCATCATGCTGCGAGCGCAGCCGGTCGGGGGTGCCCGGTGGCGGCAGGTCGAGCACGACGACCGGCGGCGCATCGAAGCTTTGACCCAGATCGTCTTCGGTCGGCACGGAGGAGCGTCGTCCTTCGGTCATTCCGTTTTCCCGTCAGAATACGATGTCTCGGCGGCGCGTCGCATTGGCTGCCTGGGCCTATCCCGGTGTCAGAATTTGAGCCGAACCGAACCGCCAACCATGAGAGGGGGAGCGATGGCGACCAAAGGACCGAAGCCGACGTCGAGAGCAATGCTGCGATAGCGCGTGTCGGTCAGATTCGTGCCGAACAGGCTCAGCGCATAACGCTCGTTCTCGAACGAGATGCGCGCATTGAGCAAACCGTATCCCGGTTGCCGCAGCGTATTTTCCGCATCGAAGTAGAAACCCGATTTTGCATTGTACCATACATCGATGGTCCCGGTCAGATTGTCGTAACCTGTCTTCCATGCATAGCTTCCGCCGATGGAGCCGTTATATTTCGAAACGTATTGCTGCTGGTTGCCGCTTGCGTCGATCGCGACCGAGCGCCCGGTGGCGATGGCATTCTTGAAATCTTCGTAGGTCGCATCGACGTAGCCCACGCCGGCGCGGACCGACCAATGCTCGTCGATACGGAACCGGCCCTCGGCCTCGGCACCATAGGATTGGCTGCTGAGGGCATTCTGGATCGGGGTCGACTGGGTCGCGATGTTGTTGACCTGGACCTGCTGGTCGCTCCAATCGTTGAAGAAGACGGCTCCGTCGATGGACAGCCGGTTGTCGAGAAGCTGCGCCTTCCATCCGGCCTCGTAGGTCATCAGAGACTCGGACTTGTATGGTCGGTCGTCACCCACACTGACGAATGCCGAGTTGAATCCGCCGGATTTGTAGCCCCGGCTGACGCTCGCATAGATGTTCACCTCCGGATTCAGCGCGAATTGGAGTCCCGCCCGCGGGGTCACGTAGGCCTCCGACAGGGTATTGCGGAACGAGGACGCGAAGGCGGCGGTGAATCCGAGGGCTGCGAAGGACGGGTTGTCGACGCTGAAGCGATAATCGATGTCCTTCCAGTCATGTCCGACCCGGGCGCCGGCGAAGAGCTTGAGACGTTCGGTCAGGGCATAGGACCCGTCGACGAAGCCCGCGACGGCGGTCGTCGCGATGTCGGCTTTCGACGCCAGGCTCACGCTGTCGCCCGTGAGGAAGCCACCGGGAGAGAACGTGCTCTTGAGGCCGTAGGTGCTCGAGCCCTTGCTGTGCTCCACATAGGCGCCGGCCAGCCATTTGAACCGGTCGTCGGCATCGGAGATGTATCGGTATTCCTGCGAGAACTGCTGGTAGCTGCCGCGGAACGGGTTGTCGGTGCGGTAGCGAAATCCGGCGATTCCGAAGGCTTGATACTGCGCCTCCAGCGGCGCGAAGTAGCCGCGGGGAAAGGTGTTACCGCGATACTCGTTGTTTCTGTCCTGGAAGCCTGTGATCGAGACGATCCGGTCGCCGTTCTCGCGCTTGAGGGTGAATTGGGTGCGGGCCGTCGTCGTGTTGAGTGTGCCGTTGAAGGGGTCGAGGATATCGACACGAGCGCGGCCGGCGCGGAAATCCTGATCCCGCTGGAAAGCCGCGTCGTAGCTGCGCTGACTCTGGCTCTCGACGCTGCCGATGAATTCGAGCGTGTCGGTGATGTCCCCCTTCACGCTGAAGCGCCCGTGAAGGTCTTCAAGCGAATTCAGATCGCGGTGCGTGGCGAGATTGGGCGTGTATCCGTCGTTCCGGCTGCCCGATAGCGCGCCGCGGACAGCCCAGCCCGAGTTGGCGATCGGCATGTTGACGATGCCGAAGCCGCGCAACTGGTTGAAGCGGCCGTACTCGATCCCGACTTCGCCGAACACCCGTGCGGGATCGGGCAAGCTGGAGATGACGTTGATCGCTCCTGCGAGGTTGTTGCGGCCGTAGAGAGTTCCCTGCGGGCCCCGCAAGACCTCGACGCGGTCGACGTCGAGCAGCCCACCCGAATAGCCCTGAGAATTCCCGACGGACACGCCGTCCTTGTAAAAGCCGACCGCCGGGTCGGTGTCGATGAGGCCGGAGCCGATGCCGCGAATGGCGGTGAAGTTGGTGTAGAGGCTGCCGCTCAGCGTCCCCATCTGGGCATTCGGAATTTCGTTGATCGCCTGATCGGCGCGGCGGATCTCATGACGGTCGAGATCGGCCGCTGTTCGCAGACCGAGGCTGATCGGCACGTCACCGGCCCGCTCCGGCCGGTGTTGCGCCGTCACGCTGAGTTCATCGAGGGTCACGGGGCCCGCCGGTGCCGCGACCTGTTGGGCGAGAGCCGGGGATGCGGCGGACGCAAGAATGAGGGCAAGGCTGCCGCGGACGATCATGATGACACTCGGAGGGAAGAACCGGGTGCCAGTCTCTCAAACGACAACGGCCAAGGTTACCGGTATCCCGTTTGCAGTCTGACAAAAGGCCTATGCGGGGGCATGACGCCCCCCGCCCCGGGCCGCCGCGAAGGGGGGCGGGCGACGAGTTCGGGATACGGTCTCAGCTGCGCGCCGCGCTCGGGGGATGGCCGAATCGTCGCTTGAACGCCGTCGCGAAGTTCGCTGGATGCGCATAGCCGGCACGATAGGCAGCCTCCGACACGGTGAGGCCCATGGTCTGGATGAGCTCCCGCCCGTAGTTGAGCCGGCGGTCGGAGATGTAGCTGCCGATGCAGATCCCGAAAGCGACGCAGAAATCCTGCCGGAGCTTGCTCGGGCTCATGCCGAACTCACTCGCCAGGGACACGATCGAGGTCGTGCCGCTTGGGTTGCCGTCGATCCACTGGCGCACCGCCATGATGCGTTCGATCGACTGAGCACTGAGGGAAGGCGCCTTCGGTTTGGGATCGACGTGGTCGAACTCGTCCGCCAGGGCGCTCAGGAGATCGAGAGCCCGGCTCTGGTAGTGCAACGCGATGAGTCCGTCGGTCCGCGGCGGATGGTGGACCGCCCAGGCGATGCGTTTCAGACGCGCGTCGAGGGGGCGGCGCCGGACCGATGTCGGGCCATTCAAGGCCGCCCACATCCGCATGAAGGGCTGGTCCTTCAGGAAGCGCTGCTCGTTCCGCTCGAACCATTCCGGCAGGACGATGAGTTCAACTGTCCGGACCGGGAGGTCCGGCATGATCACTTTCTGGATGTGCATGCGCGCGTTCGAGGTCGCGACCCATACCTCGTTCGGTGAAAAGCTGGCATCGAACCCAGCCGTCTGCCCCTCGGCGCGCCCATCGAGGACGATGCTCATGCAGACGCAAGGAAAGGTCTGCGCCTCGACGAAAATCGGCTCGACCGATTGGAAGTTCGTGGAGAGCAGGGTGACGCCATCCTCCTTGAAGACGACATCGTACTTCGCCGATTTTCCGCTGAGCGTCTCCGGTGGGTGGACCGCCGTATCCGGATTCTCCCAATCGCAGATGGCGTCGCAGCGACACTCCATGCCATTCCGCCTTCCATGCCGACCGCGCTCCAAGATACGCAACAGCTCCCGTGCACTTGAAAGCGTGAACAGTCTTTACGATGTAGAACTATTACAATGACGATGTTCTATCGCGCCGAAACTCAGTCAATCGCCGTGCTAGCAGCGCGCCTTGCCGGAAACAAGAATTTTTGACCCCACGCTGTGTTGTGGCAGCCCCTCAACCGACCGCTTATGGGGCGGCCTGAGACTGCAGGGCGAGATCGAAATTCTTCCAGTTTGGACGATCGCAGCAAAGATCTTTTGACGAATCGCAAATGCGATCTTTCGCGCAACGGCCCTCGCAATGATGCATAGGATTTGCCGTCCAGGCTTCGGAAGTGCGGGGCAGTCATGTGCATTACTGGAACAATTCCAGATTATGCTTTTGTCCGCCGGGTGAGATCACATTTTCATAACAAGAATTCGGGTAAGCTCTTCCCTTATGTCATGATCGAATGCGCTGTTTCCTGCGCGGCGGCCGGGCCGTGTCTCGCTCCGCGCGAAGGACTCGGCATCGAGCGTCCGGAGATGCGTGTCCGCATCGGCGAGGACCGCCTCTCCCTCTTCGCCACATAATACCAAGCGGCGCTGATCCCGACCGATGGTCGTCCTCAGCGCATTCGGCGGACGCCCGCCGCCGCGCAGTCGCGCGCGCGGCCGACGATGAGGTCTCCTCATTGTCGGCCGTTTTCAGCCTGCGGGTCGAGCGCCCCGCCATGGCCGGGACGCGCGCACGAATGGCCCGATGAAGGTCTGCTCCGCGTCACACCATCATTCGTCTTCGCGCCATCGCGACCCAGGAGATCGCCGCATGACTTCGTTGTCCCGTCAGACGCTGGCCACCATCCTGTTCGGATTGATCGTGTTCGGGACCGGCCAGACCGTGCTGTTCGCGATGCTCGGCCCTGTCGCCCGCGATATCGGCCTCGACGTCGTCGATGTCGGTCTCGTCGTCACGGTCTCGGCGCTTGTCGTCGTGGTCGTCTCACCGTTCTGGGGGCGTGCCGCCGACCGCTGGGGACGAAGGCGCACGCTGACGCTGGGCCTGGCCGGCTACGCCCTCACGACCGCGCTCTTCGCCTATGTGCTGCATCTTGGCCTCATCGGCGACATCTCGGTCTACGTGGTCTTCGGACTGATGCTCGCGAGCCGGGTTCTCTACGCGCTGGTCGCCGCCGCCATCCAACCCTCCGCGTCGGCGATCGTTGCGGCCGCAACCGACGAGGCGGGGCGTGCCTCCGGCATGGCACTGGTCGGCGCAGGCTTTGTCTTCGGAACCATCCTCGGCCCGGTGATCGGAGCCGGTCTCGTCGGCTGGGGATTGCTGACACCGCTCTTTGCCACCGCCGGCCTGGCAGGCCTCGCGGCGATCGCGACCCTGGTATGGGTCGAATCACCGATGGGACCTGAGACGAAGGCAGCCAAGGCCGCGGTGAAACCCGGCGATCCGCGGCTATGGCCGACCCTGCTCCTTGCCGCGCTCGCCTTCGTCACGATCGCCATAACCCAGCAGACCCTGTCCTTCTACGTCCAGGACCTGCTCGGCCTCGATTCTGCGGCTGCGACGCGACAGGTCGGCTTCGCCCTGGCCGGTTTCGCGTTGGCCGCCCTGGCGAGCCAGATCCTCATCGTCAGACAGCTCTCGCCAACGCCGCGTACGATGCTGAGACTCGGGGCGGCAGGACTACTGACAGGTTTCGTCGCCCTCGCATTGGCACAGAATCTTGCCCTCATCGTCGCTGGCTGCATCGCCTTGGGCGTCGGCTACGGCGTCATCATGCCGGGTCTGCAGACCACGGCCTCCCTGGCGGTCGGGCAGGCTGAGCAGGGCGCCGCCGCCGGACTGGTCTCCGCCGCCATGGCTCTCGGATTCGTGGTGGGGCCGATCCTCGGCACCTCCCTCTATTACGTCGAGCCGCGTCTCCCCTTCCTCATGGCCATCGGCCTCAGCATCGGCCTCCTGGCCGCGGTCGCATCGGATCGCCTCGCTCCCGTCGCCCGGAGGATCGGATGATCACGCGCCCGATCTCCCTCGGCAGAGCGACGTTTGCGGTGCTACCGCTCTACGTGGCCTTCGGCGCGTTGCTGGGCTTCATCCAGACCGCGCTGCCCGCGATCCTGCAACGGGAAGGTGTCCCGCTCACCCTCGTCGGCTTCGCCACGCTGCTGTTCCTGCCCTTCGGCCTGTCCGCGTTATGGGCTCCCCTCGTGGATCGCTACGGTTCGGAGCGGTTCGGCCGCCGGCGAGGCTGGATCCTCGTCTGCCAAGGGATCGTCGTCGCGGCGCTGCTGATCTGCGCCGCTCTGGAACCCCATACGGCGATGCTGCTCCTGCTGCCCATGGGTGTGGCGGCAGCGACCATGGATGTCGCCCTGGACGGCTTCCTCGTCGAGACGGCCCGCGACGATGCCGAACGCGCCTTGCGTGGACCGCTCAAGGTCGGCGGAGTGTATGGCGGCATGCTGATCGGTTCGACCGCCATCCTAGCGATCTACGAACGGCTGGGATGGACGAATGCCATACTGGTTCTGGCAGCGCTTGCGCTGCTGGCACCCCTCGGCTTCGCTCGAGACTGTGAGCCGGGTGGCGGCGGGCGTCTCCGCCGACCCTGGCCGACGCTCTCCGCACTGACGCGACGTCCCAAGGGACTGCGTCTCGTCGTGTCGAGCGTCGCTCTGGGAAGTGCGCTCGGTCTCGGCATCAGTGGATTTCGCCTGCTTCTCGTGGCCATCGGCCTTCCCCTCGCCAGCATCGGCGTCGCTTTCGGAGTGGCAGGGGGATTGGCAGCCATCGTTGGAGCGGCATTCGCCGGCGTCCTGGGCCGGACGCTCGGTTCGAGTGCGACGCTCGCCGCAAGCGGAACCGGCCTGGCCTTGCTGCTTTCCTTGGCTGCTGCAGCGGGCACGGCCTTCCCGGCTACGGGGCTGATAGCCTCCGCCTTCGTCGCGGCGTGCTACGCAGCCTATGCGATCCTCTACTCCGCCCTGTGCGCCCTCGCGATGCGGACCTGCGCCTCCGATCAGGCGGCGACGGACTACGCCATTGTCCAGTCGGGCTGGACCTTGGCCGGAATCGCCGGCGGCGTCCTGAGCGGCCTGGCCGTCGCCGCTCTCGGCTGGCCCGCGGTCTTCCTGGTGGCGGCTCTGGGCGTCGCGACCTCGGCTCTGGTCGCGTCCACCACCAGATCCGCCACCCCTGCCGTGGAAGGGGGCCGACCATGATCGAAGCCGGCATCGACCGGTATGCGCCCGAGACCGTCCTCCGCGAGATCATCGAGGGGTTCGGCCTCATGGCTCCATCCTCGCAAGCGTCGGGGCCTCCGGAAAACCCGGCGCGGTCCAAAGCCGCCCGGTCCGCCTTATCGAATCACAACGGCTCCGCCGAACAGACCCCGTGAGTCCCCCTCATCGCCGATTGGCATAAAAGGCCTCCATAAGATTCGCGGCCATCCTCATCGCCATGCGATAGACCAGCTCGTTCTTTCCAGCGTTATCGATCCCGTATTCTGCGATAAATTTCCCGAAACAGCATTACTTTGTGATGATTTTACTATCGAAGGGCTTTGTGTGATATTTTTCGCAATTACTCATGTCATTTTGTTATATTCGTAAATACATAAACTGAAAATATGAGACAAGTTCGAACTTTAAGCAGATATCTCATCGTCATTAAGCGTTTTTAAACCAAGTTACGGACAATTATAAAGGAGAGGTATTCTGCATCTCTGATAAAGCAGATTTTTAATTCTACCCCGTCTTTGCTCATTCAGTTGCAGGCGGGAAGGTGCAAGGGTGCAAATATGCGGCAAGCGACATTCTCGTACACGCGTACAGTCGCGGTTCTATTTGCAACTCAAGCCTGGGTCTCGTGGGATCAGTCGGCCCTAGCACAGGTTCTACTGGCTCCACCTCTGCAAGTTTCGAGTTCGCAGGCCGAACGTCTGGACTTAGAGCGCCTAACAGAACGGCACCGAGCGTTGCTTTCAGCGTTGGTTTGGCATGGCCAGACCGCTTCTCCCCGATGATCTCTGGGATGAGATCGCTCCGCTCC